>DATIUV010000032.1:0-5385 GCA_035466595.1 Pelomicrobium sp.
CGGCATGCTGGTGGAGCAGGCGGCGGAATCGTACCGCATCTGGCGCGGCGTGCGCCCGGCGACGGCGCCGGTGATCCGCGCGCTGGCGGCCGAGCTGCCGCCGGGCGCTCGAAGCGCCGAGCCGCGCCCCGCAAGGCGAAACGCGCTCGCCGCGGCCGCTGGTGGCTGCGCGCCGCGGGCGTCGCGCTGGGCGCCGTGCTGCTCTATCAGCTCTGGTTCTTCGCCCATGTGCTGTGGTGGAACTGGTTCGACCCGCGCGAGACCGCGTTCATGGCGCTGCGCCTCGAGGAGCTGCGGGAGAAGAACCCGAAGGCGACGCTGAAGCACCAGTGGGTGCCCTACGCGAAGATCTCGCCGCATCTCAAGCGCGCGGTGGTGGCGGCCGAGGACGCGCGTTTTCTCGACCACGAGGGCTTCGACTTCGACGCGCTGGAGCGCGCGCTGGAAAAAAACCTGAAGCAGGGCAAGGTGGTCGCGGGCGGCTCCACCATCAGCCAGCAGCTGGCGAAGAACCTGTTCCTCTCGCCCGAGCGCACGCCGTGGCGCAAGGCGCAGGAGGCGGTCATCACCGTCATGCTGGAGGCGGTGATGGACAAGCGGCGCATCCTCGAGATCTACCTCAACGTCATCGAGTGGGGCAACGGCGTGTTCGGCGCCGAGGCCGCCGCGCGGCATTACTTCGGCACCTCGGCCGCCGCGCTCGACCGCTGGCAGGCGGCGCGCCTCGCCTCGATGGTGCCGAAGCCGCGCTTCTACGACCGCAACCGCGACACGCCGTGGCTCGCCAAGAAGACCGGCATCATCCTCGAGCGCATGCCTTCGGCGCAGGTGCCCTAGGGCTTTTTTCACCACAGAGACACAGAGGCGCAGAGAAACCCAAGAAGAGCAGTCTTGAACGCAAAGGGCGCAAAGGACGCGAAGGAACTCAAGAAAGTCGTTTCCGTTTTTTCCTCCGCGCCTTCCGCGGTGAGCGCGGTTAGGGTTCTACGCGCGCCTCTTCACCGCAGAGACGCCGAGGCGCAGAGAAAGGCGCAATCATGCTGAACCGCGAAGGACGCCAAGGAACGCAACAAGGAAAACGCGCAAAAGGACTGCCTTCGCGCCCTTGGCGTCCTTTGCGGTGAAAGATCTGGGGTCTCTCTGCGTCTCAGCGCCTCTGCGGTAAGGAACCAGCCAAATCAGTTCGCCGCCAGATCCAGCCGCAGCACCGTGAAGCGTCGCACCACCCCGGCGTCCGGCGCGACGCCGAGCCCCGGCCCCGCAGGCAAGGCGGCCGTGCCGTCGCGGATGACCGGGAACGGCTGCGCCAGGCCCTCGCGCAGCGGGTTGGGGTTGACGTCGACTTCCAGCCAGCCGTCCCCGCCGGCGGCGGCGAGCAGGTGGGCGGAGGCGAGCAGTCCGATGCCGCCGCCGAGATAGTGCGGGCAGTAGCGGCGCCCGGCCGCGAGCGCTTCGCTGGCGACGCGAAAGCAGCCCGTGACGCCGCCCCACTTGCACGCGTCGGGCTGGATCACCGCGATCGCGCCATCGGCGAGCGCTGCCCGGAACGCCGTGTCGCCGCGCAGATTCTCGCCGGCGGCGAGCGGGATCGTCGTCGCGCGCGCGAGCGCGGCCCACGCTGACGCCGGCGCGTCGGCCGGCAGCGGCTCCTCCAGCCACGCCGGCGCGTGCGCTTCGAGCGCGCGAGCCATGCCGGCGGCGGTCGCCGGGTCCCACGCCTGGTTGGCGTCGAGCAGCAGCGTCTCGCCCTCGCGAAGCGCCGTTCGCGCCGCGGCCACGGCGGACAGATCACGGTCGCGACCGAAGCCGACCTTCACCTTGAAGCGGGAGAAGCCGGCCGCGCGGCTCGAAGCGATCAGGCCCGGCGCCGCGTCGGGATCGAGGCCGCTGGCGTAGACCGGCACCGCGGCGGGCGCGTCGGGCCGCAGCAGCCGGGCCAGCGGCACGCCGGCGCGCCGCGCCGCGAGATCCCACAGCGCGATGTCGAGCGCCGCCAGCGCCTGCGCCAGCGGGCCGGGCTCGCCCGTCTGCAGCGCGAGCACCCGCAGCCGCGCTTCGAGCTCCGCGTGCAGGGCCCACGGCGACGCCAGGGCGCGTCCCAGTGCGGCCGGCAGCACGGCCTCCGCGAGCAGGCGCGCGCGGTGCTCGGCGCCGCAGGCGGGAAAGTTGCACCACGCCTCGCCCCAGCCGTGGGCGCCGTCGCGGTCCTCGATCCGCACCAGCACCGCCGGCCGGTCGCGCATCGCGCCGAATGAAGTCACCACCGGCTGCGCCAGTGGCGCGCGGCAGACGACGACGTCGGCGCGCACGAGGTGGAGGCGCAAGGCAGCGGCGTGGCCCGCGGCAGCGGCGAAGCAGGCGTTGTCGCCGACGGGACGGCTGGGGGCGGTCATGGTCGTCGGTCTCCCGATCATGCGTGCGGCGCACGCCGCACGCGGCGGATATGTTGCCAGAATCCCGTCGCCGCGACCGCCCGCGGTTCGACCCGCCCGGTGGATTCTTCTAAAATCGCGAATCCCTTGCAGTTTTCCCTCCACTTTGCAGCCCATGAGCGAGACCGAAGACAAGAAGCGCAGCAGCGAATCGCTCCGTGCCGAGCTGCAGGAGGTGCTCGACCTCATCCAGAAGCAGCACGTGGTCGAGAACCTCGTGCACCGCACCGAGGGGCCGCGCCACGACCTGGTGGAGAAGCTTGTCCACCGCCAGCACCTGACGGAGCTGCAGCGCAAGCTGGACGACCTGCACCCGGCCGACGTCGCCCGCATCCTCGAGCTGCTGCCGCTCGACGAGCGCCTGCAGTTGTGGGAGCTGGTGCGCGCCGAGCGAGACGGCGAGATCCTGCTGGAAGTCTCCGATGCCGTGCGCGAGTCCCTCATCGCGGCGATGGACGAAGCGGAGCTCCGCGCGGCGGCGCAGACGCTGGACACCGACGAGCTGGCGGACCTGGCGCCGGACCTGCCGCCGGAGGTGGTGCAGGACGTGCTGCTGGCACTGCCGTTGGAAGAGCGGGCGCAGCTGCAGTCGGCGCTGACCTATCCTGAGGACACGGTCGGCGCGCTGATGGACTTCGACGTCATCACCGTGCGCGACGACATCACGCTGGAAGTGGTGATGCGCTACCTGCGACGGCTGGACGAGTTCCCGGACCAGACCGACAAGCTGTTCGTCGCCGACCGCCGCGGCGTGATCAAGGGCGTGCTGCCGCTGCAGCGGCTGCTGCTGCACGACCCGGAGACCCTGGTGAAGGACGTCATGGCCGCCGAGATCATCACGTTCCATCCCGAGGACAAGGCGCGCGAGGCGGCGAACGCGTTCGAGCGCTACGACCTGATCACGGCGCCGGTGGTGGCGGCCGACAACAAGCTGATCGCGCGCCTCACGGTGGACGCGGTGGTGGACTTCATGCGCGAGGAGGCCGACAGCGAGCAGCTCGAGCGCGGCGGCCTGAAGGAGGAGGAGGACCTGTTCGCGCCGGTCAGGAAGAGCGTGAAGAACCGCTGGCCGTGGCTCGCGATCAACCTGGTCACCGCGTTCATCGCCTCGCGCGTGATCGGCGTGTTCGAGGATTCCATCGCCAAACTCACGGCGCTGGCAGCGCTGATGCCGATCATCGCCGGCATCGGCGGCAACTCGGGCAACCAGACCATCACCATGATCGTGCGCGCGCTGGCGCTGGGCCAGATCTCGCGCGACAGCGCGCGCAAGCTCTTCCGCAAGGAGATCTCGGTCGCGCTCGTGAACGGCGTGGTGTGGGGCGCGGTGGTCGGCGCGTTCGCGCTGGTGATCTACCACAGCCTGCCGCTGGCGGCGGTGATGATGGCGGCGATGGTGCTCAACCTGCTGCTGGCGGCGACGATGGGCGTGGCGATCCCGCTGCTGCGCACGCGCTTCGGCGCCGACCCCGCCACCGGCTCCAGCGTGATGATCACCGCGATCACGGACTCGGGAGGATTCTTCATTTTCCTCGGCCTTGCCACGCTGTTTCTCGTATGAGGCGAGACGGGTTTTTCATCTTGAGCTCCGGCATGACCTCAAGGTCAGCCTGCGCAGCAACAAGCTGCTTCGCAGCGTGTTGTAGCTCCGGCATGACCTCAAGGTCAGCCTGCGCAGCAACAAGCTGCTTCGCAGCGTGTTGTCTCGGCCTCGCCACGCTGTTCCTCGTCTGATGAACCGCCGCCGCGCGCTGCAGCGTCTGGCGGCTCCGCCCGCCGCGGGCCTCGCGGCCTGCTCGCCGCTCGCCGTGGTGAATGGCCTGTCGCCCGCCGAAGGCTACCGGCTGCAGGCCGGCATCGCCTACGGAGAGGGCGAGCGCCGGCGTCTCGACCTCTACGCGCCGGAGGCAGGCCGCGCGCCGGCGCTGGTGGTGTTCTTCTACGGCGGGTCGTGGCGCTCGGGCCGGCGCGAGGACTACCGCTTCGTCGGCCAGGCGCTCTCGGCGCTCGGCTTCGCGGTCGCGATCGCCGACTACCGCCTCTATCCCGAGGTGGTCTTCCCGGGGTTCGTCGAGGACTCGGCGGCGGCGGTGGCATGGGCGCTCGCCCACGCGGGCGACGCCGGCGTGCCGTCGCGCCGCGTGTTCGTCATGGGCCACTCGGCCGGCGCCTACAACGCGGCGATGGTGGCGCTGGCCGGCAAGTACCTGGCCGCCGAAGGCGCCGATCCCCGTCAGCTCGCCGGCCTCATCGGGCTGGCCGGGCCGTACGACTTCCTGCCGCTCGGCGGCCCGCTCCTGCAGCAGATCTTCGGCGGCGCCCCGGACCTCGCGGCGACGCAGCCCGTCAATTTCGTCACGCCGAAGGCGCCGCCTGCGCTGCTCGCGACCGGCGACGCGGACACCACCGTGCTCCCGCGCAACACGAAGCGGCTGGCGGCGCGGCTGCGCGAAGCCGGCGTGCCGGTGCAGGAGAAGATCTATCCGGACGTCGACCATTACCGGCTGATCGGCGCGGTCTCCGAGCCGCTGCGCCACCTGGCGCCGGTGGCCGGCGACGTCGATTCGTTCGTGCGCCGCCAGTCGGCGCTGGCACAGGAGCAGGCGCGACATGCGTGAGTTCGATCTGGTGGTGATCGGCTCGGGACCCGGCGGCTACCGCGCCGCGGTGCTGGCCGCGCTGCGCGGGCTGTCGGTGGCGATCGTCGAGAAGGGCGTCTGGGGCGGCACCTGCCTCAACCGCGGCTGCGTGCCGAAGAAGGCCTGGCACGCCTCGGCGATGCTGGTGGCGCAAAACGCCGGCTACGCGGCCCGCGGCGTGAACGGCGCGCTGTCGGGCGACCTGGCGGCGGCGTGGGAACACCAGCATCGCGTGGTGGGCACCGTGCGCGAGAGCTACGTCGATTACCTCAAGCGGCTCGGCGTCTCCGCGCTGACCGGCGCGGCGTCGTTCG
>DATIUV010000033.1:0-26702 GCA_035466595.1 Pelomicrobium sp.
ACCCGGCCTGGATCGGCATGAAGCTGCGCAAGCTGCTCAACTACTCGGAGCCGCGCGGCGACTTTCTCGCGCGGGTGCCGGGCTCGGAGAAACAGGAGAACTTCCCCAGCACGATCGCCTACATCGCCCGGCTGGTGATTCACCGCTACGCCATGCTCGGCATCCTGACCGAGGACGGCCACCCGGTCAAAGGCATGGGCGTGCTGGCGATACCGGAGGCGCCCGGCGAGGAATCGGGCCTCGTGGCGCAGCCGCCGATGGCCGGCAAGCGCTGCGCGGAGTGCGGTGCGGCCACCGTGATCAAGAAGGACGGCTGCGAGTTCTGCACGTCCTGCGGCGCCGTGGGCGCTTGCGGCTGAGCGCGCGCCCGGGAACTTGGCCTCGTCGCCGGCGCTCTGTGGCAGCGGGCAACCTGCAACCCTGAAACCATGAATGCCGACTGGAAGCGTTTCCTGCTCGCTCACGGCGCCGCGCTGGAGGGCGAGCGCGTGGCGGCCTTCGCCGACCCCGCGCAGGAGCTGGCGGCGGCGCGCAACGGCACGGTGCTGTGCGATCTGTCGCACTACGGGCTGCTCCGCGTCGCGGGCGACGACGCGCGCGAGTTCCTGCACGGGCAGCTCTCGAGCGACGTGCGCAACCTCGCCGCCGACGCGGCGCAGTTCTCCTCCTACAACACCGCCAAGGGACGGATGCTGGCGTCGCTGCTGGTATGGACGGATGCGGACGGCTTCCTCCTGCAGCTCGCGGCCGAGCTCGCCGAGCCGATTCGCAAGCGGCTCTCGATGTTCATCCTGCGGTCCAAGGCCAAGGCGGAGGACGTCTCGGAAACGACCGTCCGCCTCGGCATTGCCGGACCGGCCGCCGTCACGGCGCTGCGCCCGCTGTTTGGCGACGTGCCCGGCATGCCCCTCGGCGTCGAGCGGACGGAACGCGGCACGCTGCTGCGGCTCGCCGCGGATCGTTTCGAGCTCGTGCTGGCGCCGGACACGGCCCCGGCAGTCTGGCAGCGCCTCGGCGAATCCGCGACCCCCGCCGGGCACGCCGCCTGGGACTGGCTCGACATCCGGGCCGGCTGGCCGCGCGTGACCGCCGCCACGCAGGAGCAGTTCGTGCCGCAGATGGCGAACCTGGAGCTCATCGGCGGCGTGAGCTTCAAGAAAGGCTGCTATCCGGGACAGGAGATCGTCGCCCGCACGCACTACCTCGGCAAGGTGAAACGGCGGATGTTCCTCGCCCATATCGCGGCGCCGACGCCGCCGGCGCCCGGCGACGAGCTGTACAGCCCCGACGCCGGCGATCAGGCCAGCGGCATGATCGTCAACGCCGCGCCCTCGCCGGAGGGCGGGTTCGACGCGCTGGCCGTCGTGCAGGTGGCAAGCGCGGAGGCCGGCGACGTGCGCTGGAAGGCGCCCGACGGGCCGCGGCTCACGTTCCGCCCATTGCCGTACCAGGTGCCCACCTGATCCTCGCGTACTACGTCTACTATCGCGTCGACCCCGAGCACGCGCCGGCGCTGCGCACGCGGATCGAAGCGATGCACTCCGCGCTGGACGCCCGCACGGGCGTGGCCGGGCGTCTGCTGGTGAAGCGCGACGAGCCCCTGCTCTGGATGGAGATCTACGAAGAGGTGGAGGACGGTCCGCATTTCGAGGCGGCGCTGGACGCGGCGGTTGCCGAGCACCGGGTCGAGGAGTTGTTGCAGCCCGGGAGCCGGCGCCGCACCGAGTGCTTCGTCATGGGCTGAAGCCGATGTGCCTCGCGCTGCTGGCCCTCGACACCCACCCGCGCTACCGTGTCATCGTCGCGGCGAACCGGGACGAGTTCTACGATCGCCCGACGGCGCCCGCGGCGCCCTGGGACGACGCGCCCGAGGTGCTGGCCGGCCGCGATCTGCAGGCGGGCGGCACCTGGCTCGGCGTCACGGCGAGCGGCCGCATCGCGCTGGTCACCAATTACCGTGAGGGCCGCCGTCCGCCGCCGGGGGCGCCGTCGCGGGGCGGGCTGGTGGCGGATTATCTTCGCGGCGACGAAACGCCCGGCGAGTACCTGGGCCGCATCGTGGCGCACGATGCTGCGTACCCGGGCTACAACCTGATCGTCGGCAGCCGTGACACCCTGATCTACCACTCCAACCGCGGCGGCGAGACCCGCACGCTCGCCGCGGGTGTCTACGGTCTCAGCAACCACCTGCTCGATACGCCGTGGCCGAAGGTCGCGCGCAGCAAGGCCGGCCTGTTCCGGCTGCTCGACCGCGACGGCGAGCCGCTGATCGACGGCCTGCTGGACCTGCTGGCGGACCACTCGCAGCCGGCCGATCACGATCTGCCGGACACCGGCATCGGGCTCGAATGGGAGCGGCTGCTGGGCTCGGCCTTCATTGCCTCCGACACCTACGGCACGCGGTCCTCGACGGTCCTGCTGGTGGAACGCGGCGGCACGGTCACCTTCGTCGAGCGGACCTTCGGTCCGGGCGGCGTCCGCGTCGGTACCGTGCGGCACGCGATGGCGGGCTCGTCGCCCCCGGCGCGGCGAGCGGCACGCTGACCGTCAACGGAGGCTTTTAGCCATCCCGACGTGCGGGATTCCCGCCTCCATGAACTCCGCGCCGCGGCGCCGAAAGCCGTGCCTCTCGTAGAAGCCGCAGGCATGGGTCTGCGCATGCAACGTCGCCTCGGCGTCGCCGCGCCGGCGCGCCGCTTCCAGCATGCAGCGCAGCAGCGTGTCGCCCACGCCGCGGCCGCGCCAGGCGGCCAGCACGGCCATGCGGCCGATCGAGCAATCGGGCAGCAACCGCGCGGTGCCGATCGCCCTGCCCTGAACGTCCTCGGCGATCGCATGCACGCACGCGGCATCGGCGCCGTCCCATTCCAGTTCCTCCGGCACGCGCTGCTCGCGCACGAATACCTCGCGCCGAACGGCGGCGAGCCGCTCGCCATCGGTCGCCCAGTCGGTGAGTCGCACGGTGTAGCCGGTCACGGGTCGGTGCCTGCGTTTCTACGCCTATAATAGCCGCTCGCCCTGCCCGGTTCCCCGCATGGATTCCCTCTGGCGCGACGATGCCGCCGCACGCTTCCCCGGCCCCCTTGGTCCGCGGGTCTACGCGTCGCGCCTGCTCGGCGGCGATCCGGCGCTGGTGCTCTTCGGCGGCGGCAACACGTCGGTGAAGGTACGCGAGTCGCCCGGTCCCGGGGCGACGCAGGCCCTGTTCGTCAAAGGCAGCGGTACGGATCTGGCGCGGGTCGAGGCGGACGATTTCACGCCGATAAATCTCGCCGCCGCCCGCCGGCTGCTGGACGGGGCGCCTCTGACGAACGCCGCGATGTACGAGGCGCTCGCGACGATGGTGCTGCGGCCCGGCGCGCCGAAACCTTCGATCGAGACGCTGCTGCACGCGGCGCTGCCGTTCGCCTATGTCGATCACGCCCATGCCGACAGCGTGCTGGCGCTGGCGAATTGCGCGCGCTCCGATGAAGTGATCGACGCGGTGTACGGTGAGCTCGCGCCTGCCGTGCCGTATCGGCATTCCGGATTCTCGCTGGCCCGGGCCTGCCGGGACGTCTACGCGCGTCGCGGGACCGGGCGCACCATCGGGTTGATCCTGCAGTTCCACGGCGTGGTGGCGTTCGGCGAGTCGGCGCGGGCTTCCTACGAAAACCTGCTGCGCCTCGTGACGCTGGCGGAGGACTATCTCAAGGCCCGCGGCGCGTGGACTTTGTCCTGCGCAGCCAACCCGGGCGGCGACGCGGTCCCGCTGGCGGTCGCGGACCTGCGCGCCGAGATCAGCCGGGCCGCCGGCTTCCCGCTGATCCTGCGCGTCGACCGCAGCCCCGTCGCGCTCGCCTTCTGCCGGCGGCCGGACCTGCACGAGGTCTCGCAGCAGGGACCGGCGACGCCGCAACACGCCATCTTCACGCGCCGCGTGCCGCTCATCGGCCGCGACGTAGCCCGCTTCGTCGCCAACTACCGCAGCTACCTGAACGCGGCGCTGCCGCCCGCGGACGCCGCCGCGCTCGACGCCTCGCCGCGCGTGGTGGTCGATCCGCAGCTGGGCGTTTGCGCGCTGGGCGTCAGCGCGTCCCACGCCGCCATGGCTGCGGAGGTCTACCGGCACGACATCGAGATTATCTCGCGTGCGGCGGCGCACGACGCCTATCGCTCGGCGCCGCCGGCGGCCATTGCCGAGGCCGAGCTCGAGTACGGCGGCTTCGAGACGGCGTTCCGGCGCACTGCCGCGCAGGCTCGGCCGTTCGCCGGGCACGTGGCGGTGATCTGCCCTGCGGCAGCACGACGGGACCCGACGCTGGCAGCGCGTCTGCTGGCGAGTGGCTGCGCTGTCGCTTCCTCCTCCCCGGCCCCGCCGGATGCCGCGTCTGCGCAGTCGTGGCTCGCGCTCGACACCGGCATGCCGGCGCAGCGGGCGTTGGCGCTGACGGTGGCGACGTTCGGCGGGGTCGACCATCTTTACGCAGCCGATGACGAAGAGTCGTGGCGCGAGGCCTTCGCCCCGGTGCTCGCGCGCTCGCCGGTGGCGAGCGCCACGGAGGACGCCGCCCCGTGAGCACGACGATGCCGGCCCCGGTCGTCGAGACGCTGCGTTGGGCGCGCGACCGGATCGAGCTCATCGACCAGCGGCGATTGCCGATGGCCTTCGAGTACGTAGCCTGCCGCGATGCCGCTGAGGTGGCGGACGCGATCCGCGCCATGGTCGTGCGCGGCGCGCCGGCGATCGGGTGCGCGGCGGCGTACGGCGTCGCCCTCGAGGCGCTGAAGCACGCGCATGGTTCGCGGCCGGAAATGGACGCCGCACTGGAGCTCGCGCAGGCCCGGCTCGCTCAGAGCCGGCCGACCGCAGTGAACCTGTTCTGGGCGCTGGCGCGGATGCGCCGCGTCGTCGAAACGCAGGACGAAAGCTCGCCGCCGGAACGCGTCGCCGCCGCCCTGCTGGCCGAAGCGCACGCGATCCGCGAGGCGGACGTCGCGGCCAACCGCCGCATGGGCGAGCTGGGCGCGGCGCTGCTGCCCGAATTGGCGCGGGTAATGACCTATTGCAACGCCGGCGCGCTGGCGACGGCTGGCCATGGCACGGCGCTCGGCGTCATCCGCTCCGCCTGTGAAGCGGGCAAGCGGCTGTCGGTCTACGCATGCGAAACGCGGCCCTTTCTGCAGGGCGCGCGGCTGACCGCGTGGGAGCTCACCACCGAGGGCATCCCCGCGACGCTGATCACCGACAACATGGCCGGCTTTCTGATGAGCCGCGGCGAGATCGATGCGGTAGTCGTCGGGGCCGACCGCGTCGCCGCGAACGGCGACGTCGCCAACAAGATCGGCACCTATACGCTGGCGGTGCTGGCGCAGCGGCACGCGGTGCCGTTCTACGTTGCCTGCCCGCTCTCCACCATCGACCGCGCCATCGCCAGCGGCGCCGAGATTCCGATCGAGGAGCGCCCGCCTGCGGAGGTGACCGGCTACGGCGGCATGCGCTGGGCGCCGCCGGAGATCGCCGTGCGCAATCCGGCGTTCGACGTCACGCCGGCGGCGCTGGTGACTGCGCTGGTGACGGAGCGCAAGGTCGTGCCGCATCCCGACGCCGGTTCGATCGCGGCACTGTTCTCTTCCTGACGGGGCCGCTCGCCGCATGCCCCGCGAAGCCGTGATCACCGCGCGTCGTGGTCATCGCGCCGCCTGCTGGCCCTGCTCGCCGCCGCTGATGTCCGACCTGCTGCCGCTACTGGAGTGGGTCGGTCCCATCCGCGTGCGCGACGTCGACGTGCGCTACCGAAGAAGCGCCAGCGAAAACGCCCCGGCGGGCCGGGGCGTTTTTGCGGGGCGTCCGGCGGTTACAGCGACATGCCGCCGCTAACCTCGATCACGGCGCCGTTGATGTAGGCGGCATCGTCGGAGGCGAGGAACGCGAAAGTCGCGGCGATCTCCTCGGGCTTGCCGAGGCGACCCAGCGGCACCTTCTCCTCCATCGCCGCCAGCACGCGCTCCGGCATCGAATTCAGGATCGGCGTGGCGATGAAGCCGGGGCAGACGGCATTGGCGCGGATGCCCTTGCGGCCCAGTTCCCGCGCCCAGGTCTTCACCATGCCGATCACGGCCGACTTGCTGGCCGCGTAGTTGGTCTGGCCGAAGTTGCCGTACAGGCCCACCACCGACGACGTGTTGAGGATGACGCCGGACTGCTGCTTGAGCATGACGTCGACGACCGCCTTGGTGCAGTTGTAGACGCCCTTGAGGTTGATCTCGATGACCTGGTCGAACTGCTCGTCGCTCATGTTCTTGAGCTGGGCGTCGCGGACGATCCCGGCATTGTTCACCAGGCAGTCGATGCGCCCGTACTTGGCCACCACCTGCTCGACCATCTTCTCGACGGTGCCACGGTCACGCACGTCGACGTAATGGCCGACGGCCTCGCCGCCCATCTCGCGGATCTCGTTCACCGCCTCGTCGATCCACTCGGGCGAGACGTCGCAGACCACGACCTTGGCGCCCTCGCCGGCGAACTTCACGGCGGTCGCCCTGCCGATGCCGCGCCCCGCACCGGTGATCACGCAGACCTTACCCGCAAGTTTCATTGTCTCCTCGCATTCAGAGTCTTGGGCGGGCTTGAGTGGTTTTTCCGCATCGCGGAAACCGATGACCCCAAGTTAGTCGAGGACTCTACCTCATATTGGCGCAATGCACAATGTATGCGGTTTCGCGGTCTGCCCTTCTTGAAATAATTTTTTATATTCCGATGGTTAACGTGTTTGCTGCACCCTGTGTTGCGCAGCATGCGGTTCGGAGGCTAGGCGAGGATTTCGACTGGCGTGCCGACCGTCACGCGCTCGAAAAGCTCCAAGATGTCTGCGTTACGCATGCGGATGCATCCGTGCGATCCGGGGACCCCCATCGCCACGTCGTCCGGGCTGCCGTGGATGTAGATGAAGCGGCGCATGGTGTCCACGCTGCCGAGCCGGTTGACGCCCGGCTCGCGGCCGCAGAGCCAGAGAATCCGGGTCAGGATCCAGTCCCGTCCGGGGTGATCTGCGGCGAGTCCGGGGCTGTAAACCTCCCCTGTCGGTCGCCGGCCGACGAATACGGCATTGACCGGTTGTCCCCCCCCGATCTTGGCCCGAACGTAATGCAGGCCTTGCGGCGTGCAAAAGCTGCCGGACTGTTCGCCCGGCCCGCGGGCCGCAGTCGAAACCGCATAGGACGTTAGCATTGCGCCGTTTTCGTCCAATAATTCCAACACTTGCGAGCTTATTTTGACAACGATTCTTATGTTTCCTCCCTGTTCTTCCGCCTCGATTTGAAGAACCCGGACATCAGCGACGCGCACTCGTCCGCCAGGACGCCACCGGTTACCTCGGTGTGGTGGTTGAGCCGGGATTCGCCCGTCACATCAACGACGCTGCCGCAGGCGCCGGTCTTGGGATCCGCGGCACCGTAGACCAGCCGCCGGATGCGGGCGTGGAGCATTGCGCCCACGCACATCGCGCACGGCTCGATGGTCACGTATAGGTCGCAGTCCGGAAGCCGGTAATTGCCGGCTCGTGCCGCCGCTTCGCGCAGTGCCTCGATCTCGGCGTGCGCCGTAGGATCGCAGCGCCCGATCGGACGGTTCCAGCCCCGGCCCACGACCTCATGGCCGCGCACCACCACCGCCCCCACCGGCACCTCCCCGGCATCCGCGGCGCCGCGCGCCAGCAGCAGCGCCTCCCGCATGAACCGCTCGTCCTGGTCCAAGCCGCTCTAGTCCCCGCCGATCCAGTCCAGCCGGTACAGGTCGAGGCGCCGGTCCAGCGTGTTCCGCACGCCACCGGCGTTGCGCAGCTCGGTGAGCTTGGCCAGATCGACGTCCACAATCAGCATGGTCTCCGTGTTGGGGGTGCTCTCGGAGACCACCGCGTCATGCGGGAACGCGAAATCGGACGGAGCGAATACCGCCGTCTGCGCGTAATGGACGTTGACGTTGTCGACCTTGGGCAGGTTGCCGACGCTGCCGCTGATGGTGACGTAGCATTCGTTCTCGATCGCCCGCGCCTGCGCGCAGCGCCGCACCCGCAGGTAGCCGTTCTTGGTCTCGGTCCAGAACGGCACGAACAGGAGCTGCATCCCGCGCGCCGCCTGCAGCCTCGCCAGCTCGGGGAACTCGACGTCGTAGCAGATCAGGATGCCGATCTTGCCGGCGTCGGTGTCGAACACCTTGAGCCGGTCGCCTCCGGTCAGGTTCCACAGCCGCCGCTCGGTCGGCGTGATGTGGAGCTTGTATTGGGTGTCGAGGGTGCCGTCGCGGCGGAACAGATAGGCGACATTGTAGAGGTGCGGCTCCTCGTACACGGGCATGCTGCCGCCGATGATGTTGATGTTGTAGCGCACCGCCATCTTCTCGATCTCGAGCGCCAGCTGCTCCGTGTAGACCGCCATCGCGCGCATCGCCTCGACGGAGTTGGCCTGATCGACCATGGCCATCAGCGGGACGTTGAAGAACTCGGGGAAGACGACGAAATCCGCCTTGTAGTCCGCCACGGCGTCGACGAAGAACTCCACCTGGTGCAGCAGCTCGTCCACCGAGTCGACCCGGCGCATCTGCCACTGCACGGTGCCGATGCGCACCATGTTCTTCTGGCCGCCCACCACCGGACGCTTGCGGGCCTGGTAGTAGATGTTCTCCCACTCGACCAGCGTGGCGTAGCCCTGCGACTCGAGGTCGCCGGGCTGGTAGCCGCGGATCACGCGCCGGACCTGGAAATCGTTCGCCAACTGGAACGATAGCACCGGGTCGTGCAGCTCGCGGCGGTCGACGCGCTCGATGTACTCGTGCGGACGCAGCTCGGACGCGTGCTCGTCGTAGCCCGGAATGCGGCCGCCGGCGATGATCGCGCGCAGGTTGAGCTTGCGGCAAAGCTCCTTGCGGGCGTCGTAGAGGCGTCGGCCAAGGCGCATCTCGCGGTAGTCGGGGTTCACGAAGACGTCGGTGCCGTAGAGCACGTCGCCGTTGGGATCGTGGGTCGTGAAGTAGCCGTTGCCCGTGATCTCGGCGTAGGTGTGGCTGTCGCCGAAGCGTTCGTAATCGACGATCAGTCCCATCGCCGCGGCGACCACCCGGCCATGGTCCTCGATGCAGATCTGCCCCTCGGGAAACCGTCCCACCTGGGCCAGGAACTTGTCGCGCGAGATCGCGCCGCCGAAGGGCCCGGTGATCCCGGCGTAGGCGGCCGCCATGATTCCGGCGACGTCGTCGTAGTCCTCCGGACGCAGGTGGCGCAGGCGCAGGCGGTGCTCCTCGAGGTCCGCGGGGATGCTGGGATCGATGGTCTTTTCTTCTGACATGCGGCTGGGACTCGGGTGGCGCGTGCGACCGGTGATGGGACTCCTGCGTGATTTTATGCCATGCCCGCGGCGCGCGCATGCGCGCTGGCTCACGGACTCATCGCGAGGAGCTCGGACTCCGGGCGTCCGAAAAGCGTCTTGAGAAAAGGGGTGCTGATCGCTGCGCTTTACGGTAATGGGTCCAGGGTCCGACCGCACCCGGCGGCGTATTCATCGGAGAGGCGCATCGGACGGCGGGACCCCGGACCCGCGCAGCGCGCGTCCCTGGATGACCATCCCGGCGGCCGCGAGCGCCGCCGCGACCACCGCGCCGATGACGGGATCGAGGGCGAGCGTGCCGACGATCAACCCGGCGCCGATCAGCGAAGTCAGGCCGATGATCGCCCAATCGGTGAGCAGCACCGCAGCCACCGCACCGATGGCGCCGCCGAAGAGGAGCACCACGAGTTCCGGGATCGGCCAGCCGAGCGAATGCACGGCAAAGAGGGCCAGATACGCGCCGCCGTAAAGGCCCGCCAGCCCGAACGCGATCCGCTGCAGAAAGATTGCGGCCACGGCACCGACGAGCCCGGCGCCGATGCCGATGGCCCACACGGCCCACTGCGGCTGTCCGACGGCGAGCTCGCGCGCGAACTCAAGGGCGACGAGAAAACCGAGGATCGCGACCGCCAGCCAGAACAGCCGACGGCCGAAAACCAGCAGCACGGTACCCGCGAGGATCGCAACGATCGAAGAAAGCGAAAGCATCCGGATTCAATGCAGCGTTGGTCGGCGCCTGCAGCGGGTCGGCGGTGAACCGCGCCGCCCTACTCCCACTCGATCGTGGCGGGCGGCTTGCCGGAGATGTCGTAGACGACGCGGTTGACGCCGCGCACCTCGTTGATGATCCGATTCGACACCTTCGAGAGCAGCGTGTGGGGCAGCTCCGCCCAGCGTGCGGTCATGAAGTCCTGCGTCTCCACGGCCCGCAATGCGACGACGTACTCGTAGGTGCGGCCGTCGCCCATGACGCCCACCGATCGCACCGGCAGGAACACCGCGAACGCCTGCGAGGTGCGGTCGTACCAGCCGGCGGCGCGCAGTTCGTCGATGAAGATCGCGTCGGCCTCGCGCAGGATGTCGGCGTACTCGCGTTTCACCGCGCCGAGGATGCGCACGCCGAGTCCGGGGCCCGGGAACGGGTGGCGGTAGACCATCTCCGGCGGCAGGCCGAGCGCGACGCCGAGCTCGCGCACTTCGTCCTTGAACAGCTCGCGCAGCGGCTCGAGCAGCTTCAGATGCAGCGTCTCCGGCAGGCCGCCGACGTTGTGGTGCGACTTGATCGTGTGCGCCTTCTTCGTCTTGGCGCCGGCCGACTCGATCACGTCGGGGTAGATCGTTCCCTGCGCCAACCAGCGCGCGCCCTGGAGCTTTTCGGCCTCCTCCTGGAATACGTGCACGAACTCGCGGCCGATGATTTTGCGCTTCTGCTCGGGGTCATCGACGCCCGCGAGCGCCGCCATGAAGCGAGCGGAGGCGTCCACCATGTCCACCTTCACGCCGAGGTGCTTGGCGAAGGTTTCCATGACCTGCGTGGCCTCGTTGAGGCGCAGCAGCCCGGTGTCGACGAAGATGCAGGTCAGCTGGTCGCCGATGGCCCGATGGATCAGCGCCGCCGCCACCGACGAGTCGACGCCGCCGGAAAGCCCGAGGATGACCTCGTCCGGCCCGACCTCGGAGCGGATGCGGCCGACCGCCTCCTCGACGTAGTCCGGCATGTTCCAGTCGCTGCCGCACCCGCATACGACGTGCACGAACCGCTCGAGGATCGCCTTGCCCTGCAGCGTGTGCGTGACCTCGGGGTGGAACTGCAGGCCGTAGAGGCCGCGTTCCTCATCGGCCATGCCCGCGATCGGCGAAGAGGCGTTGCTGGCGATCACCTTGAACCCCGGCGGCAGGCCGATGACCTTGTCGCCGTGGCTCATCCAGACGTCCAGCATGCCGTGGCCTTCCGGCGTGCTCCGGTCCTCGATGTCCCTGAGCAGCTGCGAGTGCCCCCGCGCGCGCACCTCGGCGTACCCGAATTCGCGCACGCGTGAGCTCTCCACCTGGCCGCCGAGCTGCGCGGCCATCGTCTGCATGCCGTAGCAGATGCCGAGCACCGGGACGCCGAGGCGGAACACGGCCTCCGGCGCCTTCGGCGTCTCGTGCTCGTAGACCGAGGCGGGCCCGCCGGAAAGGATGACGCCGCGCGGGTCGAACTCGCGGATGAACGCGTCGTCGACGTCGCAGGGATGGATCTCGCAGTAGACCCGCTGCTCGCGGACCCGGCGCGCGATGAGCTGCGTGTACTGCGACCCGAAGTCGAGAATGAGGATGCGGTCGTGCAGCGCACGCGGCGCGGGAGCCGCCTCGGGCGCGGGTTTGGCCACCGTGGACACGGCTCGTCTACTCCACCTGGTAGTTGGGCGCTTCCTTGGTGATCTGCACGTCGTGCACATGCGATTCGCGCACGCCGGCCGTGGTGATCTCCACGAACTCGGCCTTCTCGCGCATCTCGTCGATGCTGGCGCAGCCGCAGTAGCCCATCGACGAGCGCACGCCGCCGATCAGCTGGTGGATGACGTTGACGACCGGACCCTTGTAGGGCACGCGGCCTTCGACCCCTTCGGGCACCAGCTTGTCGGAAGACATTTCGGCGTCCTGGAAATAGCGGTCACTCGAGCCCTGCTGCATCGCGGCCAGGGAGCCCATGCCGCGATAGGTCTTGTAGGAGCGGCCCTGAAACAGCTCGATCTTGCCGGGCGACTCGTGGGTGCCGGCGAACAGGCCGCCCAGCATGACGGCGTTGGCGCCGGCGGCGATGGCCTTGGCGATGTCGCCGCTGTAGCGGATGCCGCCGTCGGCAATCAGTGGAACGCCCGATCCCCTCAGCGCCTTGGCGACGTCGGCCACCGCCGTGATCTGCGGCACGCCGACACCCGCCACGATCCGCGTGGTGCAGATCGAGCCCGGGCCGATGCCGACCTTGACGCCGTCCGCGCCGTGCTCGACCAGAGCCTTCGCGGCCTTGGCGGTGGCGATGTTGCCGCCGATGACCTGCACCTGCGGGTAGTTACCCTTCACCCAGCGCACGCGGTCGAGCACCGCCTGGGAGTGGCCGTGCGCGGTATCCACGACGATGACGTCCACGCCTGCCTCGACGAGAGCCGCCGCCCGCTCCTCGCTGCCCTCCCCGACGCCGATGGCGGCGCCGACGCGCAGCCGGCCCTGTGCGTCCTTGCACGCGTCCGGATGCTCGCTGGACTTGAGAATGTCTTTTACCGTGATCAGGCCGCGCAGCTCGAACTCGCCGTTGACCACCAGCACCCGCTCTAGTCGGTGCTGGTGCATCAGGGCCATCGCATCCTCCAGCGGCGCCCCCTCGGGAACGGTCACGAGCCGCTCCCGCGGCGTCATGATGTTGCGCACGGGCTGATCCAGCTTGCTTTCGAAGCGCAGGTCCCGGTTGGTGACAATGCCCACCACCTTCGTCCCCTGCACCACGGGCAGCCCGGAGATCTTGTGCTCGCGCGTAAGGACGAGCACGTCGCGCACCGTCATGTCAGGCGAGATGGTGATCGGATCCTTCACCACCCCGCTCTCGAAGCGCTTGACCTTGAGGACCTCCTGCGCCTGCGCGCGCTCGGTCATGTTCTTGTGGACGATGCCGATTCCGCCCTCCTGGGCCATCGCAATCGCCAGATTGGCCTCCGTCACCGTGTCCATCGCGGCGGAAACCAGCGGGATGTTGAGGCGGATTTCGCGGGTCAGCCGCGTGGCGAGGCTGACTTCGCGGGGCAGGACGGTGGAGTGGGCGGGAACCAGCAGGACATCGTCAAAGGTGAGAGCCTTGCCAATCAGGCGCATCGGGCAGGACCTTTCACAAAACGCGAATTATAGAGGACCAGCCCCACTGCGTAAAACTGAAGCACCGCTTTAAGTAAGTCACGCAACAATTTGACTAAAGGGAATAAAACGTTTAAGTTTTTAAGTCCATGGCGGACCCCGTCTCGGCGGCCGCAGCGCTCGGAGCGAACAGACGATGAGACATGCGATTCTGGCGGTGATCTTGGCGTGCCTGACCCTTCCGGCCGGCGCGGAGCTCTACAAATGGGTGGATTCCCAGGGCAAGGTCCACTATTCGGATCGCCCGCCCCCCAATGCCGCCCAAAAATCCACCACCATGAAAGGCGCCGTTTCCGCGCCGGCGCCCGCGGCCACTGCCTCGCCCGCGCCGCAGAAGACGATCAAGGAGCAGGAGCTCGAGTACCGGCAGCGCAAGGCCGAGGAAGCCGAAGCCGCGGCCAAGGCCCAGAAGGAAGCGGACATGCGCGCCCAGAACTGCCGCAACGCGCGGGGAAACCTGAACACCTACACCGAGGGCGGGCGGGTGGTCCGGTTCAACGCGCAGGGCGAGCGGGAATACGTCGGCGACGAGGAGCGCGTCCGCGAAATCGAGCGCTGGCAGCGCGAGGTCGAGCGCTGGTGCAGTCCCGGCAGGTCTTGAACCGCGAATCCCGCGCGTCGGCTTTACTCCCCTCACTCATCCGCCGGCGGCAGTTCGCCGCCGCCTTTCTTCATAACCTTGCCTTCGGCGGCACGCTGGCGCCGGATTTCCTTCGGGTCTGCGATCAGCGGCCGGTAGATCTCCACGCGGTCGCGCTCCCGCAGCGGCGCATCGAGCTTGACGAGCTTGCCGAACACGCCGACTTTGTTCTGCGCCAGGTCGATTTCCGGGAACTCCTCGAGCAGTCCCGAGCGCGCGATCGCTTCGCGTACGGTGCTCCCCGCCGGCAGCCGCAGCTGGCGCAGCCGTTGCACCGCCGGCAGCGCGTAGACCACTTCCACGTCGATTTCCGCGCTCATCGGGCCCCATACACCTGCTCGGCGCGCCGGATGAACGCATCGACGAAGCTGTTCGCGATGCGGTGAAAAACCGGGCCCACCATTCTCTCCAGCATCCTGTGGGCAAATTCGTAGTGCAGCCGGAATTCGACCCGGCACGCCGCCTCGGAAAGCGGCTGAAAGCGCCAGTGGCCGTCGAGCTGCCGAAAGGGCCCGTGGCGCAGCGTCACCTCGATCAGTTCCGGTCGCCGCTTGACGTTCTCGGTCGTGAAGCTCTGCCGGATGTGGTGAAAGTCGATGGTGATGCTGGCGTGCGAGCGACCGTCCTCGACCGGCGTCTCGGACGCTCCGCCGCACCATGGCATGAACTCCGGATACAGCTCGACCTTGTCGACGAGCTCGTACATCTGCTCGGCCGAGTACGGGACGATCACGGAGCGCTGGACTTCTGCCATGCCGGGAAGGCGTGCCCTGGCGTCAGCCTGGAGCGCGCGAAAAAACCGCTAAAATAGCGGATTTTCACCGGAATCTCATCCCGTGACGATCGCCCAGAACAAGAAGGCGTTTCACGACTACTTCATCGAGGAGCGCCTCGAGGCCGGCCTCGCGCTCGCGGGCTGGGAAGTCAAGGCGGTCCGCGCCGGCCGCGTCCAGCTCAAGGAGGCCTACGTCGTCGTCCGCGGCGGCGAGGTCTTCCTGATCGGCTGCCACGTCAGCGCGCTGCCGACCGCTTCCACGCACGTCACCCCCGATCCCACGCGCACGCGCAAGCTGCTGCTGCACGCCGAGGAGATCCGGCGCCTGATCGGCAAAGTGGAGCAGCGCGGCTATACGCTGGTGCCGCTGGACCTGCACTACCGCAACGGCCGCATCAAGCTGGAAATCGGGCTCGCCCGCGGCAAGAAGCAGCACGACAAGCGCGAGGCCGAACGTGACCGCGACTGGGAGCGGGAACGGCAGCGTCTGCTGCGGGTGAAGTGATCGTCGCCGGGAACTCCACGAGTCCCCGCAGCTCAGAGCCAACGTCAGACCGAACCGACATGTCCGCCTCGCCTCCCCTGCCATCCGACCCTGCCGCGCCGGCGGCGGCCGCCAGCCCCGTCAGCGTTGCGAGCGCACCGGAAGAGCATCGGGCCCGTCGCCGCGTCGCGGCGTGGCTGTTCACGATCTGCCTGCTCGTCTTCGCGATGATCGTGCTGGGCGGCGTCACTCGCCTGACCCATTCCGGACTCTCGATCACGGAGTGGGAGCCTTTCATCGGCACGGTGCCGCCTCTCAGCGATGCCGACTGGCAGGCGCAGTTCGAGAAGTACCAGCTCACGCCCGAATTCAGGCTGCGCAACTTCGACATGACGATCGAGGACTTCAAGCCCATCTTCTGGATGGAGTACGCGCACCGGCTGCTGGGCCGCGTCATCGGGCTCGCCTACCTGTTGCCGTTGCTGTACTTCTTCGCCACGCGGCAGGTGCCGCGCGGCATGGGCGGCTGGCTGGTTGCGCTGTTTTTACTGGGGGGGCTGCAGGGCGCCGTCGGCTGGTTCATGGTGGCGAGCGGCCTGGTGGACGATCCCCGCGTCAGCCAGTACCGGCTCACGCTGCACCTGTCGCTGGCCTTCCTGATCCTCGCCGCCGCGCTTTGGCTGGCGCTGTCGCTGGCACGCCCGCCTTATCGCGGACCGGTACGCGAAGATGCCCGTCTTCCCAAAAGGGTTGCCTACGCCGTCGTCGGGTTGGTGGCGATGATGGTGCTGACCGGCGGGTTCGTTGCCGGCATCCGCGCCGGACTGGCATACAACACGTTCCCGCTCATGAACGGGCACTTCGTGCCGCCGGAAATCTTCATGCTGGAGCCATGGTGGTCGAACCTGTTCAACAACATGGCGACCGTGCAGTTCAACCACCGGCTGTTCGCCTGGCTTCTGATCTTCACCGTTCCCGTGCTGTGGTGGCTGGTGCGCCGTCGCGTCGACAACGGCGCCGTGCGGCTCGCAAGCACGCTGCTGTTGGCGTGGCTCGGTGTGCAGGTCGGTCTCGGGATTGCGGCCGTGCTGCTGCGCATACCGGTAGCGGTGGCCGCCTCCCACCAGGGCGGTGCGGCCGTTTTTCTGGCGCTGGCGCTGTGGACCGCCTTCGAGCTGCGCCGGGTTTCTAGCGTTTCGTCGGACGGCTCCCGCGGTTAGGCTGCGCGCGGACGCGCGCTTGTTTCAGGGCCGTACCCGATCGATGATGACTTCGAGCCCGGCCTGACCGACTCTGATCGGGGCGGTAGCCCCCTCCAGGTCGCCGCTTTGCGGCGTCGCGCTCCCGCTCTTGGAGACGCGCGCCATGACCACGACCTCGGGGAAGTTCGCCAGGGACATGCCGGGCGCCATCGCCATCGACTCGTCGAGGTCGAAGGCAACCGGCAGCTCCCCCGCCCGCTTGCGCACAATCGCCAAGGGCATCGGCGGGCCTTGGGCGGCGCGGGCGTAGACGAAGACGGTATCGCCCGGAGCGACTTTCTCGGCCAGCGCAGGCGCAAGCTTGACGACGCCCTTGACGAAAGCGCCGTTCCCCGGGTTCGCCGTCGCGGCAACCGGCGCCGGCGGTGCGATACCCCCGCGCTGGCGCGCCTCGGCGATGCTCTGGTCGATCTGACTGACCAGATCCGAGTCCGGCGACACCGTCGCCCGCAACTGCTCCCAATGCGCGATCGCCGCCTTGTAATCGCCGCGCTCGAAAGCGCCGGCCCCGGCCAAGGCAAGCGCCTTGGGATGGTTCGGGTCGAACGCCAGCGCTTTCTCGACCAATTCGGCGGGCCGGCCGGCCAGCCGCTGCCCCTGCAGCATCGCCAGCGAATCGGCGAGGTCGGCGAGGATCTGCGGGTTCTTGTCGTCGAGCGCCAACGCACGCTCGAGCGCGCGCGCCGAGGCCTCGAAGCGCCCCATCGCCGCCTGGGTGCGGCCGAGCAGCGCCCAGCCCTGAACGTCGTTCGGGTCGGCTTCCAGCTTCGCACTGAGCGCGCTGATCATCGCCTCGATCTGGGCTGCCTCCTGGGAGTGATCGCCGCCGGCGGAGGCAGCAACCACGGGATGCGGCACGAGTGCCTGCGGTGTGCCGAGCGTCAGGTAAAGGAGGACAGCGGCCACGGGCATCGCGACGCCGACGAGCAGCGCGACACCGTAACGGGGTGCCCGGGCAATGCCGTCGGCGCGTGCCTCGTCGTCGGGCGAAACGTCCTCCAGCACGCGCGCCTTCAGTTCCGCGACCGCCTGCTCGTACTGTTCCCGGCCGATGGCGCCGTTCTGCAGGTCGCGCTCGAGCTCCGCCAGCTGATCGCGGTGCACGGCGAGGTTGAGAGCGCTGCGCACGGCCGTCCCGGCATCGGCGCGGCGCGGACGCAGCAACGGCACCAGCACGAAGGCCAGCGCTGCGAGCAGCAGCATGACGCAGACGACGGCGAAAATGATCACGGTTGCCCCTGCTCCTTGCCGGCGAGCAGGCGCTCCGCCCGACGCGCGGCGTCGCTGTCAAGGTCCTGCTCGCGCACGAGGCGGCGGCGACGCCGCAGCAGGACCACGAGAACCGCCATTGCCCCCAGCAGCAGCACGAACGGCCCCACCCACAGGAGGTAGGTGGTGCTCTTGACCGGCGGCCGGTAAAGCACGAAGTCGCCATAGCGGGCGACGAGAAACGTCTTGATCTCGGCGTCGCTCTTGCCGGCACGCATCAGGTCGCGAACCTCGCGCCGCAGGTCGTTGGCAAGGTCCGCCTGGGAATCTGCCAGCGATTCGTTCTGGCAGACGAGGCAGCGCAGCTCCTTCGCCAGGACCTGCAGGCGACGCTCGAGCGCGGGATCCTCCGCGACCGGCTGCGCCTCGCCCGAAAAAGCCGCGGGCACGAACGCGGTCCAGGCAAGAACGGCGTAAAGAACGAACCGCCTCATCCCTTGAGCTCCTTCAACAGCGGCAGCAGCTTCTGCTGCCAGGCCTGCGGGGTTAGCGGGCCGATATGCTTGTACCGAATGACGCCATCGCGGTCGATGACAAAGGTCTCCGGGACGCCATAGACGCCAAAGTCGATGCCCGTTCGCCCCTCGGCGTCCACCGCGCTGAGCAGGTAGGGATCGCCGAACTGGCGCAACCACGCCAGCGCCTCGTCGCGCTTGTCCTTGTAGTTGAGGCCGACGATGGGCACGGTCCCCGCGCGCGCTATCTCCACCAGCAACGGATGCTCCTCGCGGCACGACACGCACCAGGACGCCCACACGTTGAGCAGCCAGACCTGGCCCTTGAGGTCCGCCTTGGTGAACGTCTTGCCGGGCTCATGCAAGTGCGGGAGCTGCAGCTCCGGTGCCGGCTTGCCCACCAGCGGCGAGGGCACTTCGCGCGGGTTGAGGCCGAGCCCGACGTAGAGGAAGCCGACGAGAACGGCAAAAACGCCGAGCGGAACCAGATAGCGCATCAGCGTGCGGTCTCCGGGCGCAACGGACGCCGGCGCTCTTCGCGCGGCGCGGGCGCCGCGCTCTGGCGCCGGCTGGTCACCCGGTAGCGGCGGTCCGATACGGCGAGCGCCCCGCCCAGCGCCATGATCACGCAGCCGATCCAGATCCAGTCGACGAACGGCTTGTGGTAGACGCGCACGCTCCAGGCCGAATCGCCGATCGGCTCGCCGAGCGAGGCATAGAGGTCGCCGAAGAAGCCGACGTTGATGCCCGCTTCGGTCATGGTCTGCCCCGATGCGTGATAGAGCCGCTTCTCCGGGTGCAGCACGTCGTACGTCTTGCCGTTGCGGAGCACCGTGACCGTTCCCCGCATCGCGTCGTAGTTCGGTCCCGGCCGGGGCACCGCGCCGTCGAAGCGGAAGGTGTAATCACGGATCGCCACCGTGTCGCCCACGTTCATCTTGACGTCGACCTCGGTCTCATAGCCCTGCACCATGGTGACACCGATGATGAACACCGCGATGCCGAGGTGCGCGAAGTGCATGCCGTACCAGCTGCTCGATTGGCGTTTGGCCCGCGCCCAGAGCCCTTCCGAGCCCGTTGTGTCGCGCAGCCGCGCCCAGACGGCGGTTACCACGCTGGCCACCACCCAGAAAGCGAGCAGGAGTCCGAAGCTGATCAGCGGCGTCCACTTGCCCAGTACCCAGGGCAGCAGCAGCGCGAGCACCAGGCCGGTGGCGAAAGCCCACCGCAGGCGCCGGGCCAGCTCCCCGGCGCTGGCGGACTTCCAGCTTGCCAGCGGACCGATGCCCATCAGGAATACCGCCGGCGCCATCAGCGGCACGAACACGGCGTTGAAGTACGGCGGACCGACCGAAATCTTGCCGAGACCAAGCGCGTCGACGAAAAGCGGATAAAGGGTGCCAAGCAGCACGGTTCCCGTCGCCACCACGAAGAGGACATTGTTCGCCAGCAGGAACGATTCCCTCGAGACCACTTCGAACGAACCGCCGAGGCCCACCTTCGGAGCGCGCCAAGCATACAGCGCGAGCGAGCTGCCGATGACGACGACGAGAAAGCCGAGAATGAAGACGCCGCGGGCCGGGTCGGTGGCGAAGGCGTGCACGGAGGTCAGCACGCCGGAGCGGACCAGGAAGGTGCCGAGCAGGCTGAGCGAGAACGCGGCGATGGCGAGCAGCACCGTCCAGCTCTTGAAGCTCCCGCGCTTCTCGGTAACCGCCAGCGAGTGGATCAGCGCGGTGCCCACCAGCCACGGCATGAACGAGGCGTTCTCGACCGGATCCCAGAACCACCAGCCGCCCCAGCCCAGCTCGTAGTAAGCCCACCAGCTGCCCAGCATGATGCCGATGGTCAGGAAAATCCACGCGGTCGTCGTCCACGGGCGCGACCAGCGCGCCCAGGATGCGTCCAGCTTGCCGCCGAGCAGCGCTGCAATGGCGAACGCGAAAGCCACCGAGAAACCGACATAGCCCATGTACAGCATCGGCGGGTGGATGATCATCCCCGGATCCTGCAGCAGCGGGTTGAGATCGCGGCCCTCGGCGGCAGCCGGGAACATCCGATCGAACGGATTGGAGGTCAGCAGCATGAAGAGAAGGAAGCCGATGCTGACGAGACCCATCACGCCCAGAACGCGCGCCACCATCTCTTCCGGCAGCCGGCGGCTGAATACCGTCACGGCCACCATCCAGCCCGACAGCATCAGCACCCAAAGCAGCAGCGAGCCCTCATGGGAGCCCCAGGACGCCGTGATGCGGTAGTAGACAGGCAGCTTCGAATTGGAGTTGTTGGCGACGTTGACGACCGAGAAATCGTTCTGCACGAAGGCCCAGATCAGGCAGCCGAAGGCGATCGCGATGAACACGAACTGCCCCTGCGCCACGGGCCGGGCCAGGGCCATCCAGGCAGGCACGCCGCGCGCCGCACCGACGAGCGGCACGGTGCCCTGAATGATCGCGAGCAGGAGGGCAAGAATGAGGGCAAAGTGGCCAAGCTCCGGAACCATGGCGCCTCCTCAGTTGACGGGCTTTACGACGGACTGCTGCGCTTTCTGCGCCTGCTCGACCGCATGGGCGGCCTCCGGCGGCATGTAGTTCTCGTCGTGCTTGGCCAGTACTTCGCTGGCTACGAACGTGCCGTCGTCGCCGAGCCGGCCCTGGGTGACGACCCCCTTCCCCTCCTTGAACAGGTCGGGAAGGATGCCCTTGTAGACGACCGGGATCGTCTTCGCCGTGTCGGTGACCTTGAAGCGCACGGTGAGGCCGTCGGTCTCCCGCCGCAGACTGCCCTCCTCCACCACGCCGCCGATGCGGAAGACCTTGCCCACCGGCGCTTCGTGAGAGGCAACCTGGGTCGGCGTGAAGAAGAAGACCAGGTTCGATTGAAAGGCGTTGAGGACGAGCGCGGCGGCTATCGCCAGCACGCCGACCCCGCTGCCGACCAGCACCATCCGCTTATGTCGAGGTTTCATCTGCGATCACCATCTCGGCCTTGCGCATCAGACTGAGGCGCGCTTTAAGAGTTCGTCGCCGCCGCCATAACAGGTAGATTTCAATGACCATCAGCAGAAAGGGAACGCCGTAGGAGGTCCAGACAAAAAACCCGTATCCTCCCATGGCGAGGAAGTTCTCGAGGCTGCCCCAGTTCACAGCCGGCCCTCCGCGGCGGCTTCGCGGACCCAGGCCGCGTGGCGCTCCCGCTCGAGAATGATCGTGCGCACGCGGGCGAGGATAACCGCAATGGCGTACATCCAGCACGCGAAAACCATGATCAGCATCCCCTGCAGCATCACGGCGGCCATGCTGGGCGCGCGGGTAAGGCTGACCGAGGCGCCCTGGTGCAGCGTATTCCACCATTGTACGGAGAAGTAGATGATCGGCACGTTGACGACGCCGACGATTGCGAGGATGGCCCCGGCGCGGTCCGCCCGCCGCGGGTCCTCGATGGAAGCTTTCAGCGCGATGAAGCCGACGTACAGGAACAGCAGGATCAGCTCCGACGTGAGGCGCGCGTCCCAGACCCAATAGGTTCCCCACGTCGGGCGGCCCCAGAAGGCGCCCGTCCACAGTGCGATGAAGGTGAACAGCGCTCCGGTCGGCGCGATCGCGGAGGCCATCATGCCCGACAGGCGGGTATTGAAGATCAGGCCGACGGCGGCGTAGCCGGCCATCACCACGTACAGGAACATCGACATCCACGCGGCGGGCACGTGGATGAAGATGATCCGGTAGGCCTCGCCCTGCTGGAAGTCGGTGGGCGCGACGAAGAAGCCGACGTACAGGCCCCAGGCGAAGAGCAGCCCGGCCAGCGCCCCGAACCAGGGTATCAGCCTGCCCGCCAGGCCGTAGAACGTCGCCGGCGAGGAATACTTGAACCAGTTGATTCCGCTTGCTGCCATGACCCTATTCCAGTGAAACCCGCAGTGCGGTCGCGGCCGCCCACGGAGACAGCACCAGTGCCGCGAGCAGGAAGGCGCCCAGCAGCGACAGGTGTCCGGTGATCTCGAGCCCTGCCGTCATCGCGTCGACGGCCCCGGCGCCAAAGATCAGGACCGGAACATACAACGGCAGCACCAGCAAAGCCAACAACACACCGCCGCCGCGCAGCCCGAGCGTCAATGCCGCGCCGATTGCGCCGATGGCGGAGAGCACCGGCGTCCCGAGCAGCAGCGTCACGACGAGCACCCCAAGCGGAGGCCCCGTGAGGTCGTACTGCAGGCCGAGGATCGGCGCCACCAGCACGAGGGGCATGCCGGAAACGAGCCAATGGGCGACAATCTTGCCGAACACGAGCAGCGACAGCGGGTGCGGCGTCAGCAGCAGCTGCTCCAGCGTTCCGTCCGCAAGGTCGGCCGCGAACAGCCGCTGCAGCGACAGCATCGAGGCCAGCAGCGCCGCCACCCAGACCACGCCCGCCGCCAGCGGCCGGAGCCGGTCGAGCTCCGGCCCGACGCCGAGCGGAAACAGGCTGACGACGATAATGAAGAAAAACACGGTCATCACCAGATCGGTGCGCTGCCGAAGGGCCAGGAGCAGATCGCGCTGGACGATCCATCGCAGGGCGCCGATCATGCCTCGCGCCTCGACGGCCCCAGGTGCAGTTCACGCACCGTGTTGCGCGCCAGGCGCATGTCCTGATGGCTGGTGAGCACGACCAACCCGCCGGTCTCCAGGTGCTGCTCCAGCAAGTCCTGCAGCATCGTCACGGATGCCTTGTCGAGTCCGGTGAAGGGCTCGTCCAGGATCCACAGCTTCCGCGGAACGGCCAGCAGGCGCGACAGCGCCAGCCGACGGCGCTGCCCCTGCGAGAGCCAGCGCGCGGGAAAATCGGTGCAGTCCCCAAGACCCATCCGCGCGAGCGAGTCGCGGGAATCGTGCCCGTCGGCTGCACCCTCGATGCCCACGTATACGGCGAGGTTTTCGAGCGCGGTAAGATCGTCCTTCAGCCCGTTCAAATGCCCAACGTAAGCGATCTGAGCCAGATACTCGTCGCCGAGACGGCGCATCGCCTCGCCACTCCAGGTGATCTCTCCCTCGGCCGGTTGCAACAGTCCGCAAAGCATCCGCAACAGGCTGGTCTTACCGCTGCCGTTGGGACCGAGCACGTGGAGGAGTTCACCTGCCGCCAGCGTAAACCCCAAGCTGGCGAAGATGCGGCGTTCGCCGCGGATGCAGGTCAGAGCGGATGCCGCAAGCACCGGAATCCAGAAGAATAAAATGACAAATTATAACGCGGGCACGGGCCCCGCCGCACCTCTGGGCATGCATCGCGCGCCCACTCCCCTGCCCCGCAGGGCGCCCACGCTGCTCCTCGCCAGCATCAGCTGTAGAGCCGGGCCGGGCCGGCTTACAGGAGGGTCATCGAGGCGACGCCGAACTTTCGCGTGTTTGCTCGCGACTACTGTGGCGGCGCTTACCTTGCTGATCCAACCGGCCGCTGGTCGCGCCGGCGAACCGGAACTTCGAGTCGGCTCCAAGCGGTTCACCGAATCCTACGTGCTGGGCGAGGTGTTGCGTCAGCAGGTCGAGGGGACGGCCGGGATCGGCGCGGTCCACAAGGCCGGCCTCGGCAACACGGCGATCGTGTTCGAGGCGCTGCGCTCCAACGCCATCGATGTCTACGTGGATTACACCGGTACCCTGGCGCGGGAAATCCTGGGCCTCGAGGACACGCCGCCGATCGCGCACCTGAATACCGGGCTTGCGGGCTGGGGGCTCGGCGCCGGCGTGCCGCTCGGCTTCGAGAATACCTATGCGCTGGCGATGGCTGACGAGAAAGCCGCTGCCCTCGATGTGACGAGAATATCCGATCTCGCCCGCCATCCGAGCCTGCGCTTCGGTCTGTCGCAGGAATTCCTCGGCCGTCGGGATGGCTGGCCGGGCGTGCGCCGCGCCTACGGGCTCGAGAACGCGACGGTGCGGGGCGTCGACCACGGACTCAGCTACCAAGCCGTCGCTGCCGGCCAGATCGACGTGACCGATGTCTACACCACCGACGCCAAGATCGCCCGCTACGGCCTGCGCGTGCTCGTCGACGACCGCCATTTCTTCCCGTCGTACGACGCCGTGCTCGTCTACCGGCGAGACCTTCCTGAACGCCTGCCGCAGGCGTGGAAGGCGCTGGCGCAACTCGAGGGCACGATGGATGCCGCGACGATGCGGCGGCTCAATGCACGTGTCGAGGAGGACGGCTTGAGCTTCGCGCAAGCCGCCGCCGAGCACCTCGCGCGGCGCTCTGTGAACGCCTCGGAGGACGCGCCACCGCGCGAGCGATCGTTGCTGGCGGCAATCTTCGCGCCCGACCTGCTTCGACTGACAGTTGAGCATGCCGCGCTGGTCTTCGGCGCGCTGGCGCTGAGCACGACGATCGGCGTTCCCCTCGGCGTTGTTTGTCATCGCCGCCGGACCTGGGCAGCGCCCATTCTCGGGCTGGCCGGCATCATCCAGACCGTGCCGTCGCTTGCCATGCTGGCGTTGCTGATTGCCGCCATGGATCGGATCGGCGCGGTGCCCGCCGTTGCGGCTTTGTTCCTCTACGGCCTGCTTCCCATCGTACGCAATACCTACGTGGGACTCGAAGAGGTGCCTGGGACGCAGCGCCAGGCCGCTCTGGCGCTCGGCCTGCGCCAAGGGCAAGTGCTGCGCCTGATCGAGGTGCCGCTCGCGTTGGCGACGCTCCTGGCCGGCGTGCGAACCTCGGCGGTGATCAACGTCGGCACCGCGACGATCGCGGCGTTTGTCGGCGCGGGCGGGCTCGGCGACAGGATAGTCGCTGGCCTCGCGCTGAACGATCACACCCTGCTGCTTGCAGGCGCCCTGCCGGCAGCATTTTTCGCGTTGGCGGTCGAAGGGGGCTTGGCGGCGATCCAGCGTCGCGCCGACTGGCGCGTCCGCGCGGAGATTTAAGCCGGTGACGCTCGCCGTCGCTCGCCGGTCGGCGAGACAATGGCTTGAGAGGGGATGGGGTGGCTGATGGGGCTCGAACCCACGACAACCGGAATCACAATCCGGGACTCTACCAACTGAGCTACAGCCACCGCGGAGTAAACCTCGCTACCAGACCAACGGCCGACTTGGCGTGCCCGACAGGGATCGAACCTGTAACCCCCAGCTTAGAAGGCTGGTGCTCTATCCAGTTGAGCTACGGGCACCTGAACCAGCCGGGCCCGCATCGTTTCCGGCAGCCGGATCCGATTCTGGTCGGGGTGGAGAGATTCGAACTCCCGGCCTCCTGGTCCCAAACCAGGCGCGCTACCAGGCTACGCTACACCCCGAAAAATCAGAAATATACCGTCTGTACCCTCACTGGGCAAGATCTGGCGCGGAACTTGCAGATTTACTTGCGGCAGGCTCGCAAATTTGCTATTAAAGCGGTTTTTCTCGGGGGACCCCCTCCATGGCAGGGCAAACTACGACCAAGACAGTTGCTCCCTATAAGGCCAAGAAAGGCGAGCAATACATGAATCCGAAGCAGCTTGCGCACTTCCGCAAGGTGCTCGAGCAACTCAAGATCGAACTCGGCCAGGACATCGACCGCACCGTGCATACCATGCAGGACGAAGCGACCGTGTTTGCCGATCCCAACGATCGCGCCAGCCAGGAGTCGGACATGGCGCTGGAGCTGCGCAACCGCGACCGCGAACGCAAGCTCATCAAGAAAATCGACGAGACGATCGCCAAGATCGACTCGGGTGACTACGGGTACTGCGAGAGCTGCGGGGTCGAGATTGGTCTCAAGCGACTGGAAGCGCGCCCCACGGCCACATTGTGCATCGACTGCAAGACCCTGGACGAGATGCGCGAGCGGCAGATGGCGAAATAGCGCGCCACGCCGGCGCAAGAGCCGGCCGACGCGAATAGAAAGGCCAGCCCGCGGGCTGGCCTTTTTGCTTGACGCGGCTGCTGCACCGATTACTGCACGGGCGACGTGGCGCCCTGCGCCTGCTGCTCCTCCGCCATGGCCGCCTTCATGCTGAGGCGCAGGCGGCCTTTGTCATCGGCCTCGAGCACCTTGACGCGGATCAGCTGGCCTTCCTTGAGGTAATCCGAGACGCTGTTGACGCGCTCGTTGGCGATCTGGGAGATGTGCAGCAGTCCGTCCTTGCCCGGCAGGACACTGACGATGGCCCCGAAGTCCAGAAGCCTGAGCACGGTTCCTTCGTAGATCCGCCCGACCTCGACCTCCGCCGTGATCTCCTCGATGCGCTTCTTGGCGAGCAGGCCGCCGTCCGCGCTCACGCAGGCGATCGTCACGGTGCCGTCGTCCTCGATGTCGATGGTGGTGCCGGTTTCCTCGGTCAGCGCCCGAATCACCGCCCCGCCCTTGCCGATCACGTCCCGGATTTTCTCCGGGTTGATCTTCATCTTGATGATGCGTGGCGCGTGGACCGAAATCTCCTGCTTCGTCGACGGCAGGGCCCGCTTCATGTGATCCAGCACCTCGGCGCGCGCGTCCCTGGCCTGATTGAGCGCGACCTGCATGATATCCGGCGTGATGCTGGTGTTCTTGAGGTCCATCTGCAGCGGCGTGACGCCACGGTCGGTGCCCGACACCTTGAAGTCCATGTCGCCGA
>DATIUV010000034.1:0-3297 GCA_035466595.1 Pelomicrobium sp.
ATCGAGCCGGACCGGATCTTCGTCGGCCCGCCGCTGTTCGACCGCCTGCAGGCCGAGAGCTGGGTGGTCTCGCCGCGCGGCATCATCGACTCGGACTACAATCGCGCGCATTGCGGCGGCGCCCGGCGGATCGGCTACGGCGAGCTGGAGGAGCTGTTCGGCCTCACGGCGGCGGCGGTGCGCGAAAGCCGCGGCCGCGCCTATGTCTACGCGTACACGCCGGAGTTCGACGCCCTGGCGCACGTCTACGGCGTCGGCAGCGCACAGTGCCTGGACGTGCTGCGCCGGGTGGAGGCGGGGTTCGAGGCGATGCTCGGCGCGCTGGCCGGAACGGACACGGCGATCGTGGTCACGGCCGACCACGGCTTCATCGACACGGTGCCCGAGCGGCGGCTCGAGCTCGCCGACTTCCCGGCGCTGGCGGAGCTGCTGGAAGCGCCACTGTGGGGGGAGCCGCGCGTGGTCTACTGCCGCCCGCGGCCGGGGCGCGAGGCCGAGTTCGGCCGCCGCGCGCGGGAGCTGCTGGCCGGCAAGGCGTCCGTGCGGCCCAGCGCCGAGCTGGTCGAGGCCGGCTGGTTCGGGCCCGGGCCGTCGCATCCGCGGCTCGCCGAGCGCATCGGCGGCTGGACGCTGGTGATGCAGGAGGACTACACGCTGAAGGACTGGCTGCCGGGCGAGAAGCGATTCGTCCAGGTCGGCATCCACGGCGGCGTCAGCGCGGACGAAATGTACATCCCGCTGGTGGCGGTCAACGTGTGAGAAAGCGAGGCAGGCGATGGAAGTGAAGCGGGGCGGGGTGAAGATCCATTACGAGGTCGACGGCGACGGGCCGTGCGTGGTGCTGTCCCACTCGCTGGCGTGCCACTCGGCGATGTGGGAGCCGCAGATCGCGTACCTGAAATCGCGTTATTGCGTGTTGACCATCGACACGCGCGGCCACGGGCTGTCGGATGCGCCCGCCGGTCCATACACGCTCGAGCAGCTGACCGAGGACGTGATCGCGGCGCTGGACGATCATGGCGTCGGCCGCGTGCACTTCGTCGGCCTGTCGATGGGCGGCATGCTCGGCCAGCTGCTGGCGCTGGCGCACCCCGAGCGGCTCGCGAGCCTCACGCTGGCGGACACCACCAGCCGCTTTCCGCCGGGCTCGGACAAGGTCTGGGCGGAGCGCATCGCGACCGCCACCGGCCAGGGCATGCAGGCGCTGGTGGAGCCGACGCTGGCGCGCTGGTTCACGGCCGACTTCCGGGCCCGCGGCGCCGGCGTCCTGGAACGCGTCGGCGCGATGATCCGCTCGACGCCGGTGGCGGGTTACGTCGGCTGCTGCCACGCCATCCCGAAGATCGACACCACGGATCGGCTCGGCGAGATCCGCTGCCCGACGCTGGTGATCGTCGGCGAGGACGATCCGGGCACCCCGGTGGCGATGGCGAAGACGATCCACGACGCGATCCAGGATTCCGAGCTGACGGTCATCCCGAAGGCGTCGCACTTGTGCAACCTGGAGCGGCCCGACGCGTTCAACCGGGTTCTAGGCGGATTTCTCGACCGCGTGGCGCCGCACTGAGCCGGCCCTTGCGCCGCCGGCGCGGTTGGGGGAGGATTGCGCGCTTTCGTCCGCCGTGCCCATCGCCATGACCTCGACTCCCACCCTGCAGGACGTGCTGCTGGCCCACGCCCGCATCCGTCCCTACATCCACCGCACGCCGGTGCTGACCTGCGCCGGCCTCGACCGCGCGACCGGCGGCCGGCTGTACTTCAAGTGCGAGAACTTCCAGAAGGTGGGCGCGTTCAAGGCGCGCGGCGCCACCAACGCGGTGTTCTCGCTCGGCGACGAGGAGGCCGCCAGGGGCGTCGTCACGCACTCCTCCGGCAACCACGCCGCGGCGCTGGCGATGGCGGCGGGCCGGCGCGGGATTCCGGCCTACATCGTCATGCCCGACAACGCGCCGCAGGTGAAGAAGGACGCGGTGGCCGCGTACGGCGGGCGCATCGAGTTCTGCGCGCCGACGCTCAAGGCGCGCGAGGAAACCTGCGCGCGCATCGTCGCCGGGACCGGTGCGCAGCTGGTGCACCCCTACAACGACGAGCGCGTCATGGCCGGTCAGGGCACCGCGGCGGTCGAGTTGCTGGAGGAAGTGCCGGACCTCGACGTCGTGCTGACGCCGGTGGGCGGCGGCGGCCTGCTCTCCGGCACCGCGGTGGCAGTGAAGGGCCTGAACGGCGGGATCCGCGTGATCGGCGCCGAGCCGGCCGGCGCCGACGACGCCTATCGCTCGTTCCGCGCCGGCGAGCGCCAGCCGATGGACAACCCGCAGACCATCGCCGACGGCCTGCGCACGTCGCTCGGCGACAAGACCTTTCCGATCATCCGCCGGCTGGTCGACGACATCGTCACGGTCTCGGAGGCCGGTATCGTCGACGCGATGCGCCGGGTGTGGCAGACCATGAAGATCGTCATCGAGCCCTCCTGCGCGGTGCCGCTTGCCGCGCTGCTCGAGGAGCGCGTCCACCTCGCGGGCAAGCGGGTGGGCATCGTGCTGACCGGCGGCAACGTCGACCTCGACCGGCTGCCCTGGCACGCCTGAGCTGCAGCCTGAAGACGCGCTGATGGACCGTCATGGCAACGTCATCGACGCGCTGGTCGATCGCGGCGTCGCGGTGAGCCGCGATTTCCTGCCGATGGCGGCCGTCGCCGCGCTGGCGCAGGAGGCGCGGGCGCTCTACGCGGACGGCGGCTTCCGGCAGGGCGGCGTCGGCCGCGGCGGCGGCCGCACGCTGGCGAGCGACATTCGCGGCGACCAGGTGCGCTGGCTCGACGAAGCCGCGGCGACTCCGCCGCAGGCCGTGTTCTGGCAGGCGCTGCACGCGCTGATGGCGGAGCTGAACGCCGCGCTCTATCTCGGCCTGGCGGAGTTCGAAGGCCACTACGCGGCCTTCCCGCCGGGCGCGCATTACCTCAAGCACCTCGACCGCTTCGCCGAATCCGACGCGCGCGTGATCTCGGCGGTGCTGTACCTCAACGACGGCTGGACGGCCGGGTTGGGCGGCGCGCTGCGGCTGTACGGGGAAGGCGGCTGGGAGGACGTGCTGCCGGAGGCCGGCACGCTGGTGGTGTTCCGCAGCGACAGCGTCTATCACGAGGTTTTGCCGGCGAGCCGGCTGCGCTTCAGCCTGACGGGTTGGTTCCGCCGCCGCGGCGCCTCGTTGCTGGAGACGATCGCGGCCGCCGGGGCGGGGCGCGACGCGGCCTAGCGGATGTCCGCGTCGGCCGTTTGTGAAATCGGGGTAGGCCGG
>DATIUV010000035.1:0-1852 GCA_035466595.1 Pelomicrobium sp.
CATGGAAGAGTTTCCACGCATCAAGCGCCTCCCGCCCTACGTGTTCAACATCACGGGGGAGCTCAAGCTCGCCGCCCGCCGGCGCGGCGAGGACATCATCGACTTCGGCATGGGCAATCCCGACGGGCCAACGCCGAAGCACATCGTCGACAAGCTGGTGGAGGCGGCGCGGCGGGAGGATACCCACCGTTACTCGGTGTCGAAGGGCATCCCGCGTCTGCGCAAGGCGATCTGCACCTGGTACCAGCGCCGCTACGGCGTCGAGCTGGACCCGGACTCGGAGGCGATCGCCACCATCGGCTCCAAGGAAGGCATCGCGCACCTGGCGCTGGCGGCGCTCGACCGCGGCGACATCGTGCTGGTGCCGAACCCCAGCTACCCGATCCACATCTACGGGCCGGTGATCTCCGGGGCCGACATCCGCCACGTGCCGATGATCCCGGGCGTCGACTTCTTCGAGGAGCTGGAGAAGGCGATCAAGGACTCCTACCCCAAGCCCAAGTTCCTGATCTGCTGCTTCCCGAGCAACCCGACGACCCAGTGCGTCGAGCTGCCGTTCTTCGAGCGGCTGGTGGCGCTGGCGCGGGAGCACGACATCTACGTCATCCACGACCTTGCCTACGCCGACATCGTCTACGACGGCTACAAGGCGCCCTCGATCATGCAGGTGCCCGGCGCGCGCGACGTGGCGGTGGAGTTCTTCACGCTGTCGAAGAGCTACAACATGGCCGGCTGGCGCGTGGGCTTCATGGTCGGCAACCGCGACCTGGTGGCGGCGCTGGCGCGCATCAAGAGCTATCACGACTACGGCACCTTCACGCCGATCCAGGTCGCCTCGATCGTGGCGCTGGAGGGCCCGCAGGAGTGCGTCGACGAGATCCGGCAGACCTACCAGCGGCGGCGCGACGTGCTGGTGCAGGGGCTGCACGCGGCGAACTGGATGGTGAGCAACCCCAAGGCGACCATGTACGTCTGGGCGAAGATTCCGGATGCCTACCGCGGCGTGGGCTCGCTCGAGTTTTCCAAGAAGCTGCTGGCGGACGCGAAGGTGGCGGTGGCGCCGGGGATCGGCTTCGGCGAGTACGGCGACGACCACGTCCGCTTCGCCATGATTGAAAACGAGGCCCGCACGCGGCAGGCAGTACGCGGCATCAAGGAAATGTTTAGGAAAGATGGCTTGCTCTAGTTACCATTCGGGCCTCGTTTCGGCGCAGGCTAACCTGCGCAGCGGGTTAAGCCCTCCGGGCGGCCGGAGCCAAAACGAAGCGCGCACTCGCCAAGCCGTGCGGGGCATCAAGGAGATGTTCCGCAAGGACGGACTGCTGTAAGCGGGGCGGCAGGTGGAGATCGTCGAGATCACGTCGGAGTCGGGCGACCTGGTGCGGCCGGACCTGCTGGCGGCGGCGGAGCGGGTGCACCGCCAGCTGAGGTCGGCGCTCGAGTCGGACTACGCGGCGCATCTGACGCGAATCTTCGGCCAGGGGGCGCGGATGCTGGTGGCGCAGGAGAAGGGCGGCGTCGCGGGGGTCGCGGTCTTTCGCGTCTACGAGAACACGTCGGACGGCCCGCGGCTGTACGTCGACGACCTCGTCACCGACGAGGCGCGGCGCTCGGGCGGCGTCGGCGGCGCGCTGCTCGACCGGCTCGAGGCGGAGGCACGGCGGCGCGGCTGCACGGTGCTGGTGCTTGATTCGGGCACGCAGCGCACGGCGGCGCACCGGTTCTACTTCCGCCAGGGCATGGTCATCACCTCGTTCAACTTCAAGAAGCGGCTCAAATGAAACCGATCAACGTGGGACTCCTCGGCATCGGCACGGTGGGCGGCGGCACCTGGAACGTGCTCAGCCGCAAC
>DATIUV010000036.1:0-2694 GCA_035466595.1 Pelomicrobium sp.
GAACGGGTCCCAGAAGGTGACCGGAAAGGCCTGGTGCTCGAAATCTTCGAGCTTGAGCGTCGCCACCCGCTCGGCCACCTTGGCGTTGCCGCCGCCTGCCTGCGAGATGCCAGACAAGTCACCCTTCACGTCCGACATGAAGCAGGGGACGCCTATGCTGGAAAAATGCTCGGCCAGCGTCTGCAGCGTGACGGTCTTGCCGGTGCCGGTGGCGCCGGTCACCAGGCCGTGGCGGTTGGCCATCTTCGGCAGCAGCGAGATTTCGGTGTCGCCGGATTTGGCGACGAGCAGGGGATCGGCCATGGCGCGCTTCCTCGTGAAAACCGCCAAATGGTACCATTCGCCGATTAAAAACAGCGCATTGGAAGACGTCGCCAAGTCATGGCAGGACACAGCAAGTGGGCCAACATCCAGCACCGCAAGGGGCGGCAGGACGCCAAGCGCGGCGCCATATTCACCAAGCTCACGCGCGAGATCACGGTGGCCGCGCGCGAGGGCGGCGGTGACCCGGCGTTCAACGCGCGCCTGCGCCTGGCGATCGACAAGGCCAAGGCCGAGAACATGCCGGCCGACAACATCGAGCGCGCGGTCAAGCGCGGCACCGGCGAGCTCGAGGGCGTCAGCTACGAGGAGGTGCGCTACGAGGGCTACGGCATCGGCGGCGCGGCGGTAATGGTGGACTGCATGACGGACAATCGTGCGCGCACGGTGGCCGACGTGCGCCACGCCTTCACCAAGCACGGCGGCAACCTCGGCACCGACGGCTCGGTCGCCTACCTGTTCAAGCACTGCGGCCAGCTGGTGTTCGCGCCGGGTACCAGCGAAGACAAGGTCATGGAAGCGGCGCTGGAGGCCGGCGCCGAGGACGTCGTCACCAGCGCGGATGGCTCGATCGAGGTCATCACCGCGCCCGGCGAGTTCGAGACGGTGAAGAGCAAGATGACGGCGGCCGGGCTCAAGCCGGCGGCAGCGGAGGTGACGATGCGCGCGGCCACCGAGGTCGAACTCGCCGGCGAGGACGCGGCGAAGATGCGCAAGCTGCTGGACGCGCTGGACGCCGTGGACGACGTGCAGGAGGTCTACACCACTGCCAGCCTCGACGACTGACGCGGGCGCCGCCGGCGCCCTGCGCATCCTCGGCGTCGATCCCGGCCTGCAGGTGACCGGGTTCGGCGTGCTGGACCGCTCGGGCCAGGCGCTCGCCTACGTCGCCAGCGGCTGCATCCGCACGCAGCAGGACGGCGACTTGCCGGAGCGGCTGCGCACCATACTCCGGAGCCTGCAGGACGTCATCGCGGAATACCGCCCGCAGCAGGTCGCGGTGGAGGAGGTCTTCGTCAACGTCAACCCGCGCTCGACGCTGCTGCTGGGCCAGGCGCGCGGCGCCGCGATCTGCGCCGCGGTGGCGCAGGGCCTGCCGGTGTCGGAGTACACCGCGTTGCAGGTCAAGCAGGCGGTGGTGGGCAACGGCCACGCCACCAAGGATCAGGTGCAGGAGAGGGTGAAGCGGCTGCTGGCGCTACCGGGGCACCCGAGCGCGGACGCGGCCGATGCCCTGGCGTGCGCGATCTGCCACGCGCACGGCGGGCTCGGCCTCGGCGGCCTGGAAACGCGCGGCTTCCGCGTGCGGCGGGGGAGGCTTCGATGATCGGTCGGCTGCAGGGGACGCTGCTGGAGAAGCGCCCGCCCATGGTGCTGGTGGACGCGCACGGCGTCGGCTACGAGGTGGACGTGCCGATGAGCACGTTCTACCAGCTGCCCGCGACCGGCGCGCCGGTGACGCTGTTCACGCACCTGCTGGTGCGCGAGGACGCGCACCAGCTCTACGGCTTCGCCACCGAGGCCGAGCGCGCGCTGTTCCGCCAGCTGCTCAGGATCGCCGGCATCGGCGCGCGCACCGCGCTGGCGGTGCTCTCCGGCATGAGCGTCGCCGACCTGCGGCAGGCGGTCGCGGCGCAGGACACCGGGCGGCTGACCAAGGTGCCCGGCATCGGCAAGAAGACGGCCGAGCGCCTGCTGCTGGAACTCAAGGACAAGTTCAAGGGCGATGTCGCGGCGATCGCGGCGCCCGCCGGCGTGTCGTCGGGCGGCGACATCGTGAATGCGCTCATCGCGCTCGGCTATAATGAGCGCGAAGCGTCGTGGGCGCTCGGCCAGCTCGATGCCGGCGTGTCGGTGGCCGAAGGCATCCGCCAGGCGCTGAAACTGCTATCGAAGGCGTGAATTCCCGCATCTCATCGCTTCACGCGAGCTCGCCCGGCTGCCGGCGAGGCCGCGGCAACCCGATCGCCGTCTCCGCCCGTTCCATCTCTCCGTGATCGAAACCGACCGCATCATCTCGACCGCGCCCGCGTCGCCCCAGGAAGAGGCGTTCGAGAAGGCGCTGCGCCCGCGCGCACTGCTCGAATACGTCGGCCAGTCCAAGGTGCGCGAGCAGCTTTCCATCTTCATCGCCGCCGCGCGCAATCGCGGCGAGGCGCTCGACCACGTGCTGCTGTTCGGACCGCCGGGCCTGGGCAAGACGACGCTGGCCCACATCGTCGCGCGCGAGATGGGCGTCAACCTGCGCCACACCTCGGGGCCGGTGCTCGAGCGCGCCGGCGACCTCGCCGCGCTGCTCACCAACCTCGAGCCCAAGGACGTCCTCTTCATCGACGAGATCCATCGCCTGTCGCCGGTGGTGGAGGAGATCCT
>DATIUV010000037.1:0-8672 GCA_035466595.1 Pelomicrobium sp.
CAAGCTGGGCCCCCCGTTCATCTCGGCCACCATTCCGGCCGGCACCTATACCGGCCAGGACACCGACGTGCAGACGGTCGCCATCGTCAACTTCCTCATCACCCACAAGGACGTGTCCGACGAGGTGGCCTACCAGATGACCAAGCAGCTGTTCGAGAACCTGCCTGAGATGGTGGCCGCCCACAAGGCGGCGACCGCGATCAAGCTCGAGAACGCCACTGCCGGGATGCCGGTGCCGCTGCACCCCGGCGCCGCGCGCTATTACAAGGAAAAAGGCCTCCTCAAGTAAGCGGGAGAGGCTGCGCGGACCGCGGCCGGTTCGCCGCTGCGGTCCGCGCCTGATCCGGCCGGGATGATGTTGCCCGGCCGTTCGCGTTGATCGACCCCCGCCGGGGAAGCGCGCCATGACGATCCACGAGAAGGAACCGCACGAGCTCCCGCCGTCGGCACCCGACCTCGGGCTGCACGACCCGCTGGCCGAGACCTTTCCGAAGACGGCCGAGGGCCGGGTCCTGTTCTGGATCGCGTTCGTCTTCTCCGCCTTCCAGGTCGCCACGGCGGCGCACCTGCTCGACCTGCCGAGCCAGATCGTGCGCGCGGTGCACGTCGGCTTCCTGATGCTGCTGGTGTTCCCCCTGCTCGGCGCGGCGCGCCGCGAGCGGCTGCCGTGGCGTGTCGCCGGCTGGACACTCGCGCTGCTCGGGTTCGCGGTCGCGATCTATCAGTGGGTCGAGTACAAACCGCTGCTGCTGCGCGCGGGCGACCCCAACGACGTCGACATCGCCGTCGGCGTGCTCGCGCTCGTCGTCCTGTTCCTGGCCGCGCTGCGCATCATGGGGCCGGCGCTGCCCATCATCGCCGGCTCCTTTCTCGCCTACTGCCTGTTCGGCCAGCACCTGCCGGCGCCGCTCAACCATCGCGGCTACGATTTCTCGCAGGTCATCGACCACATGGCCTACGGCACCGAGGGGATCTACGGCATCCCGACCTCCGTGTCGTCGACCTACATCTTCCTCTTCATCCTGTTCGGCACCTTCCTCGAGAAGGCCGGCATGATCCGCCTGTTCACCGACGTGGCGCTGGGCCTGGTAGGTCACGCGCGCGGCGGCGCCGCCAAGGTGTCGGTGGTGGCCTCGGGCCTGATGGGTACCATCAACGGCTCGGGCGTCGCCAACGTGGTGACGACCGGCCAGTTCACGATTCCGCTGATGAAGCGCTTCGGCTACCGGCCCGCCTTCGCGGGCGGGGTCGAGGCCACCTCGTCGATGGGCGGCCAGATCATGCCGCCGGTGATGGGCGCGGTCGCCTTCATCATGGCCGAGACGCTGGACATCCCGTACGCCGCGGTGGTGAAGGCGGCCATCATCCCGGCCGTGCTCTATTTCGCCTCGGCGTTCTGGATCGTGCACCTGGAGGCGGGCAAGCGCGGCCTGCTCGGGATGGACAAAGGCGAGCTGCCCTCCGCGTGGGCTGCGATCAAGGCGCAGTGGTATCTGATCCTGCCGCTCGGCGTGCTCGTCTACCTGCTCTTCGCCGGCTACACGCCGCTGTTCGCGGGAACCATGGGGCTTGCGCTCACGGTGATGCTGATCCTGGGCGGCTCGATCGCCCTCGGATTGCCGGCGTTCGCGCTGCGCGTGATCTTCTGGATCGGGCTCGGGCTGGTGGCGGCGTCGTTCTTCCGCTACGGCGTCGGCGTGCTGGCGGCAGCCATCGCGGCGCTGATCGTCGTCAACATATTCGTCAAGGGCGGCCGCGCGACGCTGGCGACGTGCCGCGACAGCCTCGCGGACGGCGCCAAGACCGCGCTGCCGGTGGGCATCGCGTGCGCCATCGTCGGCATCATCATCGGCACGATGACGCTGACCGGCGCCGCCAACACCTTCGGCCAGTACATCGTCTCCGTCGGCAAGGAGAACCTGTTCCTGTCGCTGGTGCTGACGATGGTGACCTGCCTGATCCTGGGCATGGGCATCCCCACCATCCCGAACTACATCATCACCTCGTCCATCGCCGGGCCGGCGCTGCTGGAGCTCGGCGTGCCGCTCATCGTCAGCCACATGTTCGTGTTCTATTTCGGCATTCTCGCCGACCTGACGCCGCCCGTCGCGCTGGCCTGCTTCGCCGCCGCGCCCATCGCCAAGGAGCGCGGCCTGACGATCTCGTTCCAGGCAATCAAGGTGGCCACCGCCGGCTTCGTCATCCCGTACATGGCGGTGTACACGCCGGCCCTCATGCTGCAGCCGGGCGGGCCGCTGTCCGAGGCGTTCGGCTATCCGGTGGCCGTCATCTACATCGTGTTCAAGACGCTGCTCGCGATCGGCCTGTGGGGCGCCGCGGTCATCGGCTTCCTGCTGCGGCCGATGCAGGCGTGGGAGCGGGTGCTGGCGGCGGCCGCGGCCTTCACCCTGGTGGTGGCCCTGCCCATCACCGACGAGATCGGTTTTGCCCTCGCCGCACTGGTGATCGGGCAGCACTGGCTCCGACTGCGCAAGGCCCGCCTGCGCGCGGCATGATCGGCATCTGCCTGGCGGTGGACATGACGATCCGCGCCGCCCTGCCGATCAGCGAGTTCACGCTGGCATGGAACCACTCGGTGGAAAAGGTGCTGTGGGAAGAGGACTACCGCGTCGAGCGGCACGGCCTGGTCCCGCTGGCGGCGCGGGTCCGCGGATCCGGCGCCGGCATGGAGCCGCCGCCGGGATCGGTGCTGCGCGATGGCGCATGGCACTATCGACCGTCTGCCGAGCCGCTGCCGAGACTGGTGCTGACGGTCTCGCCACACGCCGCCGACTACCGGCTGTGCAGCGGCGGCCGGTGTAAAATGCTCGGCAAGCTGGCGCGCACGCGCGCCGGCGCCATCCACCTTTTTCCCTGCCCGGTCGCCCCCTGAAATCCGCGTCCGGCGCCCGACGACGAGGCCTGCGATGCAACGCGAACAGCCCTTCACCAAGCCGACGTTCCAGTGGGAGGACCCGCTGCTGCTGGATGACCAGCTCTCCGACGACGAGCGCATGGTGCGCGACGCGGCGCGCGACTATTGCCAGGGCAGGTTGATGCCCCGCATCCGCGAGGCCAACCGCCACGAGCATTTCGACCGCGCCATCCTCAACGAGATGGGCGAGCTCGGCTTTCTCGGCTCCACCATCGAGGGCTACGGCTGCGCCGGCGTGAACCACGTCTGCTACGGCCTCATCGCCCGCGAGATCGAGCGCGTCGACTCCAGCTACCGCTCGACCATGAGCGTGCAATCGAGCCTGGTGATGCACCCGATCCACGCCTACGGCACCGAGGATCAGCGCGCCAAGTACCTGCCGAAGCTCGCCACCGGCGAGCTGGTGGGCTGCTTCGGGCTCACCGAGCCCAACCACGGCTCCGATCCCGGCAGCATGCAGACGCGCGCGCGCACCACCGACGGCGGCTACATCCTGCACGGCAACAAGATGTGGATCACCAATTCCCCGATCGCCGACGTCTTCGTGGTCTGGGCCAAGGACGACAGCGGCGAGATCCGCGGCTTCATTCTGGAGAAGGGGATGCAGGGGCTCTCGGCGCCCAAGATCGAGGGCAAGTTCAGCCTGCGCGCCTCGGTCACGGGGGAGATCGTGATGGACGACGTGTTCGTGCCCGCCGAGAACCTGCTGCCCGAGGTGAAGGGCCTCAAGGGGCCGTTCGGCTGCCTCAACAAGGCGCGCTACGGCATCGCCTGGGGCACGCTCGGCGCCGCTGAATTCTGCTGGCACGCGGCGCGCCAGTACACGCTGGATCGCAAGCAGTTCGGCCGGCCGCTGGCGGCGAACCAGCTGATCCAGAAGAAGCTCGCCGACATGCAAACCGAGATCACTCTCGGGCTGCAGGCCTGCCTGCGCCTGGGCCGCCTGATGGACGACGGCCGCGCGACGCCGGAGATGGTGTCGATGCTCAAGCGCAATTCCTGCGGCAAGGCGCTGGACATCGCCCGCACCGCGCGCGACATGCACGGCGGCAACGGCATCGCCGACGAGTACCACGTCATCCGCCACGTCATGAACCTGGAGGCGGTCAACACCTACGAGGGCACGCACGACATCCACGCGCTCATCCTCGGCCGCGCCCAGACCGGCATCCAGGCGTTCTTCTGACCGACGCGTCCGCGGAATTCTGGTGAGGGGATGATTCACCGCAGAGACGCAGAGAAAGGCAACAGCTTTTTCACCGCCAAGGACGCCAAGGGCGCTAAGAAACCCCGAGACCCGATGAAAAAGTCTTTCCCTCGCGTCCTTGGCGTCCTTCGCGGTTAATGGGTTTCTCCGCGCCACTGCGTCTCCGCGGTGAAAGCCCGCTCCGGCGATCTACCTCCGGGCCCTCTGCGTCCTCCGCGGTGCCTCGATTTTTCCGTCTCTGCCTCACTGCGGTGAACGCTCGCGCTGAATGACCGCCCCCCTGTCCCACCTGCGCGTCCTCGACCTCTCGCGCGTGCTCGCCGGCCCGTGGGCGAGCCAGCTGCTGGCGGACCTCGGCGCCGAGGTGATCAAGATCGAGAAGCCCGGCAGCGGCGACGACACCCGCGGCTGGGGGCCGCCGTTCCTCAAGGACGCAGCCGGTAACGACACCGACCGCGCCGCCTATTTCCTGGCGACGAACCGCGGCAAGCGCTCGGTCACGCTCGACATCGCGCAGCCCGAGGGCGCCCGGCTCGCGCGCGAGCTGGCGCGCTCGTGCGACGTCGTGCTCGAGAACTTCAAGGTCGGCGGGCTCAAGCGCTACGGGCTCGACTACGCCGCGCTGCGGGAGGTGAATCCGCGCCTCGTCTACTGCTCCATCACCGGCTTCGGCCAGGACGGCCCGCTCAAGGATCGCGCCGGCTACGATTTCATGATCCAGGCGATGGGCGGGCTCATGAGCATCACCGGCACGTCCGACGGCGAGCCGATGAAGGTGGGCGTCGCCATCGCCGACCTCTTCACCGGCATGTACGCCACGGTGGCGATCCTCGCCGCGCTGGCCCACCGCGACCGCACCGGCGAGGGCCAGCACGTCGACCTCGCCCTGCTCGACTGCCAGGTCGCGATGCTCGCCAACCAGGCCACCAACTACCTCGCCGGCGGCATGGTGCCCGGGCGTCTCGGCAACGCGCATCCCAACATCGTGCCCTATCAGGTCTTCGCCACCGCCGACGGCAACATCGTGCTGGCTGTGGGCAACGACCGCCAGTTCGCGCGCTTCTGCGAGATCGCCGGCCGCAGCGATCTCGCCGCCGATGCCCGCTTCGCCACCAACGCCGGGCGCGTTCGCCACCGCGCCGAGCTGGTGCCGCTGGTGGCGCAGCTGCTGGCGATGCGCACGACCGACGAATGGATCGCGGCACTGGAGCCGGCCGGCGTGCCGTGCGGGCCGGTCAACACGCTCGATCGCGTGTTCGCCGAGGGGCAGGTGCGCCATCGCGGTCTCGAGGTCGAGCTGCCCGACGCCGAGGCCGGCCGCGTGCCGGGTGTCGCCAATCCCATCAGGTTCTCCGCCACTCCGATCGAATACGGCACGCCGCCGCCGCGGCTCGGCGAGCACACCGACCAGGTGCTCGGCGACCTTCTCAAGCTCCAACCCGACGAGCTCGCCGCGCTGCGCGCGGGCGGCGTGATCTGACCCCTCCCTAGGCGAGCTCCGCGGCGAGCCGCACCGTCGCGTAGTGGATGTCGACCGTGTCGTCGATGTCGCGCGCATAGCCCCCGGCCATGGCGATCGCCACCGGGACGTTGCGGCGGCGGCACTGCTCGAGCACCAGGCGGTCGCGCTCCAGCAAGCCCGCCTTGGACAGCGCGAGACGGCCGAGACGATCCCCGCCGAAGGGGTCCGCGCCGGCGAGGTAGATCACCAGCTGCGGCGCCGCGCGCGCGAAAGTTTGCGCCAGGCCCCTTTCCAGCGCGTCCAGGTATTCCCGGTCGCCGGTGCCGTCGGCAAGCTCGATGTCGAGATCGCTCGCTTCCTTGTGAAACGGGAAATTCTTCGCGCCGTGAATGGAGAACGTGAACAGCGCGTCGTCGCCGGCCGCGATCGCCGCGGTGCCGTTGCCCTGGTGCACGTCGCAGTCGATCACCGCGACCCGACCGACGTTGCCTTCGGCCTGCAGCAGCTTCGCCGCCACGGCCGCGTCGTTGAACACGCAATAGCCTTCGCCGCGGTCACGGAACGCGTGATGCGTGCCGCCCGCGAGGTTGACGCCGCAGCCCTCGTCGAGCGCCGCGCGGCACGCGGCGACGGTGGCGCCGGCGGAGCGTCGCGAGCGCTCCACCATCGGCGGCGACCACGGAAAGCCGATGCGGCGGATCTCGGCAGCCGACAGGGTGCCGGCGCTTACCCGGCTGACGTAGTCGTCCGCGTGCGCGGTCGCCAGCTCGGCATCGTCGGCTGCCGGCGGCTCGGCGAGTGCGTGGCCGTTGATCCACGGCGCGCCCTCGACGCGCTCGCGCAGGCGCGCATACTTCTCCATCGGGAAGCGATGCCCGGCCGGCAGCGGGAGCACGAAACGGTCACTGTAATATAGGCGCATGCCTTCGTCCGCGGCGGATGTTCCGCCGGATCAGACCGTAGCACACGCCGCGGATTCCCGCGCCCGCCGGCGGGCCGCGGCGGGCCTCGCCGTCCTGGCGCTGATCTGGGGCTACAACTGGGTCATCATGAAGCGGGTGACCGCCTACGCGGGCCCGTTCGACTTCGCCGCCCTGCGCATGGCGATCGGCACGCTGGTCCTGTTCGCCGTCCTCATCGCCACGGGCCGGACCCTGCGGCTGCCGAGCTGGCGCGGCGCCTTGATCCTCGGGCTTTCCCAGACCGCCGGCTTCACCGGCCTGGCGCAGTGGGCGCTGGTGGCGGGCGGCGCCGGGAAGACGGCGGTGCTCGCCTACACCATGCCGTTCTGGGTGCTGCTGCTGGCGTGGCCGATCCTGGGCGAGCGCGTGCGCGGGACGCGCTGGATTCCCGTGATCCTGTCCGGGCTGGGACTCGTCCTGGTGCTCGAGCCGTGGCACCTGCAGGGCACGCTCGTCTCCGGGGTGCTGGCGGTGGCGTCCGGGCTGGTCTGGGCCGCCGGCGCGGTGTTGATCAAGCGCGTGGAGCGGCATCGCCCGCCGGACCTGCTTGCGCTGACCGCCTGGCAGATGGCGCTCGGCACCGTGCTGCTCGGCGTCGTGACGCTCGCCGTGCCGCAGCGGCCAATCGAGTGGAACGCATACTTCGTCGTCGCCCTCGCCTACATCGGCGTGGCCGGCACGGCGCTGGGCTGGCTGCTGTGGATCTACGTGCTGCGGCGCCTGCCGGCCGGCACCGCCAGCCTCGGTATCCTCAGCGTGCCCGTGATCGGCGTGCTGGCCGCCGCGATCGAACTGGGGGAGCGGCCCAGCGGCCCCGAGCTCGCCGGCATGCTCGCGATCGGCGCGGCGCTGGGATGGCTCGGCGCGCAGTCCCTGGGGCGCGGGCGCTGAGCGCGCTCAGCGGGAAGTCCGCTGCCGGAGCGCCCACGCGTAGATCGGCCCGGTCAGAATGACCACCATGACAAACCGGGTCACGTGAAACGCGGTCACCAGCGGCACGCCCAGCTTGAGCACCTTGGCGGTGATGCACATCTCGGCGATGCCGCCCGGCGCCGCCGCCACCACCATCGTCGCCGGGTTGAGCCCGGACAGCCAGGCAAGGCCGAAGCCGACGCCGGCCGCGGCGGCGAGCGCGACGGCGATGCTCACCAGCAGGGCGCCCGTGTACCGCGGCGCAGCCCGCATGAACTCGGGCTCGAAGCGCGCGCCCAGCGCGAGGCCGATGAGCAGCTGGCCCGCAGCGGAGAGCCAGCCCGGCATCGCCGACAGGTACACCTCGTTCAGCGTGAGCAGGATGGTGATGGCGAGCGGGCCGAGGATCCAGGCGTTGGGCACGCGAAACTGCAGCGCCACCAGCGCGGCGGCCAGCGCGAGCACGAGCAGTATCAACATGCCGCCCGCCGCAGCAGCGGGCTGGGGCGGCACGTAGGCGTCGGTGCCGGTCACGCCCAGAATCGCGAGCGCGCCCGGGACGATCACCACGACCAGCAGGATGCGCAGCGAGTGGGCGACGGCGACGTGGGGGATCGAGGCGCCATGGCGTTCCGCCAGGACCGCCATCTCCGAGGCGCCGCCGGGCACGCTGGCAAAGAACGCCGTCCCGAGGTCGATGCCGGAGAGGCGCGAGAGCACGCGCGCGCAGAGGTAGCCGATGCCGATGGCGGCGAGCCCGAGCAATACCATCCACCCGCCGGTGGCCAGCACCTCGCGTCCGACGTCGGGCGTGAAATACAGGCCCAACGCCACGCCGATCACCAGCTGGCCGGCCTGGCGCCCGCCCGGCAGCTCCCGCAGAGGCACGCGGCGGATGCGCGCCAGCGCCATCGCCACCATCGGCCCCACCATCCACGGCAGCGGGACGTGCAGCCACTGGGCGAGCCAGCCGGCCGCGGCGCCCAGGGCGAGGGCACCGGGGACGGTGAGGAAGCGGGGAACCATGAGGAGGCGTCTTGTCGGCGTGGCGGGAGGCGCCGCCGCCGGCGCCCGTGGGCCGCGATTATACGCGGCACCGACCCTCGCGGCCCAAGCCCGGTGTCCCGAGCGTGGCGCGAATAGGACGCGCGGCAATTTGGTATAGTGGGTCGGGACTTACCCAACGAGACCCCA
>DATIUV010000038.1:0-1740 GCA_035466595.1 Pelomicrobium sp.
GCGTTCGAGGTCGAGTCGCTGACGGAGCCGGGCGTGATGGTCGGCTCGACGGACTACGCGGGCAAGATGGCGCTCGTCAACGTCTGGGCCACCTGGTGCGGCGGCTGCCGCCAGGAACACGGCTTCCTGATGCAGCTGGCCCGTTCGGGCGAGATTCCCATCTACGGCATCAACTGGCGCGACGAGCGCCAGGAAGCGCTGCGCTGGCTGAAGCAGCTCGGCGACCCTTACCAGTTCTCCGCGTACGACGCCGACGGCCGTGTCGGCATCGACTGGGGCGTCTACGGCGCGCCGGAAACGTTCCTCATCAGCCCGGAGGGTATCGTCCTGCACAAACACCTCGGTCCGCTCGACGCGGCGATCTGGCAGAAGGACTTCGTGCCGCTCATCGCGGCGGGAGGGCCGGCGTCGTGAAGCAGCTCGCGCTATTCGCACTGTTGTTTGCGTTTGTCTCGACGGCGCTGGCCATCGACACGGACAAGGCGTTCGACGACCCGGCGCTGCAGGCGCGCTACGAACACATCATCGAGGAAGTCCGCTGTCTCAAGTGCCAGAACCAGAGCATCAAGGACTCGAATGCGTTCCTCGCCGGTGACCTGCGGCGCGAGATCCGGCGCATGCTGACCGAGGGCAAGACGGACGACGAGATCTACGATTTCCTGGTGGCTCGCTACGGCGAGTTCGCCCTGTACCGCCCGCGCATGTCGGGCAAGACGCTGGTGCTGTGGCTTGCACCGATTGCACTGCTGCTGGCCGGCGGCCTGGTGCTCGTGAACATTTTGCGGCGCCGCATGGCCATGCCCGTCGACGGCGAAGCGGCGGCCGAGGAGTAGAACCGGCATGCTGTGGTTAGCGTTGGGTGTGATGAGTTTTGCGGGCGTAGTGTTCGCGGTATGGCCGTTCCTGCGCGACAATTCGCGAAATTTCGCCGTCGCAGGCGGTGCGGTGCTGTTCGTCGTCGCCTCGTCGGCCGGGCTGTATGCGTCGATCGGCAGCCCGGGGCTCGAGAATGAGCGGCTGACGCACGGCGGCGGCGTGGGCGCCGACATGATCGAGGTGGTCGGGGGGCTCGCGAAGCGCCTCGAGGAAAACCCCGGGGATGTCAACGGCTGGCGCATGCTGGGCCGCTCGTACATGTCGCTCAACAACTACCCGCAGGCGGTTGCGGCGTTCGAGCGCGTCGTGGAGCTGGAGGACGGCCGCAGTGCCCAGGGCCTTGTCGAACTGGCCGAGGCGCTGCTCGCGGCCGAGGGCGGGCAGACCATGTCGCCGCGTGCGATGTCGTTGTTCGAAAATGCCCTCGCCGTGGAGCCCAACAGCCAGGCCGCGTTGTTCTGGAGCGGTCTGGGCGCCTTCAATCGCGGCGATACCGATACAGCCGCCGACCGCTGGGAACGGCTGCTGGCGACCAATCCGCCGGCCGACATCCGCGACGTCATCGAGCAGCGCGTGGCGGAATGGCGCGGCGAGGCGCCAGCGGCAGTCGCAGGCACCGAGCAGGCAGCTCCGGCGCAGGCGGCAGCCGAGCCCGCGCCGCTGGCGGACGGTGCAATCGTGAGCGCCAGCATCGCGCTGTCCGACGCCGCGCGCATCGCACTGCCGCCGGACGCGGTCGTGTTCGTCATCGCGCGTGACCCGGCACAGCCGTCGCCGCCGATTGCGGTGACACGGCGCCGGCTCGCCGAGTTACCGGCCGTCGTGCAGCTCGGTGACCGGGAATCGATGGTGGCCGGCCGCGAG
>DATIUV010000039.1:0-9361 GCA_035466595.1 Pelomicrobium sp.
GCCTCGCGCGGCGCCGGGGCGCTGCCGGTCGCCGCCTGCGCCAGCGCCGCGGGCGCGGCGCCGAGCGCGGCTGCCGCGAGCGCGGCGGACGCGATCAGGCGGGCGAAGCGGCTCAAAACGCGGCGGCCCCGCCGTTGGAGCGCGGATCGGCGGCGCCTTCCAGCACGCCGCTTGGATGCCGCACCACGATGCCCGCGTGGCCGACGGCCTCGTCGAAGCTGCGCAGGCGCTCGACGTCGTGGCCGCGCTTCGCCAGGTCGTCGAACACGTCCTTGGTGAAGCGCCGCTCGAGCTTGAGCGTCTCGGACATGCTGCCCCAGGTGCGCCCCAGCAGCCAGCGCGGCAGCGACACCGACTCCTGCGCGGAGTAGCCCATCAGCGCGTAGCGCGTGAAGATCGCCGCCTGCGTCTGCGGCTGGCCGTCGCCGCCCATGGTGCCGTAGACCATCAGCCGGCCGTCGTTCAGCAGCGCGAGCGCCGGGTTCAGCGTGTGGAACGGCTTGCGCCCGGGCTCCAGCGTGTTGACCGCCTTCGGGTCGAGCGAGAAGCTGCAGCCGCGGTTCTGCCAGTTGATGCCGGTCTGCCCCAGCACGACGCCGCTGCCGAACTCGTGGTAGATGCTCTGGATGCACGATACCGCGCGGCCCTCGCCGTCGATGACGCCCATCCATACGGTGTCGCCCGCCGCCGACTTCGACCCCCACGGCGCCGCTTTGTCGAGGTCGATCTCCGCGGCGAGCGCGTCGAGCGCGCCCTTCTCGAGCAGCGACTGCGGGTCGACCTGCATGTACGCGGGGTCCGTCACGTAGCGGTCGCGGATGCGGAACGCGAGCTTGGTCGCCTCCACCGCGCGGTGCACGTAGTCGGCCGACATCGGCTCCAGGCCGGCGACGCCGGCGCGGTCCAGCAGGCCCAGGATGATGAGCGAGATCACGCCCTGCGTCGGCGGCGCCATGTTGTAGATCATGCCTGCGGAGTGCTCGAGCTCCAGCGCCGGCTTCTCCACCGCCCGGTGCGCCTCGAAATCGGCCAGCGTGAGCGGGCTGCCCAGGTGGGCCAATTCCTTGGCGATGATGACCGCGAGGTCGCCCTCGTAGAAGTCGCGCGGTCCGGCGTCGGCAATGCGCTCCAGCGTCGCGGCCAGCGTTTTCTGCACGAACATCGCGTTGGCGCGCGGGACGGCGCTGCCGTCCAGGAAGTGCACGGCGAAGCCCGGCTGGTCCTGCAGCTCGCCGAGCTTCTGGGTCGTGCTGTCGTGCTGGCTCTGGGTAACGGGGATGCCGTGCTTCGCGTAATGGATCGCGTCCTGCAGCAGGCGCTTGAACGGCAGGCGGCCGCCCCATTGCTCGTGGGCGATGCGGTGCGCCATCTCCCAGCCCGAGATCGTGCCGGCGACGGTGTTGGCGGCCAGCGGTCCGCGCAGGGGAATGACGTCGGCGCCGCGCTCGGTGTAGAACTCGCGCTTGGCGCGCTGCGCGGCCGCGCCGCAGGCATCGATCGAGGACACGCCGGCGCCGGGGGCGAAGGTCAGCCAGAAGGAGTCGCCGCCGATGCCGTTCATGTGGGGATACACCACCGCGATGGTGGCGCAGGCGGCGATCATCGCTTCCAGCGCGTTGCCGCCCTCGCGCAGCACGTCGAGGGCCGACTGCGAGGCCAGGGAATGCGGCGCGACGGCCATGCCGCGGGTGCCGATGGTGCTTCGGATCATGACGGTAGATTCCTCCCGCTTCGTTTTGCGCGGAAGTATACCGCCAGCGCGGACCCGCCGGGCGGCGGAGCGATTCCTACTTCATCCAGCCGATGGCCTTGGGCAGCCAGGTGGAGATCTCGGGGAAGATCATGAGCAGCGCGAGGCCGACGATCTGCACGCCGATGAAGGGGATGACGCCGCGGTAGATCTCGCCGGTCTTGATCTGGGGCGGGGCGACCCCCTTCATGAAGAACAGCGCCCAGCCGAACGGCGGCGTCAGGAACGAGGTCTGCAGGTTCATGCAGATCAGCATCGCCAGCCACACCATGTCGACGCCCTGCTTGACGAAGAACGGCAGCAGCAGCGGCAGCACGATGTAGGAGATCTCGATCCACTCGAGGAAGAAGCCGAGGATGAACAGCAGCACCATCATGAACAGGATCGTTCCCCACACCCCGCCGGGGATCGCGCCCATGAACTCGTGGATCAGGTCTTCGCCGGAGAGGCCGCGGAAGGCGAGGCTGAAGACCTGCGCGGCCATGATGATGAAAAGGATCATGGCGGTGGTCTTGAGCGTCTCGCGCATGGTCTCCTGCAGCACCCTGAGCGAGAGCTTGCGGCTGATGGCGGCCACCAGGATGGCGCCGAAGGCGCCCATCGAGGCCGCCTCGGTGGGCGCGGCGACCCCGCCGATGATGGAGCCCAGCACCGCGAAGACCAGCAAGAGCGGCGGCAGCACCCCGCGCAGCACCTCCTTCGCGAGCTTGCCGCGGGACATCGCGGCGAGCTCCTCGTCGGGCATCGGCGGCGCGAGCTCGGGCTTGAGCCGGCCCAGCACCAGCAGGTAGATCACGTAGAGGCCGGCCAGCATCAGGCCCGGCATGAGGGCGGCGGCGAAGAGCGTGCCGACCGACTCCTGCATCAGATCGGCGAGCAGGATCAGGATCAGCGAGGGCGGGATGATCTGGCCCAGCGTGCCGGAGGCGCAGATGGCGCCGGTGGCGAGCCCGTGGTTGTAGCCGCGCTTGAGCAACGCCGGCAGCGCGATCAGGCCCAGCGTCACCACGGTGGCGCCGACGATGCCGGTGGCCGCGCCCATTAGCACGCCCACCAGGATGATGGCGACGCCCATGCCGCCGGGCTGGCGCCCGGCCAGGTGGCCCATGACGTCGAGCATGTCCTCGGCGATGCGCGACTTCTCCAGCAGCACGCCCATGAACACGAACAGCGGCACGGCCAGCAGCGTGTAGTTGGTCGCCACGCCGTAGATGCGCGCCGGCAGCAGGTTGAAAAGCCCGGTGCCGAAGCCGATGAAGCCGAAGATGAAGCCCGAGGCGGCGATCGCGTAGGCGACCCGGATGCCGGAGAGCAGCAGGACGATGAAGGTGGCGATCAGGCCGATCGCCAGCATCTCGTTCAGCGGCAGCATCGGCGCCTAGCTCCGCGAGCGCAGCCGCCCCGCGCTGCGCAGCGCGATGGCGAGGCTTTGCACCGCCAGCAGCGCGAAGCCGGTGGTGACGAAGGACTTGAGGATCCAGCGGTGCGTGAGGCCGCCGGGGTCGGGCGAGATCTCGCCCATGCCGTGGGACTGCTGCACGAAGGCGATCGACAGCCAGGCGATGTAGAGCGAGATCGGGAGCATGACGAGCAACGCCGAGCCGAGCTCGACCCACAGCTTGGTGCGCTCGCTGAAGTTCTGGTAGAGGATGTCCACGCGCACGTGGCCGTCCTCCTTCTGCGTGTAGGCGATGCCCCACAGCGCGATCACCGCAAGGATGTGCCACTCCAGCTCCTGCGCCCACACCGCGCCGATGCTGGCGGTGTAGCGCAGCAGCACCTCGACGGCGATCAGCAGCACCAGGATCAGCGTCAGCCAGCTGGTGGCGCGGCCGACCCAATCGATCAACGAGTCGAGAAAGTTGGCGGCGCGCTCGGCGCGGGACACGGGGGGCAGCTCCTGCCTTCGGTCTTGTTATGGGTGCCGGCCCGTGCCACGCCGGCAGCGGGCCGGCGCAGCGCGGGCGGCGTTTGTGCTCAGATGTCGCGCGCCTGCGTGGCGAAGTTCGTCTCGCTGACTTTCGCCCAGACGTCGTGCTTCTTCTTGAACGCGAAGTAGGCCTCGTGCACCTTCTTCGTCACCGGGTCCTTGGCGGCGGAGGAGCTCAGGGTGTCGGCGGTCGCCTCCTTGAGCTTCTTCACCACGTCCGGCGGCAGGGTCGAGACCTTGACGCCGTCCTTCTCCACCAGCTCGGCGAGCGCGACCGAGTTCTTGGTCTCGAGCCAGAGGATGCCTTCCAGGTCCACGGCCTGGGCGGCGATGATCATGACCTGCTTGAGGTCCTCCGGCAGCGAGTCCCACGCCTTCTGGTTGATGACGATCTCGGAGGTGGTGGAGGGCTCGTGCCAGCCGGTGGTGTAGTAGAACTTCGCGGCGTTCTGCAGCCCGAGCTTCTGGTCGAGGAACGGGCCGACCCACTCGGCGGCGTCGATCACGCCGCGCTCCAGCGCCGGGAAGATCTCGCCGCCGGGCAGCAGCTTCACGTCGACGCCGAGCGTGGCGTAGACCTTGCCGGCGAGGCCGGGGATGCGCATCTTCAGGCCCTTGAAGTCGTTGACCGAGCCGACCGGCTTCTTGAACCAGCCGGTCATCTGCACGTTGGTGCAGCCCACCGGCAGCGGCTTCAGCCCGAACGGCTTGTAGACCTCCTCCCACAGCGCCATGCCGCCGCCTTCCCACAGCCAGGCGTGCTGGCCGAGGTAGCTCATGCCGAACGGCACGGTGCCGAAGTACTGGGCGGCGAAGGTCTTGCCCGACCAGTAGTAGGCGACGCCGTGGTTCATCTCCACGGTGCCCGCCGAGCAGGCGTCGAAGCCTTCGAACGCCGGCAGCAGCTCGCCGGCGGCGAACACCTTGATCTTGAGCCGGCCGCCCGAGAGCACCTCGCACTTCTTGGCGAACGACTCGGCGCTGCCGGGGCCGCTCTGGTAGAACGGCGAGCCGGCCGGCCAGGTGGTGGTCATCTTCCAGTTGAACGTCTTGCCCGATTGGGCGGAGGCGATCATGGGGAAGCCGAGGGAGCCGGCGGCTGCGCCGGCGGCGGTCTTCTTCAGGAATCCGCGACGGTCCATTGGTGTCTGTCTCTCCAGTCAGGGTGAGCCCAAGCCGGGCATCGAGCGGGGATGGGTTTTTGTCTTGGTCAGGCGGGCGCCCGACACGGGACGCCTCTTCTGCAGGTTCCGTGCCACGCTTCCCGGCGCCGTGGCGCGGGCCCGATCCCGCACGTATCATGCTGATTTTCATGACGACGGGACGCCTGGCAGCTCGGTTGGGCGAGACCACGGCGGCCCCTTGCTCGACGCACCAAATCGAGTCGTTCGCACCACAAGCGTGCGGACGGCGGTCTTTCGGACAACCCACGCGCGACCCCCTGCCGGCGATCATCTACATCCACGGCTTCAACAGCTCGCCGGCGTCGTTCAAGGCGCGGCTGATCCGCGAGCGCCTCGAGCAGCTCGGCTGCGCCGGCGCGTTCCGCGCTCCCGCGCTGCCCGACCGGCCGGCCGGTGCCATCGCGACGCTGGAGGAGGAGGTCGCGGCGGCCGGCCCGGAAGCCACGCTCGTCGGCAGCTCGCTGGGCGGGTACTACGCCACCTGGCTCGCCGAACGGCACGGCCTGCGCGCCGTGCTGGTGAACCCGGCGGTGGAGGCGCCGCGGCTGCTGGAAGGCCTGCTGGGACCGCAGACCAACCTCTACACCGGCGAAGCCTACGAGCTCACGCCGCAGCATCTCGCGGAGCTGCGCTCGTTCGAAACCGGCAACATCACGCGGCCCGAGCGCTACCTGCTGCTGGTGACCACCGGCGACGAGGTGCTCGACTACCGCAAGGCGATGGCGAAGTACCGCGGCTGCCGGCAGATCGTGGTGCCGGGATCGGACCACGGCTTCGGCGAATTCGGCGACTACGTCGACGACGTGCTCGCGTTCGCCGGCTTCGTGCCGGCCGAGGCCGATCGCTTATAATCGGGCCCTTTTCCCTGGCGCGGGCCGACCGTCGGACCGCGGCTTCCAAGCAGCCCCCATGCACGTCCTCTACGAAGAGAGCGGCGCCTTCAAGGCCGGCACCATCCTCGCCGACAACGACTCGTCGCTGCAGGTGGAATCGCAGCACGGCCGCCGCACCAAGGTGAAGGCGGGCCACGTGCTGCTGCGCTATCGCGAGCCGTCGCCCGGCGAGCTGATGTCGGCCGCCGAGGCGCTGGCGCAGTCGATGGACCCCGATTTCCTCTGGCAGTGCTGCGGCGAGGGCGAGTTCGGCTTCGAGGCGCTGGCCGAGGAGTATTTCGGGCACACGCCCTCGGCGGTGGAGGCGGCCGGCGTGCTGATGCGACTGCACGCCTCGCCGATGTACTTCTATCGCAAGGGCAAGGGCCGCTTCAAGGCCGCGCCCGAGGACGCGCTGAAGGCCGCGCTGGCGAGCCTCGAGCGCAAGCGGCTCGCCGCCGAGCAGCAGGCGCGCTACGTCGAGGCGCTGAAGCGCTGCGAGCTGCCGCCGGAGTTCGCGCCGCTCACGGCCCGCCTGCTCTACGACCCGGACAAGCAGTCGATCGAGTACAAGGCGCTCGAGCAGGCGAGCCTGGAGCTGAAGCTCTCCGCCCCGCGCCTGCTGGAGCGCTGCGGCGCGCTCGCCTCGAGCCGCGACTACCACCTGGGCCGCTTTCTCTACGAGTATTTCCCGCGCGGCACCGGCTTTCCGGAGCTGCCGCCGCCGGCGGTGCCGGCGGATCTGCCGCTCGCCGCGGCGCAGGCTTTCAGCATCGACGACGCGGCCACCACCGAGATCGACGACGCCTTCTCGGTGACCTGGCTGCCCGGCGGCACCGTCCGCGTCGGCGTGCACATCGCCGCGCCGGCGCTGGCGGTCACGCGCGGCTCGCCGGCCGACGCCGAAGCCCGCAAGCGGCTGTCGACGGTCTACCTGCCGGGAGCCAAGATCACGATGCTGCCGGACGCCTACGTCGAAACCTTCACGCTGGCGGCGGGCCGCGAGTGCCCGGTGCTGTCGATGTACCTCGACGTCGCCGAGGACACCGGCGAAGTGACCGCGCGAACCAGCGCCGTGGAGCGAGTGCATATTGCGGCGAACCTGCGCCACGACGCGCTGGAGACGCAGTTCAACGAGGACACCATCGCCGCCGGCCGCGCCGACTACCCGTACGCGCGCGAGCTCACCTTCCTGTGGCGGCTCGCCAACCGGCTGCAGGCCGCGCGCGGCAAGAGCGACGAGGGCGAGCAGGAGCGGCTCGACTACAGCTTTTACGTGATCGACGACGTCGTTCGCATCGTGCCGCGCCGGCGCGGCGCGCCGGTCGACAAGCTGGTCGCCGAGCTCATGATCGAGGTCAACCAGGCCTGGGGCGGCCAAATCGCCGAGGCCGGCGTTCCCGGCCTGTACCGCGCCCAGACCAGCGGGCCGGTGCGCATGACCACCTCGGCCGCGCCGCACCAGGGATTGGGCGTCGCGCAGTACGCCTGGTCGAGCTCGCCGCTGCGGCGCTACGTGGACCTCGTCAACCAGCGCCAGCTCGCGGCGCTGACGCGCGGCGACCCGGCGCCGTATCCCGAGGCCGACGAGGAGCTGCTGGCGGCGATGCGCGACTTCGAGCTCACCTACGACGCCTACGCGGCGTTCCAGCGCACCATGGAGCGTTACTGGTGCCTGCGCTGGCTCGAGCAGGAGCGCGTCGACGAGACCGGCGCCGAGGTGCTGCGCGAGGGGCTGGTGCGCATCGATCGCATCCCGCTCGTCGGGCGCGTGCCGTCGCTGCCGGAGCTTCCCGCGGGCGCGCGCGTGCGCCTCGAAATCACCGGCGTCGACCTCTGGGAACTCACGTTCCAGGCCCGCTTCCTGCAGCGGGAGGAAGCTGCCGGCGCAGGCGTGTGACAAGCGCCGGGCGCTCCCCTACAATCGAGCGCAATTCTCAGACTGGCGCCAGACAGGAGACGTTGACGATCGCAGGCGGAGGTTCGGGTTTCGGGGCGGTGGCCGCGCTGCCGGGAGGAGCGCCGCCGTTCGATCCGTCGTCGCGGTTAGGCATCGCGCTGCTGGTTTCGCTGGCGCTGCACGGCTTCATCGCCTTCGGCGTGGGCTTCAAGCTGCCGGAGCCGAAGGCGATGTTCAACTCCTCGCCCCCCATCGACGTGGTCCTGGTGAACGCGCGCACGCGGGAAGCGCCGGAGAAGGCCGACGCGCTGGCCCAGGCCAACCTGGCCGGCGGCGGCAACACGGACGAGGACCTGCGCGCCAAGAGCCCGCTGCCGCCGAAGGACGAGGCCAGCAGCGTCGAGCTCAAGCAGGCGGCGCAGAAGGTGAAGGAGCTGGAGGCCAAGGCCAGGAAGCTGCTGACGCAGGCAAAGGAGCAGGCGCCGGCCAAGCCGCCGCCCGCCGAGCCGGAGAAGCCGCAGCCCGAGGCGCAGCCGCAACCGCAGCCGGACGCCGGCGAGCTGATGGCGCGGGCGATGCAGATGGCGAAGCTGCAGGCGCAGATCGAGAAGGACTGGCAGAGCTACCAGAAGCGCCCGCGCCGGACTTTCGTCGGCGCCCGCACCAAGGAGTACCGCTTCGCCCGCTACGTCGAGGACTGGCGCGCCAAGGTGGAGAAGATCGGCAACCTCAACTATCCCGACCAGGCGCGCCGCGACCGCATCTACGGCAGCCTGGTGGTGTCGGTGTCGATCAAGGCCGACGGCGCGGTGGAGAAGGTGGAGATCAACCGCTCGTCCGGGCACAAGGTGCTGGACACGGCGGCGCTGCGCATCGTCGAGCTGGCGGCGCCGTACGCGCCGTTTCCCGACGACATCAAGCGCGACACCGACATCCTGGTCATCACCCGCACCTGGACCTTCACCCGCAGCGACGAGCTCGTCGCGCAGTAGCGGCGGGGACCGACGCGTGACCGACCGCTACGCCGTCATCGGCAACCCCATCGCCCAGAGCCGCAGCCCGCGCATCCACGCGGAGTTCGCGCGCGCCACCGGCCAGGACCTGACCTACGAGGCGATCCTGGCGCCGCTCGACGGTTTCGCGGCGGCGTTGGCGGCGTTCCGCGCCGCCGGCGGCCGCGGACTCAACGTCACCGTGCCTTTCAAGCTGGACGCCTACCGGCTGGCGGACGAGTGCGCGCCGCGCGCGCGCGACGCCGGCGCGGTCAACACGCTCGCCTTCGAGGCCGGCCGTGCGCTGGGCGACAACACGGACGGCGTCGGCCTCACGCGCGACCTGGAGGCGAACCTCGGCGTCGGTCTGGCCGGCGGCCGCATCCTGCTGATGGGCGCCGGCGGCGCGGCGCGCGGCGTGCTGTTTCCGCTGCTCGCGCGCGGTCCTGCGGCGCTCGTGATCGCCAACCGCACGCTGGCGAAGGCCGAGGAGCTGGCTGAGTTGGCGACGCAGCGCGGCCTCGTGTGCGCCGCCAGCGGCTACGAGGCGCTGGCGGGGCGGGCGTTCGATCTGGTGATCAACTCCACCTCCGCGTCGCTCGGCGGCGAAGTCCCGCAGCTGCCGGCGGGCGTGTTCGCGCCCGGCTGCCTCGCCTACGACATGGTCTACGGCAAGGGCGTCACGCCGTTCCTGGCCGCGGCGCGCGAAGCCGGCGCCGCGCGCATTGCCGAC
>DATIUV010000040.1:0-5611 GCA_035466595.1 Pelomicrobium sp.
CGCCTGCGCCCGCAGCGTGCCCTGCAGGGCTTCGGCGAGCTCGCGCAGCTGGGTGATCATCGCTTCGCGGCTCTGCGCCAGATTGTGGTTGAGCCCGAGCTGCATCACCTGCAGCGTCTCGCGGCTCTGCTTGAGTTCCTGGTCGAGGGTTCCGCGCAGCCGCTCGCCGCTGTCCTGGGTCGCGGCGGCAACGCGGTCCCCCTGCCGGACGAGACCGGCGTGCAGGTCCGAGAGCATCTCACGGTGCTTCTGCTCGCCGGCGGCCGCGGCCTGTTCCAACCCCTCGCGCAGCGCCCGTCCCATCGCCGCCAGCCGCACCAGCGCCGTCACCAGCAGCACCAAAGCCAAAACGGCCGCGCCGGCGGCGACGCCCAGCAATACGGTTTCCAGCGGAAAATCCATTTGCTTCAAGTATAAACTACCCGTCCGGCGGGGACGCCGGCGGGCCCGCTCGGAACCCCTGCCGAGTGGAAACTAACGGCGGCTTGACGTAGTCTTACGCACGGTTCGATCAACAGGAGGGAGCAACCCCCATGGCGGAAATCCAGTCGATTCAGCACACCCCGGCGCTCGGCGTCGAGCGCAACCGGGTCCTGCGCAACACGTATTGGCTCCTGGGCCTGAGCCTGATTCCCACCGCCGTCGGCGCGCTGGTGGGCATGCAGTTCTCATGGTCTTTCCTGCAGGCCAACCCTATCCTGTTCGCGCTCGGCTTTCTCGGCGTGTTCTACGGCATGATCTTCGCCATCGAGAAAAACCGCGACAGCTCCGTGGGCGTTTACCTGCTGCTGGGCTTCACCTTCCTGATGGGGCTGATGCTGGCGCCGCTGCTGAAGGTAGCGCTCGGCCTGGCCAACGGCGGGCAGCTCGTGGCGCTGGCGGCAGGCGGCACCGGCGTCGCCTTCTTCGGCCTGTCGGCGGTCGCCACCACGACCAAGCGCGACTTCGGCTTCCTCGGCAACTTCCTCATGGTGGGCGTGCTGATCGCCATCGTCGCCATCGTCGCCAACATCTTCATCGGCAGCCCGGTGCTGCACCTGACGCTGGCGGGCGTGATCATGCTGCTCTCCGCCGGCCTGATCCTGTGGCAGCTCAACGCCATCGTGCGCGGCGGCGAGACCAACTACGTCTCCGCCACGCTGACGCTCTACGTCAGCGTCTACAACCTGTTCAGCACGATGCTGCAGCTGCTGATGGCGTTCGCCGGCCAGCGCGAGTAGCGCTTCCTGCGCGGGAAAAAGGCGGCTGCGGCCGCCTTTTTCTTTGCCCCTCACGCGCGCTCGAACACCGCCAGCGACTCGACGTGGGCCGTGTGGGGAAACATGTTGACGACGCCTGCGGCGCGCAGGCGGTAGCCCTTGACCTGGCTCAGCACACCGGCGTCCCGGGCCAGCGTCGCGGGGTTGCAGGAGACGTACACGATCCGGCGCGGGCCCGGCCCCGCCAGCGCCTTCACCAGTTCGATGGCGCCGTCGCGCGGCGGGTCCACCAGCCAGCGGTCGAACGGCCCCTGCGCTGCGAGCCAGCTCTCGTCGACGTTGAACAGATCGGCCGCCTGGAACCGCGTCCGCGCCTCGAGGCCGTTCGAGCGCGCGTTCGCGTTCGCCGCTTCCACCAGCCCCGCGCTGCCCTCGTAGCCGACCACGTTGGCGCCGGTCGCCGCCAGCGGCAGCGCGAAGTTGCCCAGACCACAGAACCAGTCGGCGACGCGCTCGCCGGGCTGCGCGTCGAGCAGGCGCACCGCGCGCCCGACCAGCGCGCGATTGACGTGCGGGTTGACCTGGGTGAACTGGGTCGGGCTGAAGCCCACCTCGACGCCGAACTCCGGCAGGCGGTAGCGCAGGTTTGCCGGCGCGGGCGGATGAAACGGCTCCGCGCTGTCCGGCCCACCGCGCTGGACGTAGACGTGGACGGCATGGCGGTCCGCGAACGCGCGCACGGCGTCGGCGTCGGCTTCGCTGAAGGGCTCCAGGAGCCGCAGCACCAGCACGGTGACGTCGTCGCCGACCGCCACCTCGATCTGCGGCAGCCGCTCGCGGATGGACAGGCCCTCGATCAGCTCGCGCAGCGCCGGGATCAGGTCGGAGACGTGGCGCGGCAGCACCTCGCAGCTCCACATGTCGGCGACGTAGCTTGAGCGCTTCTCGTGAAAACCCACCAGCACGCCGCCCTTCTTGGCGACGCGGCGCACCGTCAGGCGCGCGCGGTGACGGTAGCGCCAGTACGGGCCGTGCAGCGGCGGCAGCATCTGCTCCGGCCGCACGCGCGCGATGTGCCAGAGCTGATCCTCCAGCACCCGCTGCTTGATTGCGACCTGGGCGCCGGCGTCGACGTGCTGCAGGCTGCAGCCGCCGCAGGCGGCGAAATATGGGCAGCGCGGCGCCACCCGCATGAACGACTCGCGCAGCACCCGGGTCGCCTGCGCGAATTCGAACGTCGGCTTGCGCTTGTAGGGGCTGTAGACGACCGACTCGCGCGGCAGCGCGCCGTCGACGAAGATCACCTTGCCGCCGTCACGGGCGACGCCGCGGCCCTCCTGGTCGAGCGACTCGACCTCGGCGATGCGCACGAGGGCCACTGTCACCGTCGCCTCAGGCCGCCGCGCTCCAGCGGTCGAGGAACTCGCGCCAGTGCGGCTCCGGGGAGCGCGCCAGCGTCGAGCGCACCAGTTCGTTCTCGGCCTCGAGCCGGACGGGGTCGAGCGCGCCGCGCATCAGCTGGAAGCGGAGATACACCAGGTAGGTATTGACCACGTCGGCCTCGCAGTAGCGCCGGATCGCCTCCAGCTCGCCCGCCTGGTAGGCCTCCCACACCTGCGCGCCGCCGACGCCGATCTTGCCCGGCAGCCCGAGGAGCTGGGCGAAGTCGTCGAGCGGCACGTTGGCGCGCGGCTGGTACATCGCCAGCAGGTCCATCAGGTCGAGGTGGCGCGCGTGGTAGCGGCTGATGTAGTTGTTCCACTTGAAGTCGCGGTCGTCATCGCCCATGTCCCAGTAGCGCGCGGCCGGCACGCGATGGATCATGCCGCGGTAGTGCAGCACCGGCAGGTCGAAGCCGCCGCCGTTCCACGACACCAGCTGCGGGGTGTACTTGTCGACGCCCTCGAAGAACCGCCGGACCAGCTCGCCCTCCGCCTGCTCCGTGCCGCCCAGCGACCAGACGCGGAAAGTGTCGCGGTCGCGCAGGACGCACGAGATGACGACGATCCGGTGCAGGTGCAGCGGCAGGAAGTCGCTGCCGGTCTGCTGGCGCCGTCGCTGGAACGCCATGTCCGCCACCTCGCGGTCCGGCACGTCCTCGGGAAGTTCGTACAGACGCCGCAGGCCGGCGACGTCCGGCACCGTCTCGATGTCGAAGGCGAGGATCGGCGTCACTTCCTGGCCCAGCCGCCGGCCGCGGTCTGGTACCACCAGCCCGGCTGCGCGCGATCGATCCAGCGCTGGGCGAAGGTGGCGCGGATGTCCGCCTCCCACTCGGGGTGACCGTTGGCGCGGGCGATCTCGCGGTACAGGGCGAGGCGGTCCTGATTCTCCGCCTTCACCAGCGCGTTGACCGCGGCCCGCTGCGCCAGCGGCACGGCGTTCGCATCGCGCAGCGCCACCAGCCCGTCGCGCGTCAGTCCCACCGCGCCGCTACGGTAGTACGGCAGCAGCTGGGCATGACGCTCCTGCATGCTGGCGCGCAGCGCGTTGATGGCGGGCGTGCTGATGTCGAGATCGGCGGCGCGCGCGGGGGCGAGCGCCAGCATCATGAGTCCGAGCGCCAGGACGGCGCGGAGCGTGGCTGTCATGGGTGTGCTCCTACTGGTTCGGCGGCGCTGGCGAGGCGGGCGGCGACTGCAGCTGCCAGACCTGGTCGATGATCTTGTCGGCCGCCTTCTCCGCCGCGGCCGCCGGAAAATAGATGTTGATGGTGACGCAGCCGGCCAGCAGGCCGACGATCAGCGCGGCCGCGCCGAGCCGCAAGCGGAATGAGGCAGGCATGGGGATCATTGGATCACCGGAGTGACGTTGGTCTGGGTGATGCGTTGCAGGCGGCCGATCAACTCGTTCCAGCCGACGGCGCGATTGTAACCGATCACCGTGATCGCCGGCAGGCCGCCGCCCTCGACGATGACGTAGCCCTGCGGCGCCGGCGCCACGCCGTCCATGCGGCAGACGCCGTCGCGCAGTTGGCAGGACAGGCCCAGGCGGCGGTAGCGGAACTTCTCGAAGAAGCGCAGGAAGGTGCGCTGGATCGCCGCCGCGGCCCCCGCGCCGCCGAGGGCGGAGATGTTCTCGACCGCGCGCTGGCTGATCGTGCGCGGATAATCGCCGGGGCTGCTGGCAATGCGCGCGTCGAACGCGACGGGGGCCCAATTCACGAGTTCCAGGCCGCGGACGTCGACGTCGATGCGTCCTTCCATGCTGCCGAAGGAAAACGCGCGCGTGAGCAGATCCAGGTCGAGCTCGCGCATCTCGATCTGGGCGGTCAGCCGCGGCGCACGCCCCAACGGGTCCTCGAGGCGCAGGTCTCGCGCCACCGCGGTGCCGTCGAAGACGCGAAACAGCAGCGCGCCGTCCACGTCGAGCAGCCGCTCGCGGTAGGACACGCGCGGCACCACCGCGGAAAGCGAGCCGCGCATCTCGGGCCATCCTAGGCGCGCGCTGAGCAGCTCCATGGAAACTGCCGAAAGGCCGCCCGCCACATCCCACGACCAACCGTCCGCCGAGCGCGTGACCCGCGCGTCGCTCAGCGCAAGCGTTCCGTCGAGCACGGGGACCTCGGCGCGCGCAATGCGCAGCCCGTCCGGCTGTATGTCCAGGGGCACGCGCGCGGCGCCGATCGGCACGCCGTACACGCTGCCGCCGGTCCACGCGATCTCGCCGGCTTCGCGCTGGCCGGCACGCCAGCGCAGGCGTCCCGACGCATCGTTCAGCGCCATCGCGGCGCCGGGGTCGTCGAGCATCACGCGCTCGAATGCCAGGTCCGCCGCGCGCAACTCGCCCTCGGCCAGCGAAACCTCGGCCTGCGCAGCGCCGGCGACTTTGACCTCCGCCCAGCGGCTGCCGGTCAGCAGGGGCGCCGCCCACTGCGCGAACGCGTCCGCGAGGTCGGGCGCGCGAGCGGCCAGCTCCAGCACCGCCAGCCGGCCCGCTGCCGCGTCCCAGCGCCCCGTCCCGGTCACGCTGACGGCGCCGGGAAGGGAAGCCTGCAGCGACGACACGGCCAGCTGCCGGTCGCCATAGCGGCCGCTCGCCGCCACCTTCACGCCGCCGGGAACGTAGACCGGGTCCCAGAACACCGCACCCTCGGACCAGTCGACGGCGATCTCCCACTCCCACCGATCGCCGGCGCCGCGGGCGCCCGCCTCTAGCCTGGCCCGAATGCCCTCGCCCGCATGCAGTCCGCTCGCGTCGGTGAAGCCGAGGCCTTCGACAGCCAGTCCTGCCTGGAGCCGCACAATGTCGGACGCGCCGGATCGATACGTCACCGTACCCGTCACCGTCCCGGCGCCGGGCCGCGGCCCGCCGGCCGGCAGCCAGTCGCGCACGCGCTCGATCTGGCCGCGCTCGACCTGCAGCTCGACCTCGGCACCTGCGTCATTGGCGCTGAACCGCAGTTCCCAGCG
>DATIUV010000041.1:0-1928 GCA_035466595.1 Pelomicrobium sp.
GACCGGGAGACGATCGCCGAAGTCGCGGTGCGCGAGTATGCTGAGCGGAGGCGGCGCCATGGCTGACAAGTTGCGCGTCGCCACCACCTCGCTGGCGGGCTGCTTCGGCTGCCACATGTCGCTGCTCGACATCGACGGGAAGGTGCTGGAGCTGGCGCAGCACGTGGTCTTCGACCGCTCGCCGCTCACGGACATCAAGCACTGCGGGCCCAGCGACGTCGGCATCATCGAGGGCGGCATCTGCAACGCCGAGAACGTCCACGTGCTGAAGGAATTCCGCCGCAACTGCCGGATCCTGGTGTCCGTGGGCGCCTGCGCCATCAACGGCGGCGTGCCGGCGATGCGCAACAACATTGCGCTGCGCTCGTGCCTGCAGGAGGTCTACGAGACCGAGGGCGGCCTCGAGCGCGGCGGCATCCCTGACGACGTCGAGCTGCCGCTGCCGTTCGACCGGGTGCGGCCGATCCACGAAGTCGTGCACGTCGACTATTTCCTGCCCGGCTGCCCGCCGCCGGCCGAGGCGTTCTGGCGCCTGCTCTCCGACCTGATCGCGGGGCGGGCGCCGTCGGCGCCGCGGCAGCTGCACTACGACTGACGGCAACGCCATGGAACGACGACTGGAAACCGCTCCTGACACCGCCGGCCTGAACCGCGTGGCGATCGAGCCGCTCTCGCGGGTCGAGGGCCACGGCAAGGTGACGCTGCTTCTGGACGAGCACAACCACGTGAAGCAGGCGCGCATGCACATCGTCGAGTTCCGCGGCTTCGAGAAGTTCGTGCAGGGCCGGCCGTACTGGGAGGTGCCGGTGCTGGTGCAGCGGCTGTGCGGCATCTGCCCCGTCAGCCATCACCTGGCCGCGGCCAAGGCGATCGACATGCTGGTCGGCGTGCGGCAGCTGCCGCCCACCGCGGAGAAGATCCGGCGCCTCCTGCACCTGGGCCAGATCCTGCAGTCGCACGCACTGCACTTTTTCTATCTCGCCTCTCCCGACCTGCTGTTCGGTTTCGGCGCCGACGTCGCGACGCGCAATGTCGTCGCGGTGGCGCAGGCGTACCCGGAGGTGGCGCGCAAGGGCGTGCTGCTGCGCGGCTACGGGCAGGAGGTGATTCGCGTCGTGGCCGGCAAGCGTATCCACGGCGTGGCGGCGGTTCCCGGCGGCGTCAACAAGGCGCTCACGCCGGCGGAGCGCGACGGGCTGCTGCGCGACATCGACGAGATCGTCGCCTGGAGCCGCGAGGCGGTCGCGCTGGCGCGGGAGCTGTTCGACGCCGACGCCGAGTCCAACGCGCGTTTCGCCAGCTACCGCTCGGCGGCCCTGTCGCTGGTGCGCGCCGACGGCGGGCTCGATCTCTACCACGGCGGGTTGCGCGCCCGCGACGCCGCCGGCGAGGTGCTGCTCGACCATGCCGACTACAGCCACTACTGGGACCACATCCACGAGGTGGTGAAGCCGTGGTCGTACATGAAGTTCCCGTTTCTGCGCGCGCTCGGGCCCGAGAGCGGCTGGTACCGGGTCGGCCCGCTGGCCCGGCTTGCCAACTGCGACTTCATCCCGACGCCGCTCGCCAACGCCGAGCGCTTGCGCTTTCTCGCCCACCACGGCGGCGCCGCGGCGCGCGCGACGCTGGGCTACCATTGGGCGCGCATGATCGAGATGCTGCACGCCGCCGAGGGTATCCGCGAGCTGCTGGCCGACCCGGACCTCCTGGAAAGCGAGCTGGCGGCGCAGGGCCAGCGCGCGTTCCGCGGCGTTGGCGTGATCGAGGCCCCGCGCGGCACGTTGATTCACCACTATCGAGTGGACGAGCACGACCAGGTCGTGCGCGCCAACCTGATCGTCTCCACCACTCACAACAACGACGCGATGAACGAGGCGGTGCGTCGCGTGGCGGAGGATTATCTCGACGGCCACGAGCTGACGGAGCCG
>DATIUV010000042.1:0-7758 GCA_035466595.1 Pelomicrobium sp.
TGTAGTGGGGGCTGCCGAGCGAGAGCACCCACCAGACCGCGACGATCAGGCCCACCAGGCCGAGGCGCTGCCAGGCGGCGGCGAGCCCGCTGCCGCGGCCCGGACGGATGGCGCCCGCGGTGGCGCTCATGAACCGGTCCCGCGCCGGGCGGCGGCGCCGGCGAAGCTCATGCGTCCTCCCCCTTCGCGTCGGCGCCGATCAGGCCGCGCATGTGCTGGATGCAGCGGATCATCTCCGGCGCGGTGTAGTCGCGCGGCCGCGGCACGTCCACCTCGACGATCTCGTGCACGCGGCCCGGGCGCGGCGCCAGCACCACGACGCGATCGGCCAGCACCGCGGCCTCCTCGACGTCGTGGGTCACGAACACGATCGACATGTGCAGCAGGCCGTGGATGCGCAGCAGCTCCTCGTGCATCTGCACGCGGGTCAGCGCGTCGAGCCGCGAGAACGGCTCGTCCATCAGCAGGATCGACGGCTCCCGCACCAGGCTGCGGGCGATGGCGACGCGCGAGCGCATGCCGCCGGAGAGCTGGTGCGGGAACGCGCTCTCGAAGCCCTGCAGCCGCACGAGCTCGAGCGCGGCCCGCGCCCGTCGGGCCCGCTCGCCGCGCGGCATGTCGCCGGGCTCGAGCGCGAACTCGACGTTGCGCTGCGTGGTGCGCCACGGCAGCAGCCGGTCGTCCTGGAACACGTAGCCGATCTTGTCCCAGCCGGTGAACTGGCGCGACGGCACGCCCTCGATGCTCACCTGGCCGGAATCGGCCTTGAGCAGGCCGGCGACGATGTGCAGCAGCGTGCTCTTGCCGCAGCCCGACGCGCCCAGGATCGCGAGGATCCCGTGCTGGGGGACATCGAACGTGATGTCTTTCAGCACGTGCAGGTCGCCGCCGTCGCGCGTCGGGAACCACTTGTTGATGTGGCCGAGCGAGATGGCGGGCGCCTCGGTAGCGGTGGCCACGGGTCGCGACTCCTCGTTCACGGCAAGTTGCGGACTCAGCAAAATCGGCTCCGTGAGTCGTTCGGAAACAGCGGGACGGCGCTGCGTCCCCGACAAAGCGGTTGGCAATTCAAGTTCTGTGCCAAACGCGCCGATCCCGTCGGGATCGGCGTTCCCGCAGAATCGGAGACCCGGCGCCGAGCGAACGGCTGTCAGTTTCGCACCAATCGCGTGCGCCGCAAAGCTGCACTGCACCGTGGGGATGCAGGCCGCGGCGCTGCGCTTCAGCTCTTCGGCGGCGCCGTGTGGTACGTGCCGCGGCCGCTCGCCAGCAGGGCGCCGTCCTTGTCCAGCACTTCGCCTTCGGCGACGGTGAACGTGCTGCCCAGCTTGACGATGCGCCCGCGCGCGGTGAGGTCGCCCGGCATGGCCGCGCGGTGGTAGTCGACGCGCATGTCGACCGTCGGGAACGGCCGGCCGAGCTTCGTGGCGATGGCCCAATCGGCGGCCAGGTCCACCAGCGCCGCCAGGATGCCGCCGTGGGTGTAGCGGCGCTCCGGGTTGACGACGAACTCCTCGCGCCAGGTCGCCGTGACCTCGATGGTCCCCTCGCCGAAATTCACTACCTTCAGGCCGAGCCACTGGTGGTACGGCCCGCGGGTGATCATCGCCTGCAGCTTCTCCAGCGTCAGCGCTTCGTCAGCCATGCGTCGCTCCTTTGAGTTTGGGGTCTGCCGGCGCCGCGGCCGCAATCTGCCGCAGCGCCGCCTTGTCCACCTTGTTGGTCCCGGCGAGCGGCATGCGCTCGAGAAAGAACACGCGCCGCGGGTGCTGATACGCCGGGCCGTTCGCCAGCGCGAACGACTTGATCGCCGCCTCGTCGACCCGGGCGCCCTGACGCGGCACCACGAAGGCGTAGGGCACATGCCCCTTGGTTTCGTGAGGAAACGGCAGCACGACCGCTTGGCGCACATCGGCGTGGCGCTCAAGCAGCGACTCCACCTCGACCGGGAAGATATTCTCGCCGCCGCAGACGAACATGTCGTCGGTGCGGCCGACGAAGTAGTAAAAGCCCTCGGCGTCGCGGCGGAACACGTCGCCGGTGTGGAACCAGCCCTCGCGCAGGCGCTTCGCCGTTTCCTCCGGGAGGTTGTGGTATTCGAGGAGAAGGCCGGGGTTGCGCACCAGCAGCTCGCCCTCGTCCGGCGACGGGCCGTCGATCAGCTTCGCCTCGGTGCCGGGGTAGGGCACGCCGACCGAGCCCAGCGGCCGCGGCTTGCCATCGGGGTGCGGGCCCAGCGGCACCGGGCCGGCCTCGGTGATGCCGTAGTTGAGCAGGAGCTCGGCGTTGGGGAACGCCCGCGCCAGGTCTTCCAGCAGCTGGCGCGAGGCCGGCGCGGAGCCCATCATCACCGTGCGCACCGAGCTGACATCGGTATGCGCGAGCAGCTCCTTGTGCGCCAGCACCATCGCCATCATGGTGGGGACGCCGGAGATGACGGTGCAGCGCCAGCGGCCGATGGCCTCGATGTAGCGCTCGGCGCTGAACTGCGGCATCAGTGGCAGCATGGCGCCGGCGGTCAGCCCCTGCTTGATCGCGTTGAGCGCGTTCTTGTGATAGAGCGGTGCCGCCACCAGGATCACGTCCGCCGGCGTGGTGCGGCGCCAGTACGCGAGCGTCAGGCGGCTCCAGTTCTGGCTGTAGTGGGTGAGCACGACGCCCTTCGGCCGGCCCGTCGAGCCGGAGGTGTACGGCTGGATCAGCACGCTGTCGGGCTGCGGCTCGAACGCGGTGAACGCGCCCGGATCGAGGAACGCGTCGAAGCCGCCGGCCGCGCCGTACTCGATCACGGGAATTTCCGCCGGGCACAGGCGCCGCTCGGCCGCGCCGCAGAACACGAGCCGTGCGCCGGCGTCGCGCAGGATGAAGGCCACGGTGTCCGGTGCCAGCTTGACGTTGACCGGCACCGGCACCACCCCGGCGCGGAACGCGCCGATCAGCGTGGCGACGAACTCCCAGCGGTTGAGCGAAACGATGCCGATGCGCTGCTGCGGCCCGACGCCCGCGCGGCGCAGGCCTCGCGCGACGGCGTCGGCAAGGTTGTCGAGCTCGCGAAACGAGATCGCGCGCGGCGCCGCCGGGTCGGCGAGGTCGACGAGCGCGGGCCGCGTTTCGCGGGCGAACGCGGCGAACATCAGTCCGGTGTTGCCCGGATAGCCGCGGGCTTCCGGTGGAGCGTCGAGCATGACGGCCGTGTGGTTTTCTGCGGGTGCCGCGGGTCCGACGGCGGCTGCGAAGACGCCGCTAGAGCGCCGCTGCGGCGAGGCGCTCATCGTAGACGCGATTGACGGCGGTTGCAACGCGATCCGCGCCGACACCGTAGACGTGGACGGAAATACACCGGCTGTCGCCAGGGTTAACGAGCTGATGAATGGCGTACCCGCCGGGATCGAACACCGTGGAGCCGGGCGGCCGCAGCGATTCCGTCAGCGCCACCGCGGCGCGGTCGCCGGCGTCGCGGAAGCCGCGCTCGACGAGCGCGCCCTCCAGCACCGCGTAGCCGCACCAGGTGTCGTGCGCATGCACCGGGCTCGCCTGGCCGGCCTCCCACACCAGCGAGACAATGGTGAAACGCCCGTCGGGGTCCGCGTAGAGAACGTGCCGCGTGTAGCCGGCCACGCTGCCTTCCCGCTGGGCCGGTTCCAGCATCCCGTCGAGCGACACGCAGCGCGCCAGCGCGCGCGTCATCGCGCGCGGGTCGACGGCGCCGGCCGCGTCGACCGCCCCGGCGACGGCGGCGGCGAGCTCCAGCAGGGCGGGCCGGGCCGGCATCACGTCTCCATCGAAATCGGCGCCCGCATCAGCGCCGGGCTGGACACCACCGCCCGCAGCACCATCTCGCGCGCGGCCTCGATCTGCTCGCGGCAGATGCGTTCGGCCGCGGCGCCGTCGCCGTTGGCCAGCGCCTTGATCAGCGAGCGGTGCTCGTGCTGCATCTCGAGCGAGCGGTTGCGCAGGCCCAGGCCCAGCAGCAGCATGCGCGTCATCTCGTCGAGCAGCTGGGCGGAGGCGTTGGCGAGACGCTGATTGGCGGTGGCAAGCGCCACGGCGACGTGGAACTCGCGATTGGCGTTGAGGAAGCGCAGCCGGCTCTCGGGATCGTCCGGCGTGTAGCCGGCGCGGCACACCTCGTCGAGCGCCTTCAGGCGGCGCGCGTCGACGCGGCCCGCGGCCAGCCGCGCGGTAGCCGGTTCCAGCAGCAGGCGCAGCTCGAACACGTCCTCGATGTCGCGCAGCGTCACCGGGCTCACCGTGTAGCCGCGCCGCGGCGACGACTTCACGAGATGCTCGTGCGACAGCCGCGCGAGCGCTGCGCGCACCGGCGCCTTGCCGAAGCCGTAGCGGGCGGCGAGCTGGGCCTCGGAGACTTCGCCGCCGGGGGCGATGGCGCACATCAGGATGTCGTGCTTGATGCGCTCGTAGGCCTGGTCGGCGAGCGGACGCAGGCTCGTCGCCCCGGCGACGGCGTGAAGGCTGCGGCGCTTGCTGGCGGTCACCATGCAGTGGCTCCTTGCGATCGATTCATGGTAGGTTACGAAGAGCCATCTGACATGTCAATCGTACATGTTTGGCATGGCAAGAATCTGCGGCGGGGCGTCCGGCGCCGGCAGCCGGTGCCGTAAAATGGCGCCTCGATTTTGCTCCCCAGCCAACGACAAGGACGGAAAATTCCATGAAGGCAGTGGTACTTCATCAGCACGGCGGGCTCGAGAACCTTACGCTGGAGCCGAACTTCCCCGACCCCGTGGTGCAGGACGATCACGTGGTGATCCGGGTGCGGGCCTGCTCGTTCAACTATCACGACGTGTTCACCGTCAAGGGCATGCCGGGCATCAAGGTGCCGCTGCCGGTGATCATCGGCCTCGACATGGCCGGCGAGGTCGTCGAGGTGGGCGGCGGCGTCACCCAGTGGAAGAAGGGCGACCGCGTGCTGGTCAATCCGCTGCATCCCAAGAAGGGCCTGATGGGCGAAATGATGAACGGCGGCCTGGCCGAGTACTGCCTGGTGTGGCAGGGCCAGCTGATCCGCATGCCCGAAGGCGTCACCTTCGAGGAAGCCGCGTCGCTGCCCGTGGCCTATGGCACGGCGCACCGCATGCTGATCACGCACCAGACCGTCAAGGCCGGCGACAAGGTGCTGGTGCTGGGCGCGAGCGGCGGCGTCGGCACCGGCTGCGTGATGCTGGCCAAGATGCTGGGCTGCGAGGTCATCGCCTGCGCCAGCAGCGCCGACAAGATCGAGCGCCTCAAGGAGATGGGCGCCGACCACGTCATCAACTACAAGGACACCGACTTCTCCAAGTGGGCGATCGAGAAGTTCGGCAAGCCGCAGCGCCGCTCCTACGAGGGCGGCGTCGACGCGGTGGTGAACTTCACGGGCGGCGACACCTGGGTGCCCTCGCTCAGATGCGTCAAGCGCGGCGGCAAAATCCTGGTGTGCGGCGCCACCGCGGGTTTCGATCCGAAGGAGGACCTGCGCTACGTCTGGAGCTTCGAGCTGCAGATCATCGGCTCCAACAGCTTCTACGACGAGAACCTGAAGGCGCTGATGGACCTGATCCGCGAGAAGAAGATCAAGCCGGTGGTGGACAAGGTGCTGCCGCTTGAGCAGGCCGCCGAGGGCCTGCGGCTGATCGCCGATCGCGAGGTGTTCGGCAAGGTGGTGGTGACGCCGTGAAGCGCGAGGCGCCGCCGGCCGCGCTGCCCTTCGACTGGCAGTTCCCGTACCCGTCGCAGCGCATGCCGGTGCTGGCGGCGAACGTCGTCGCCACCTCGCAGCCGCTCGCCGCGCAGGCGGGGTTGAAGATGCTCCAGCGCGGCGGCAATGCGGTGGACGCCGCGCTCGCCACGGCCATTGCGCTGACGGTGCTGGAGCCCACCGGCAACGGGCTTGGCTCCGACGCGTTCGCGCTGGTGTGGGACGGCGAGCGCCTGCACGGGCTCAACGCGTCGGGCCGCGCGCCGGCTGCCTGGTCGCCGGCGCGCTTCGACGGCCGTGACGCGATGCCGATCCACGGCTGGGACGCGGTGACGGTGCCGGGCGCGGTGTCGGCCTGGGTCGAGCTGTCGCGGCGCTTCGGCAAGCTGCCGTTCGCGGACCTCTTCGAGCCGGCGCTGACGTATGCCGAGTACGGCTTCCTGGTCTCGCCCACGATCGCGCGGCTGTGGGCCAACATGGCACCGAACATCGCCACGCAGCCCGGCTTCGCCGAGGCCTACCTGCCCGGTGGCCGCGCGCCGCAGCCGGGCGAGCTGTTCCGGCTGCCCGAGCAGGCGCGTTCGCTGGCGATGGTCGCCGGCTCGAAGGGCGAGCAGTTCTATCGCGGCGAGCTGGCGCAAAAGATGGCCGACCACGCCAGGGCCAACGGCGGCGTCATGACCGCCGACGATCTCGCCGCTCACCGCAGCGACTGGGTCGAGCCGATCGCGATCGACTACAAGGGCTACCGCCTGCACGAGATCCCGCCGAACACGCAGGGCATCGCCGCGCTGATGGCGCTGGGCATGCTGCGCCACCTCGATCCCGCGCAGTTCGCGCCCGACTCGGTCGACAGCGTGCACCTCCAGGTGGAGGCGATGAAACTCGCGCTGGCGGACACCTATCACCACGTTGCCGACCCGGAGCACATGGCGGTCGACGCCGCGGCGCTGCTCGACGAGGGCTACCTCGCCGAGCGCGCGCGCCTGATCGACCCGGCGCGCGCTTCCGCGCCCGCCTTCGGCGTGCCGAAGGGCGGCACGGTGTATCTCTCGACCGGCGACCGCGACGGCATGATGGTGTCGTTCATCCAGTCCAACTTCATGGGCTTCGGCTCCGGTGTCGTGGTGCCGGGCACGGGCATCAGCCTGCAGAACCGCGGCGCCGGCTTCAGTCTGAAGGAAGGCCATCCCAACCGCGTCGCCGGCGGCAAGCGGCCGTTCCACACCATCATCCCGGGCTTCGTCACGCGCGACGGCAAGCCGGTGATGAGCTTCGGCGTCATGGGCGGCTCGATGCAGGCGCAGGGGCACGCGCAGATGGTGGTGCGGCTGGCCGACTACCGGCAGAACCCGCAGGCGGCGAGCGACGCGCCGCGCTGGCGCCTCGATCCCGGCAACGTCCTGGCGGTGGAGCACCACCTGCCGGCGGCCACGGTGGAGGGGCTGCGCGCGCGCGGCCACAACGTCGCGGTCGCCGACCGCTGGGCCACCGAGTTCGGCCGCGCCCAGTTCGTATTCCGACTCGAGCATGGCTACCTCGGCGCGTCCGACCACCGCACCGACGGCCAGGCGATCGGGTTCTGACGCTGCTGCGACGCGCTGGCGCGGTTGTCGCTACGCTGCCAGTAGGAAGGGTTCCTTTTCACCGCGGAGACGCAGAGGCGCAGAGAAAGTGCAAGAGACGGCTTTTCTTTGCGCCCTTCGCGTCCTTTGCGGTGATGAGGATTTGCCCTTCTTTGCGCCTCCGCGTCTCCGCGGTCAACGCGACCTGCGCGTCGGCCGCGCGGGCCGCGTCAGTGGTGCAGGATCTTGGAGAGGAAATGCTGCGCGCGGTCCGAGCGCGGCTTGCCGAAGAAATCGTCCTTGGTGGCGTCCTCGACGATCTCGCCCTGGTCCATGAAGATCACGCGGTGGGCGACGCGGCTGGCGAAGCCCATCTCGTGGGTCACCACCATCATGGTCATGCCCTCCTTGGCGAGCTCGGTCATGACGTCGAGCACCTCGTTGATCATCTCCGGATCGAGCGCCGAGGTCGGCTCGTCGAACAGCATGCAGATC
>DATIUV010000043.1:0-28878 GCA_035466595.1 Pelomicrobium sp.
CACGACGGCGAATCATTGCATCGGTGACTCGGCGCGCCTGATCGAGTACGGCGACGCCGATGTCATGATCGCCGGCGGCTCGGAGTCCACCGTCTGCGCGCTCGGTATCGGCGGCTTCTCCGCGGCACGGGCTCTTTCGACGCGCAACGACGATCCGGCCGGCGCCAGCCGTCCGTGGGATCAGGGTCGAGACGGCTTCGTTTTGGGCGAGGGCGCCGGCGTGTTGGTGCTGGAGGAGATGGAGCACGCCAAGGCGCGCGGCGCCCGCATCTACGCGGAGCTGGCCGGTTTCGGCATGAGCGCCGACGCACACCACATGACGGCACCCTGCGAGGACGGCGAGGGCGCTGCGCGGGGCATGGCCAACGCCATGCGCAACGCCGGTGTCGACCCCGGCGAGGTCGACTACATCAACGCCCATGGCACCTCGACCCCGCTGGGTGACATCGCCGAGACCGTGGCGATCAAACGCGCCTTCGGCGACCATGCCGCTCGCGTCGCCGTGAGTTCGACGAAATCGATGACCGGCCACCTGCTCGGCGCCGCTGGCGGGGTAGAGGCTGTTTTCACGGCGCTGGCGGTTCGCCATCAGGTCGCGCCGCCAACCATCAACCTGGTGGACGTGGATCCGCAGTGCGATCTCGATTACGTGCCGAATACGGCGCGGGAGATGAAGATCGACGTCGCGCTGTCGAATTCCTTCGGCTTCGGCGGTACCAACGGCACGCTGGTCTTTCGCCGCGCCTGAGCGCGGCGGTGGCCGCGGGCACCCGCGCCGGCGCGACGTCCCGCCTCGCCGGGACCGGTAAGAACGTGCGATTTCTCATTGACGGTTCCGATACGCAAGTGCTGCCGGCGACGGACCGGGGACTCGCCTATGGCGACGGTGTCTTTCGTACCTTTCGCGTGCGTCAAGGCCGCGCCAGGCACTGGGAGCTGCACTACGACCGCCTGGTGGCGGACTGCGCGGCGCTTGGCTTGACGCCGCCGGCTGCCGACCTACTTGCCGAAGAGCTTTTGCAGGTTGGAGCGAGTGAGGCGGATGCCGTCGGCAAGATCATCATCACCCGCGGTTCGGGAGCGCGCGGTTACGACCCTGCCGGCGCGCAGCACTGTACGCGACTGGTTGGCATCGGCCCCATGCCTCGCTGGCCCGAGGACCGCCGGCAAGGCGTTCGCATCCGTGTCTGCGATTTCCGTCTCGGTGGGCAGCCCCGGCTCGCGGGGATCAAGCATCTGAACCGACTGGAGAACGTGCTCGCGCGGGCGGAGTGGACCTCGCCCGAGATCGCCGAAGGGCTCCTGCTGGATGAGCGGGGCCGCGTGGTGGAGGGCACCATGAGCAATGTTTTCTTCGTGCGGGACGGCATCCTCCTGACGCCGGACCTTTCGCGCTGCGGGGTCGCCGGGGTCCAGCGCTCACGCATTCTCGCGGCAGCGCCGGCGCTCGGCATGCAGGCGGCGGTAGCGGAGCTGACCCTCGATGACGTGTTCACCTGTGACGAGCTGTTTCTCGTCAACAGTGTGATCGGTCTCTGGCCGGTGCGGGCGCTCGACCGACGCGAGTGGCCCGTTGGACCCGTCACGCGACGGATCGGCGCGGAGCTGTTTCATGATCTGGATTAGGCGCGCGGCCTGGATCACGCTGGTCCTGATCGCGGTGGCGGCCGCGCTTGCCGGTATCGCCGCCTGGCGGCTGCACGCGCCGGTGCAGCTGCCCGGGGCGGGACCGGTGGAGTTCGAGATCGCGCCCGGCAGCAGCCTGAAGCGCACGGCCGCCGAGCTGGCCCAGGCGGGACTTCTCCCGGAACCGGCGCTGTTCGTGCTCGCCGGACGCGTGCTCGGCCGCGCGGGGTCCATCAAGGCCGGGCATTATCAATTGGCTCGCCCGCATTCTCCGCTGGAGCTGCTGGACAAGTTCACCCGCGGCGACGTCACTCTGGCGCAGATCACGATCATCGAGGGGTGGACCTTCCGCCAGCTGCGGGCGGCGCTGGACCAGCACCCCGACCTGCGGCACGAAACCAGCGCGATGAGCGATGCCGATGTGCTGGCGTCCTTGGGCGAAGTGGCGGACGCGCCGGAGGGATTGTTCTTTCCCGACACGTATTTCTTCTCCAAGAATTCGACCGACCTCGATGTCTTGCGGCGTGCGCGCCGCACCATGGAGCAACACCTGCAGGACGCATGGGGAGACCGCCGCGAAGGGCTGCCCCTGCGGTCGCCGTACGAGGCCCTGATCCTGGCTTCCATCATCGAAAAGGAGACCGGCCGCGAAGAGGACCGGGCGATGATCGGCGGGGTCTTCGCCAACCGCTTGCGCCTCGGGATGAAGCTGCAAAGCGATCCGACGGTGATTTACGGCATGGGCGACGGGTTCGACGGCAACCTGCGCAAGCGCGATCTCGGCAGTGACACCCCATTCAACACCTATACCCGCGCCGGCTTGCCGCCGACGCCGATCGCGTTGCCCGGCCGTGCATCGCTGGCGGCCGCGACACAGCCGGCCGAGACTGCCGCGCTATACTTCGTCGCCCGCGGGGACGGCAGCTCCGTATTCTCGAAGACGCTGGACGAGCATAACCAGGCGGTCAACCGCTATCAGCGGCGTTGACACGATTCACGAGGAACACAACGCTCCCGGAAAATGGCAACGCGCGGAAAATTCGTCACGCTCGAGGGCATCGACGGCGCCGGCAAGAGCACCCACATCGGCTGGCTCCAGGGGCGGCTGACGGCAAGAGGGATCGAAGTCGTGCTGACGCGGGAGCCCGGCGGCACACCGCTGGGCGAAGCGCTGCGCGAGCTCGTCATCGGCCGGGAGATGGACCCGGAGACCGAGACGCTGCTCATCTTTGCGGCCCGGCGCGAGCATCTCGCCCGCGTCATCGAGCCGGCGCTGGCTCGAGGCGTCTGGGTTCTTTGCGATCGGTTTACCGATGCCACCTTCGCCTATCAGGGCGGGGGAAGGGGTGTGTCGACCACCAAGATCGCGGCGCTCGAGGCGTGGGTGCAGCGCGGATTGCAGCCGGACCTAACCCTGCTGTTCGATCTCCCCGAGGAGGTCGCCCAGGGTCGCATGAATAACAGCAGGGACCTGGATCGGTTCGAGCGCGAGCGCGCGGAGTTCCACGCGGCGGTGCGGCGCGCGTACCTGGCGCGGGCCGCGGCGGAGCCGTCCCGAATCCGGGTTATCGACGCCTCGCGGAGCATCGATACAATCAGGAATATACTTGAAGAACAAATCATAAAGTTATGTAAATAATGGTTGTTCCTTGGCATAAAGATGCATGGCAGCGCCTGACCGCGGCCCCCCAATCCGGCGGCCATGCCTATCTGCTGCACGGCCGGGCCGGGACCGGCAAGCAGCGCTTGGCAGAGGCTTTTATTGCCTGGATGCTGTGCGAGGCGAGCGACGCCGAACGCCCGCGGCCTTGCGGCTCGTGCGATGCGTGCCGGTGGGCGGCGCAGGGAACGCACCCGGATCTGCGGGTCGTGGCGCCCGAAATCGAGGGTGATGAGGCGAGCGGCGGCGACGAGGCGAGGGGCCGGGCGCCGAAACGTTCGCGCCAGCAGATCACGGTCGATCAGGTGCGCTCGCTCGCCGATTTTCTCGCCGTGTCGCCGCACCGTGGACGCGCCAAGGCGGTTCTGATTGCTCCGGCGGAGGCGCTGAACTCCCAGGCGGCCAACGCCCTGCTGAAAAGCCTGGAAGAGCCTCCGCCGGGCACTGTGTTCGTTCTCGTGGCGCATCGCCCGCGTCAACTTCCGGCCACCATCCTGAGCCGCTGTGTGAAGGTTCCATTGCCCTTGCCGCCACGCGCGGAAGCCGAGGCCTGGCTGTCGGCAAGGGGGCTCAAGGAGCCTGCCGAGTGGCTCGCGGACGCCGGCGGCGCGCCGCTGCTCGCCGAAGAACTGTCCGCCCGGCCGGCGGAGCACCGCCCGGTGCTGCTCAAGCTGCTGGCCAATCCTGCCAGTATCGACCCGCCCCGCGATGGGGCCAGCCTCGAGCGCGGTGATCTGTTGAGCATCGTGGACTGGCACCAGAAGTGGTGCTGTGATCTGCTTTATGCCAGCATGCAGGTGCCGGTTCGCTACCATCTGCCCGCGGCCGCAGTGATCCGCGGGCTGGCATCGACAGCGGACGCTGTCGGGCTTGCCGCCCACTGCCGGGAGATGACAGATTTTCGCCGGCTGGCGAGGCATCCGCTCAATCCGAGACTGTTTTGCGAAGACCTGTTGGGCCGTTATCGACGGGTTTTCCGCCGGCCCTGACGCCGTGATACCGGCTGCGCCGTGCAGCCGTCGCCCACGTTTCCCGATCGCCGATCAATGCAACTCGTAGATTCCCACTGCCACCTCAACTTCCCGGACTTCGCCGGAAAAATCGGCGAACTGCGGGAGCGCATGGCGCGCAATGCCGTGGCCTGCGCTCTGTGCATCAGCACCCGCCTGGAGACTTTCGAGGATGTCCATTCCCTGGCGGCCGAGAATCCAAACCTTTATGCGACGGTGGGCGTTCACCCGGACGAGCGCGACGCGCTGGAGCCCGACGTCGAGACGCTGGTCGCGCACGCCGCTCGCCCCAAGGTCGTTGCCATCGGCGAGACCGGCCTCGATTACTACCGTCTCACCGGGGACCTCGATTGGCAGCGGGAGCGGTTTCGGTGCCATATCCGCGCGGCCCGTGCCGCCGGGAAGCCGCTGGTTGTCCACACGCGCAGCGCCGCGGCCGACACCCTGCGCCTGATGGCCGAGGAGGGCGCCGAACGGGTGGGCGGAGTGATGCACTGCTTCACCGAGACCTGGGAGGTCGCGGAGCGGGCGCTGGAACTGGGTTTCTACATTTCCTTTTCGGGAATTGTCACATTCAAGAATGCAGGGGATCTGAGGGAAGTCGCCAGGCGGGTGCCGTTGGAACGGATCCTGGTGGAAACCGACGCGCCCTACCTCGCACCGGTCCCGCATCGGGGAAAGATCAACGAACCGGCCTTCGTTGTGCACGTGGCCGAAGAAGTGGCCCGTCTTCGCGACCTCTCGCTTGAGGCGCTCGCCACCGCCACCACAGAAAACTTTTCGCGGCTGTTCGGGGTGTCGGTCGCGACTGCCGACAGGGTTGAATGATGACGCGTTTTTCTTATGTTTTGGTTATACTTGCAACGGTTTTCTCATGTACAGGTGTAAATGCTCAGGGCACCTATGCCGAGATCCTCAAGGCAGTGGAAAGGGGCGACACCGAAACGACGCAGCGGCTATTGGAGCGCGGTGCGCCGCCGGATGCAGTGGATGACACCGGCACCACGCTGTTGGGCTTGGCCGCCCGCGGCGGCGACCTGGACATGGTGAACTTGCTGCTCGCCAAGGGTGCGAAGGTCGACGCTGCCAACGTGAATGGCGATACGCCGATCCTCTGGGCCTCGCTCTATGGGCACGGGGAGATCGTGAAACGGCTCTACGCGAAAGGCGCACGGCTGGACCGTCCGGGTTGGAATCCGCTGCATTACGCAGCGTTTGGCGGCCATTTGGACGTCATGGAGGTGCTATTGGATCTTGGGGTCGATGCCAACGTGCGGTCCGCGAATCAATCGACGCCGTTGATCATGGCGGTACGTAACCGCAAACCGGAGGCAGTGCGGCTCCTGCTCGACAAGGGCGCGAATCCGAACCTCGCCAACGATCGCGGGACGACGCCGTTGGGCTACGCGCTGGACCAGGGGTACCGGGAGATCGGCGAAATGCTGATCGCCAGGGGTGCGGATCGGTAGGAATTTGATGCGCATAATGTATATTATGTCAAATCACGGCTTCGCACCGAATCAAGACCAGCCGGAGGCGCAGGCGCCTCTCGCCGCCTGCCCCTCCCGTCGGTCACTGACGGCTAAATCGGCCTGACGCCCGTGGCGGCGGACCAAGCGGGCGAGCTGGTACCGTCGGTCGACGACTTCGCGTTCCGCGATCAGGTCGACATGGTGATCCGGGCGGCACCGCTGGCCGCCTGGGTCAGCGTCACGAATGCCCTGATCCTCGTTTACGTGCTCTGGGGTGCGGTTGCCGGCGGGATGCTGCTGGCCTGGCTCGGCGCCGTTGCCGCTGTGTTTGCGGCCCGGCTGCTGCTGAGATCCGCCTACATGCGAGCCAATCCGGGACCCCGGGAAACGGACGCCTGGGCCAGGCGCCTGATCGTCACCGTCGCCATGGCCGGGATCTGCTGGGGCGCGCTCGGCAGCATTCTTTTTCCCGTCAGCGGGACCGCGCACCAGATCCTGGTCGCGTTCGTTATCGCCGGCATGTCCGCGGGTGCCCTCGTCCCGCTCTCCCCGCTTTACTCCGCCTACGCGCTGTATCTGCTTGGCGCGGTCACGCCGCTCGCCGTGACCTTCATCCTGCAAGGCGGCGAGGTTTATCCCGTGATGGGGCTACTGTGCCTCGTGTACCTGGTCGGTCTGCTGATCTTCGGGCGGCAATCGCATGTTTCGGTGCTGGAAACGCTGCGCCTGAAATACGACAAGGAGCGGCTGATCGACGAGCTGACTGTAGCGCGTGGCCTGACCGAGGACATCAACCAGGAACTGCAGCACGAGATCCGGGAACGCGAGCGCGCCGAAGAAGCCGAGCGGCAGGAAAAGCAGCGGCTGATGCTGCACGTGGCACATACGCCGCTTGCGGTCATCGAGTGGAATCGGACACTCACGGTTCTCTCGTGGAATCCCGCCGCAGCGCGAATTTTCGGCTACGCGGAGCAGGATGCGCTCGGCCAGCCGTTGCCCATGCTCGTTTTTCGCGCCGATCAGCGGGAAACCGCCCGCGCAGCGCTCGCCGAGCTCTTTCTCGGCCGTGGCGGAGCCCGCGAAGAGCACGAGAACGTGACCCGCGACGGTCGCAGCATCCTGTGCGAGTGGTACAACACGCCGCTGATCGACCACGAGGGGAACATTACCGGCGTCGCGACGCTCGTGCAGGACGTCACGGCCCGCAGACTGCGCGAAGCCGAGATCGAGCACCGCGCCTATCACGATCCGCTGACCGGCCTGCCCAATCGGATTCTGCTCGGCGACCGGCTCAAGGTCATGCTGATTCAAGCCAGGCGTCGCAAGACCAAGGTGGCGGTGCTGTTCGCCGATCTCGATGATTTCAAGCGCATCAACGATGAGCACGGCCACGATGCCGGTGATCACGTCCTGAAATGCCTCGCCAGCCGGCTACGCACGACGGTGCGCCAGGAGGATACGGTGGCGCGATACGGCGGCGACGAATTCGTGCTCGCCTTGGCCGGCATTGGCCGTGCCGAAGACGCCGCAGCCGTGGCGAGAAAGACCGTAGAGGTGCTGGCGGAACCGATTCCCTACCACGGCCGGAGCCTGCGTGTGACGCCGAGTGTGGGTGTGAGCCTTTACCCGGACCACGCCGAATCGCCCGAGATGCTGGTGAGCTTCGCGGATGCGGCGATGTACCGCGCGAAGCAGGACGGCGGCAACCGCGAGCGCTTTGCCGCTCCCGGCGCCGTCAGTTGAGATCGGGTTTGGTCGGCAGAGGCAGCGGCAGGATGGGGACGCCCTCGTCCACGAGCGACTCGACTTCCTGCCTGCTTGCCTGGCCGCGGATGCGCCGGTCGGGGGCCTCGCCCTGGTGAATGCGCCGGGCCTCGTCCGGGAAGCGGGCACCGACGTCCTCGAAGTTGCGCATGATCCAGTTGGCGAACTGGACCAGCGGCTCGGGGGGCCTTGTGGTTACCGGGGGCGCCGCCGACGGATCCGCCACGCCGAGGTTGATCCGCGCGGCAGAGGGCCGGCGCTCGATGCCGCGGTCGCCGCAGACCGGGCATTCCAGCAGGCCGCGTTCCCGTTGTTCGAGGTAATCGCGCGCATCCGGAAACCAGCCCTCGAAGGTGTGATCGAGACCGCAGACGAGGTCGTAAACTATCACGCGTTGCCGCTCATGGGCGGATCACAGGAGTCAGTCGTTAACCTGAATTCTAATCAAGTTCCCGTCGGCCTCCAACGTGACGACCGGCGCCTCGCGTGGAGGCCGTAACCGAATGACGGCCGTGAACGAGGGCAGCGACGCCGCCGAGATGCCGTTCTCGCAGCGCCTGGCCAGCACGATCTACGAGCGGCTGACGGACGAGGAAGACGCGCGCGTCTGCCGCGATATCCCGGAGGATGCGTGCCGCGAGACGCCCGCGAACTTCACCCTGATGCTCGCTGCCGCTTTTCTGAGCAAGCTGGGCGATGCGGTGGCGAATCCGAAGACCGTGCTGCCCTGGGTCATGAGCTCGATCGGCGCCCCGCTCTACCTCACCGGGTTGCTGGTGCCGTTGCGGGAATCCGGCTCGCTGATTCCCCAGCTCTTCATCGCCGGCTGGGTGCGGGGGCATTCGCTGCGCAAGTGGTTCTGGGTCGCCGGCAGCGTGCTGCAAGCGATCGCCATGGCGGCGATCGGCTTCGTTGCGCTGTTCGCGTCCGGCGCTTTTGCAGGTTGGGCGGTGATTGCACTGTTGACCGCCTTCAGCCTCGCGCGGGGGCTCTGTTCCGTCGCCCACAAGGACGTCCTCGGCAAGACGATCCCCAAGTCCAAGCGCGGTCAGCTCACGGGCTGGTCTGCGAGCGCCGCCGGTATGGTCACCATCGGCCTCGGCGCGGGCCTGATGCTGGCCGCGGCCGATGGCACCGGCGACCCGTCGTATGGCGCGATGATCGTCGGCGCCGGGGCGCTTTGGATCGCGGCGGCCGGTTTGTTCGCGCTGGTCCGCGAGTTCCCGGGAGAAACCGGGGGCGGCGGCAACGCCTTTTTCGAGGCACTGCGCCGCCTGGATATCCTGCGCACTGACGCAGCGTTCCGCCGTTTCGTAGCCACGCGCGCCCTCTTCCTCTCTTCGGCGTTGAGCGCGCCCTATCTGGTCGTGATGGCCCAGGAAAACGGCAACGGTGGCGCCGTGGCTCTCGGTCTTTTCGTCGCCGCGAGCGGACTGGCTTCCATGGTCAGCGGCCCTGTCTGGGGCCGTCTGGCAGATCGGTCGAGCCGCAAGGTCATGGTCATGGCGGCGAGCACGACGGCGACGATCGGTTTCGTCGTCTTCGGTGCGGCCGTCCTGACGCCAGCCGCGCTGATGACAACCTGGTTCCTCCCCCTCGCCTATTTCCTGCTGAGCGTGGGCCATGACGGGGTTCGGGTGGGCCGCAAAACCTACGTCGTTGATCTCGCCGGCGGCAACCGGCGCACGGACTACGTTGCCGTGAGCAACTCGATCATCGGTGTGCTGCTGCTGGTCGGCGGCGTGGCCAGCGCCGCACTGGGCACGCTGGGCGCGGCCGCGGTGGTGCTGGCGCTTTCTATTTGCGGCGCGGCTGGCGCGCTGCTGGGGCTGACGCTGCCCGAGGCCTAGCGGGCGAGCCGCCGATGGTGCCCGGAGCCGGACTCGAACCGGCACGGGCCATCAGGCCCAAGGGATTTTAAGTCCCTTGTGTCTACCAATTTCACCATCCGGGCAATTGGAGGCGGGGGTCGGAATCGAACCGGCGTCCACGGCTTTGCAGGCCGCTGCATACCCACTCGGCCACCCCGCCGCAACGGTCTCTCGAAGCACGGCTGGAGATAGAGAAAGAGGGAAAGCGCGCGCTTTCCCTCTGCGATCTGGAGCGGGAAACGAGGCTCGAACTCGCGACCCCAACCTTGGCAAGGTTGTGCTCTACCACTGAGCTATTCCCGCGAAAAATCAACCCATAATTATAAGCCGCGCGACTGCCGTGTCAACAATGCACGCGCGCTGCATGCGGTCACGGACGCGACAGTGCCCGCGGCATGGCCGCCTTGAGATAGTAGAGCATCGACCAGAGCGTAAGGCCCGCCGCGAGGTAGATCAGCACCGTGCCGACCCACTGACCGGTCAGCCCGAAGGCGATGTGATCCTGGTAGAGCAGCAGCAGGATGGCCGCCATCTGGGTGCCGGTCTTGACCTTGCCCACCATCGAGACAGCGACGCTTTTGTGCTCGCCGATCCGGGCCATCCATTCGCGCAGCGCGGAGATCGTGATCTCCCGGCCGATGATGATCAGGGCAATCAGGGCGTGGACGCGTCCAAACTCGACCAGCACCACGAGCGCCGCGGCCACCATCAGCTTGTCGGCCACCGGATCGAGGAAGGCGCCGAAGGCGGAGGTTTGGCCCATGGCCCGAGCCAGGTAGCCGTCCAGCCAATCGGTGATGGCGGCGAGCGCAAACAGCAGCGTCGCTGTGAGATTGCGGTAGTGACCCGGCATCACAGCGTCCGATACGTAAAACACGCCCACGAACACGGGGATCAGCAGGATTCGCAGCCAGGTCAGCAGATTGGGAAGATTGAACACGTCGCCGTGGGTCCGCTCAATGAAGGTGCCGATGAATTCGCTCGGCAAGCTCGCGACTCACGCCCTCGACCTTGGCGAGCTCGTCGATGCTGGCCGCCAGTACGCCGCGCAGACCGCCGAACCGGGCCAGCAGGCGCTGCCGGCGTTTGGCGCCGATTCCGGCGATGTGCTCGAGCGGCGAGGTCGTCCGCGTCTTCTGACGCTTGGCGCGGTGTCCCTCGATCGCGAACCGGTGCGCCTCGTCGCGGATCTGCTGCACCAGATGCAGAGCGGCGCTCTCGGGCGCCAATTTTAGCCGCTTCGCGCCGCCCGGGTAGATCAGGGTCTCGAGGCCGGGGCGGCGTCCCTCGCCCTTGGCGATGCCGATCAGTGCCAGGTCACCCAGGCCAAGCTCGGCCAGCACGTCGCGCGCGACATTGACCTGGCCCGTGCCGCCGTCGATCAGCACCAGGTCCGGGACCTTGCCCTCCCCCGCGGCCAGCTTCTGGTAGCGCCGCGTCAGGACCTCGCGCAGGGCGCCGTAATCATCTCCCGGCGTCGCGCCGCCGACGTTGTAGCGCCGGTACTCGCCGCGCTGCATGGCGAGATCGTCGTAGACGACGCATGAGGCCACCGTCGCCTCGCCTGCGGTGTGGCTGACGTCGAAGCATTCGATGCGCCTGGGCGGCGCCGGCAGGTCGAGCGCCTGCTGCAGCGCCTGGACCCTTGCCTCCTGGGCGGTGTGCTGGCCCAGGCGGTGCCGCAGTGCCAGCAGCGCGTTCTGCTCCGCCATCTCGACCCAGACGCGACGCTCGCCGATCACGCGCTCCTGGATCCGCACCGGCGAGCAGGCGCGCTCCGAGAGCAGCGTCGCCAGCGCCTCGCCGTTCACGGGGCGGTTGACGATGATGTGCGGCGGCGCGGGCAGCGCGAGGTAGTGCTGCGCCAGGAAAGCCTCGAGCGCGTCGACGATCTCGCTGCCCTGGGCGTTGTGCGGGAAAAACGTCTTGTCGCCCAGATGCATGCCGCCGCGGATCATGACGAGGTTGACGCACAGTGTGTCCGCCTCGACCACCGCGGCAACGATGTCGGCGTCGAGCCCGGTCTCGCTGGCGACGAACTGCCGCTCCTGCACCTTGCGCAACGCCTGGATCTGGTCGCGCAGCAGCGCGGCATCCTCGTAGCGCAACTCCTCGGAGGCCTGCTGCATGCGGCTGGAGAGCGCGTTCAGCAGCTCCTCCTGCTTGCCCTGCAGAAACAGCGCGGCGTCGCGGACGTCTTCGGCATACGCCTCGGCACCGATGAGTCCGACGCAGGGGGCCGTGCAGCGCCGGATCTGGTGCAGCAGGCACGGCCGCGCACGGTTGCGGAACACCGAATCCTCGCAGGTGCGCAGCCGGAACACCTTCTGCAGCAGCTGGATACTGGCGCGCACCGCCCCGGCGCTCGGATACGGGCCGAAGTAGCGGTGGCGCCGCTCCAGGCCGCCACGATGAAACCCCAGGCGTGGATAGTCGTGCCCGGTGATGACGATATAGGGATAGGACTTGTCGTCCCGGAACAGGATGTTATAGCGCGGCTGCAGGCTCTTGATGAGCTGGTTCTCGAGCAGCAGCGCCTCCGCCTCCGAACGCGTCACCGTGGTCTCGACGCCGGCCACCTGGGCCACCATGCGCGCGGTGCGCGGCCCGAGCTCGGAACGCGCAAAGTAGGAGGCGACGCGCTTGCGCAGATCGCGCGCCTTGCCGACGTAGATGACCTCCCCGGCGGCGTTCAGCATGCGGTAGACGCCCGGCAGGTGCGGCAAGCTGGCAATCGCCTTCTCCGCGTCGAACGCGGTTGCGCCCGCGGCCGCCTGCCTGCCGCCGACGGACGTTTCCTCAGGCGACGACGGTGCGGACATGGGCGGAGCCGCCGTGCCCGAGCGGCAGCGTTCGCGAGTCCGCGCGCGCTTCCTCCGGGCATGCCTTTGGATGCGCGGCGGCGCTGGTGTAAAATCGCGCGTTTTTCTCAGCGGGTGGAAAAATCATGGCTCGAGTGCTGGCAACCGAGATACGCGCCGGGAACCTGATCGAATGGGACAAGCGCGTGTGGCGCGTCCTCAAATCCTATCACGTCCACGTCGGCGGACGGGGCGGTGCCTTCATGCAGGTGGAGATGAAGGACATCGAGTCCGGGACCAAGGTGAACCAGCGGTTCCGCACCGACGAGAAGGTGGAGCGCGCGTTCGTCGAGAGCCGCGACATGGAGTACCTCTACAGCGACGGCGCGTCCTACGTCTTCATGGACAAGGAGAACTACGAGCAGCTCACGCTCGGCGAGGACTTTCTGGAGGGGCAGAGGGAATACCTGCTGCCCAACACCGCCGTACAGATCAATTTCTACAGCGATCGTCCCATCGGCGTTCAGCTGCCGGGCAGCGTGGTGCTGACCGTGGTGGAAACCGAGCCCAACGTCAAGGGCGCAACCGCCACCACCACCTACAAGCCGGCCAAGACCGAGACGGGACTGACGGTGATGGTGCCGCCGTTCGTCAGCCAGGGCGAGAAGATCAAGGTCAACACCGACTCGGGCGAGTACATCGAACGGATGTAGCGCGACGGGCGGCTAGCGGCGGCTGGTCGGAAAGATCGGGATAGTGGCGCCGTTCGCCTGCCGTCGAGCCAGGGGAACCTCCGGCTGCAGCGTGACGTGGTCGATGCCGAACCGCCGCTGCAGCTTCCCCCGCAGGGCGCCCAGCACGCGGGGCCAGTCGGCGAGGTCGGCGAGGTCAACGTGGGCCGAGAGGATCAGGCGACCGCTCGACAGCGTCCACACGTGAAGATCGTGAACGCCGTGGACCCCCTCCTCCTCTGCCATCGCCTGTCCCAACGCCTCCAGGTCGACCTCGGCCGGCACGCCTTCCATGAGGATCGGCAGGACGCCACGGACCACGTTCACCGTTGACACCAGGATCAGCCCGGCCACGACCAGCGACAGGATCGGGTCGATTGGCGTCCAGCCGGTGAAGTAGATGACCGCGCCGGCAGTCACCGCCGCCACGGAGCCGAGCAGGTCTCCCATGACGTGAAGCGCCGCGGCGCGCACGTTGATGCCGCCCTCCGCGCCGCCCAGCATCCAGAGAACGACCAGGTTGATGCCGAGGCCGATGGCAGCCACCACCATCACCGGCGCGCCGGCCACCTCCTGCGGCTCGAGCAGCCGGTTCACGGCCTCCACCACGATGGCCGTGACGAGCAACAGCATCAGGAGCGCGTTGATGAACGCCGCCAGGACCTCTGCGCGCACGAGGCCATAGGTATGGCGGCGCGACGGCGGCCGCCGTGCGATCCACGACGCGGCCAGCGCGAGCGCCAGCGCGCCGCCGTCCGAGAGCATGTGGCCGGCGTCCGACAGGAGCGCCAGCGACCCCGACCACCAGCCGGCAACGGCTTCGACGCCCGCGAATCCCAACGTGAGGGCCAGCGCGCCGGCAAGCCTACCCAGCACGGGAGTGGAACCATGGGAGTGGCCGTGGTCGTGTCCGTGATGGTGGTAATGCGTCATGCGCCTCGCGGCCCGGGTTCGGTGGGGTCGGCGAGTAAGGGGACCTCGGCGGCCTCGGCGGCGAGAGCTGCCACCGCGCGCACGGACGTCACGTACTCCGGCGATTCGCGCAGCCGCACCCAGCCCTCGGCGTGGGCGCGGCCGTGCATGCGGGCGAGCCGCGCGAGCGACACGGGGGACGACTCCCAGCGCAATTCCGTCAGGACGCGGTCGGCCGCGGCCGGATCGTTGCAGATCAGCGCCATGTCGCAGCCAGCCTCAAGCGCGGCCCTCGTGCGCGCGGTCATGTCGCCTACGCCGCACGCGCCCTTCATGCACAGATCGTCGCTGAACACCGAACCCTCGAAGCCGAGCAGTTCGCGCAGGATCTTCTGCAGCCATACGCGGCTGAAGCCTGCCGGCGCCGCGTCCACCTGTGGATAGACAACGTGCGCCGGCATCAGCGCCGGCATACCGTACTCGATCATCTGCTTGAACGCCAGAAAGTCGCTCGCGCGCAGGTCGGCGAGTGGCCGCTCGTCCACCGGCAGGTCCGTGTGGGAGTCGGCCGCGACGTACCCGTGGCCGGGAAAATGCTTGCCGACCGCCGCGCAGCCGCCGTGGCGCAGGCCGACCATCAGGCTGTGGGCGATGGCCGCCACCACCGAGGGCGAACGGTGGAAAGCGCGGTCGCCGATCACCGAGCTGGCACCGTAGTCGAGATCGAGCACCGGCGTGAAGCTGAAATCCACGCCGCAGGCGCGCAGCTCCGCCGCCAGCACGTAGCCGGTCTGCTCCGCGAGCGATTTCGCCCGCGCCGGCCGCTGGTCCCAGATGCGGCCGAGGGCGCGCATGGGAGGCAGTCGCGTGAACCCCTCGCGGAAGCGCTGCACGCGTCCGCCTTCGTGATCCACTGCGATCAGCAGCGGCGGCGAGCGAACGGCGTGAATCGCCGCGGTCAGCGCGGCCAACTGCTCGACGCTCTCGAAATTGCGCGTGAACAGAATCACGCCGCCCACCAGCGGATGGCGCAGCCGCTCGCGCTCGGCGGACGTGAGTTCGCACCCGCCCACATCGATCATCAGGGGCCCGAGCGACATGCCGGCTATCCGCCGCCGCGTTCCAGCACGACGACCGCGAACGCGATCCCGGCTTCGTCGGTCAGGCTCAGGTGATGCGCGGTGACGCCGCGTGCCGCCAGCAGCGCGGCCAGCGACGGATGAAAGGCGAACCCCGGCTTGCCGAGCGCGTCCTGCACGACCGAGATGCGGGAGAGCAGCACCGGGGCGCGAAAACCGGTGCCGATCGCCTTGGAGAACGCTTCCTTGGCGGCGAAGCGCAGCGCCAGGTAGGCGGCCGGTCGCCGGCTGCGGTCGAAGCGGGGGCGCTCGAGCGGCGTGAGCAGACGGTGCGCGAAGCGCTCTCCAAATTTTTCCAGCAGACGCCCGATCCGCGCCGCTTCGACGATGTCTGTACCGATGCCGTAGATCACGCGCGGCTTGCCTGCAGCACGATCTGCTTCATTTCCCGCACGGCCTCGCGCAGGCCGACGAAGACCGCGCGGCTGACGACGGCATGGCCGATGTGCAGCTCGCGCACGCCGGGCAGCGCGGCCACGGGCCGCACGTTGGCGTAGTTGAGCGCGTGCCCCGCGTTGAAGCGCATGCCGAGGCTGCGAATCGCATCGCCGGCGCGGGCGAGCTTCTCCAGCTCCGCCGCCACGGGAGCCGCCTCCGCGTCGCGCCCGCGGGCGTGAAACGCGTGCGCATACGGGCCGGTGTGGACCTCGCACACGCGCGCGCCCACGCGCGCCGCCGCTTCCGCCTGCCGCGGATCGGGGTCGATGAAAACGCTGACGACGATGCCGGCCTCGGCGAGCCGCGCGACCTTGCGCTGCAGATCCGCCTCCTGGCCGGCGACGTCGAGTCCGCCCTCGGTGGTGATCTCCTGGCGGCCCTCCGGCACCAGCATCGCCATCTCCGGTCGCAGGCTGCAGGCGATGTCCACCATCTCGTCGGTCGGCGCCATTTCCAGATTGAGCTTGATGTGGGTGAGCTCGCGCAGGCGGCGCACGTCGGCGTCCTGGATGTGGCGTCTGTCTTCGCGCAGGTGCACGGTGATGCCGTCGGCGCCTCCCAGGTGCGCCTCGACCGCGGCCCATACGGGGTCCGGCTCGTAGGTGCGGCGCGCCTGGCGCAGGGTCGCCACGTGGTCGATGTTGACGCCGAGCTCGATCACAGCCGTTGCAGCTCCTTCAGCAGCTGGCGGGAATGCAGCGGGCGTCCGCCGAGGTAATGGGTGATCAGGGCCCGCATCAGCGCCTTGCTCTGCTGCAGGGTGGCAGGGTCGTCGTAGCGGCCGGCCGCCATGTCGAGCAGCGTCTTGCCCGCTACCGCCAGCTCCTCCCGATCGGCCTCCGCCGCGAGCAGCGGCCCGCGGTCGAGCGCGTAAGTATAAAGGCCCGACGGATCGATGGCGGCGTCCGTCTCCACTTCGCGGTCCAGGACGAGGGCGTAGCCGAGCTCCTGCAGCAGGGTGGTTTCGAAGCGCCGCAGAACCGGTGCCGGATCGTCGCTGCTCCGCAGCTGCGCGAGCGCCTCCTGATAGTGATCGAACAGCTGCTCGTGGGGATCCTCGCGGGCGAGCAGCCGGATGAGCAGTTCGTTCAGGTAAAACCCGCACATCAGCGCCTGGCCCGCGAGCGGCGCCTCCACCCGCTGCCATTCGGCCCGCATCAGCGTCTTGACCTCGCCCTTGCCGGTCCATGCCAGCAGCATGGGCTGGAACGGCACCAGCTGGCCGCGCAGCTGGGAGCGCGGCCGCTTCGCGCCCTTGGCGATCATCGGCACGCGCCCGTGGAGCCGGGTCAGGGTATCCAGCAGCAGGCTGGTTTCCCGGTACGGATACGTATGCAGAAGGTAGCCCGCGTCGGGCTCCGCGCGCGCGCTCACCCTTCCCCCTCGAGGCCATGGCTGCGCAGCCAGCGCTCGTCGTCGCGCCAGCCGCCCCGCACCTTGACCCACACCTCGAGGAACACCTTGGTACCGAACAGCCGCTCCATCTCGAGGCGTGCGCGGGTCGCGACGTCTTTGAGCTTCTCGCCGCCGCGGCCGATGACGATCGCCTTCTGCGACGCCTTCTCGACGTAGATCACGGCGTGGATGCGCTTGAGCCCCGGCTCGTCGCGAAAGCTTTCGATCGCCACCGATGACGCGTATGGCAGCTCCTCGCCGAGCAGGCGAAAAAGTTTCTCGCGGATCAGTTCGGCCGCCAGGAAGCGCTCGCTGGCGTCGGTGATCTCGTCGGGCGCGTACAGTTGTTCGCCCTCCGGCAGGTGCTTTACGAGCGCCGTCAGCAGTTCCTCAACCCCCAGGTCGCGCTCGGCGCTTACCGGCACGATCTCGGCAAAGGCATGGGCCGCCGCCAGCGTCTCCATGAGCGGCAGCAGCTGGCCCTTGTCCGCCAGCCGGTCGATCTTGTTGACCGCCGCCACCACCGGAACGCCGGCGGGCAGCAGCTCGAGGACCCGGCAGTCCTCGGCGGTGAGCTTCGGCGCTTCCAGCACAAACAACACGGCGTCAGTCCCGGCCAGCGACTGCGTCACGCTGCGATTCATGGCGCGGTTGAGCGCACTGCGATGCTGGGTCTGGAATCCTGGTGTGTCGACGATGACCGCCTGGGCGTCGGCGCGCGTCACGATGCCGCGAACCGCGCTGCGCGTCGTCTGCGGCCGGTTCGAAACGATGCTGAGCTTCTGCCCGACCAGGCGGTTGAGCAGCGTCGACTTGCCGACGTTGGGGCGCCCCAGCAGCGCCACGTAGCCGAAACGGTGCGCTTCAGCCGGCGTCTGCGTTTGCATGGGGCAGATCCATCAGGGCCAGCATGCGCCGGGCCGCCTCCTGCTCGGCACGCCGGCGACTGCTGCCCTCGCCGGAGCAGCGCAAGCCAAGCGCCTCGACCAGGCACTCGACCTCGAACGTCTGGGCATGGGCCTGGCCGCGTGCCGCCAGCTGCTGGTACTTGGGCAGCCCCAGACGCCGCCCCTGCAGCAGCTCCTGCAGGCGGGTCTTGGGGTCCTTGCCCACGTCCCGGGTGTCGGCCGCGGCGACCCGCGGCCCGAGCAGGGCGCGCACGACATCCAGCGCCGCGCCGAAGCCGCCGTCGAGATAGATGGCGCCGAGCAATGCCTCCACCGTATCGGCCAGGATCGACGGCCGCGCCGCGCCGCCGCTCTTGAGTTCGCCCTCCCCGAGACGCACGTGGGCGCCGACCCCCATCTCGCCGGCCACCGCCGCCAGCGTCTCCTGGTTGACGAGGTTCGCGCGCAGCCGGGAAAGGGCTCCCTCCGAGGCCTCGCCGAGGCGCTCGAACAGCAGGACCGCCACCGCGAGGTTGAGAACGCCGTCGCCGAGGAACTCGAGCCGCTCGTTGTGGGGAACGCCGTGACTGCGGTGCGTCAGCGCCTGGCGCAGCAGGCGCCGGTCGCGGAACAGGTAGCCCAGTCGGCGGGCCAGAACCGCGTCGTCCATGTCGCCGGCATTGAACCGTCCCGCCGTGCCTAGCGGGTCGAGTAGTTGAAATCCAGCAGCAGGCTCACGTTCGCCACCAACGGCACCTTCACCTGGTAGGCCGTCGACAGGACCAGGCTGCCTCCTTCCTTGCTGACCTCGATGTCCTTCTCGTCGATCACCGTCACGTTGTCGATGTCAGCGCGTTTGGCGTAGGCGCTGCGGATCTGCGCCGGCGATGCTTCCTGCAGCGTCGGGTCGCGCACGGTCGCCGTCATGTTCTTCTTGATGTTGAGGAACTGCATGTACGGCGGTATGACCTTGAACGCCAGCAGCGCGCCCAAGAACAGCACGACGCAGACCACCAGGAATCCGCCCAGGCTGACTCCCTTTTGCTTGAACATCACGCCTCCCGTTAATGTTGCTGCACCCGGATCCCGCCGCTGTCAGCGGATGGCGGTCCCGATCCGGTTCCAGTTGCCGAAGTTCCACCAGATCAGAAACGCCCTGCCGACGATGTGATCGTCGGGCACGAAGCCCCAGTACCGGCTGTCGCTGCTGCTGTCGCGGTTGTCACCCATCACGAAGTAATGGCCGGCGGGCACCTTGCAGCGAAGTCCCGAATCATTGTAGGAGCAATTCTCGCGGAACGGAAACTCCCGCACGCCGCCCAGCTGGACGCTGGCCGCGCTGGGCTGGATCAGCACCGCATGGTCGGCTTGGCCGAGGGCTTCCTGGAAGCGCTTTGCGCGCACCAGCTCGAGGCCGCCCTCGACGTAGCCGAACTCGCCGTCGGGCTTGAGCTGGACCGGCTTGCCGTTGATCGCCAGCTGCTTGTCGCGATAGACCACTTCGTCGCCCGGCAGCCCGACGACGCGCTTGATGTAGTCGAGGGACGGGTTCTCGGGATAACGGAAAACCATCACGTCGCCGCGCTGCGGGTCGTTGATCGGCACCACCTTGACGTTGATCACCGGCAGGCGGATGCCGTAGGTGAATTTGTTGACGAGGATGAAGTCCCCCACCAGCAGCGTCGGGATCATCGAGCCCGACGGGATCTTGAACGGCTCCACCAGGAAAGAGCGCAGCACAAAAACCAGCAGGATCACCGGGAAGAAGCTCTTGGGGTACTCGACCCACCAGGGCTCCTTGGCCTCGGGATCGCGGTGCCGGCGCAGCCACAGGCTGTCCAACAGCCAGATGCCACCGGTCACGGCCAGCAGCAGCAGCATGATGAGGGCGAAGTTCACGCGCGCTCTCCAAGTCCGCTCATTTGCCCTCCACCCGCAGCACGGCGAGAAACGCCTCCTGCGGAATCTCGACGTTGCCGACCTGCTTCATGCGCTTCTTGCCCGCCTTCTGCTTCTCCAGCAGCTTTTTCTTGCGCGTGATGTCGCCGCCGTAGCACTTGGCCAGGACGTTCTTGCGCAGCGCCTTGATGGTCTCGCGGGCGATGATCTGGGAGCCGATGGCGGCCTGGACGGCGACGTCGAACATCTGGCGCGGGATAAGCTCGCGCATCTTCGCCGCCAGCTCGCGGCCGCGAAATTGCGCGTTCGCGCGGTGCACGATCGCCGACAGGGCGTCGACGCGGTCGCCGTTGATGAGGATGTCCAGCTTGACCAGGTCCGCCGCGCGGTACTCCTTGAAGTCGTAGTCGAGCGAGGCGTAGCCGCGGCTGGCGGACTTGAGACGGTCGAAAAAGTCCATCACCACCTCATTGAGCGGCAGCTCGTAGGTCAGCATCACCTGGCGGCCGAGGTACTGCATGTTGCGCTGGATCCCGCGCTTCTGATTGCAAAGCGTCATCACGGGGCCGACGTAGTCCTGCGGCACCAGGATCGTCGCCGTGATCACCGGCTCGCGGATCTCCTCGATCTTGCCCGGCTCCGGGAGCCGGGACGGATTCTCCACCTCGATCACCGTGCCCTCGCGCAGGGCGACCTGGTACACCACGGTCGGCGCGGTGGTGATCAGGTTCATGCCGTATTCGCGCTCGAGGCGCTCCTGGACGATGTCCATGTGCAGCAGGCCGAGGAAGCCGCAGCGGAAGCCGAAACCCAGCGCCTGCGACGTCTCCGGCTCGAAGCGCAACGAGGCGTCGTTGAGCCGCAGCTTCTCCAGCGCGTCGCGCAGCTGGTCGTACTCGTTGGCCTCGACCGGATACAGGCCCGCGAATACCTGCGGCTTGATCTCCTTGAAGCCGGGCAGCGCCTTCGCCGCCGGCCGCTCGGCCAGCGTCACGGTGTCGCCGACCCGCGCGGCGGTCAGCTCCTTGATGCCGGCGGTGAGAAAGCCCACCTCGCCGGCCGCGAGCTGATCGCGGCTGCGGGACTTCGGCGTGAATACGCCGAGCTGCTCGCAGAGGTACTCCGCGCCCGTGGACATCAGGCGGATGCGGTCCTTGGGCCGCAGTACGCCGTCCACCACGCGCACGAGCATGACGACGCCGACGTAGTTGTCGAACCAGGAATCGATGATGAGCGCCTTCAGCGGCGCCGTCGGACCGCCCTGCGGCGGCGGCACGCGCGCGATGATCGCTTCGAGCACGTCCTGCACGCCCTCCCCGGTTTTCGCCGAGCAGCGCAGCGCGTCCTTCGCCGGGATGCCGATGATGTCCTCGATCTCGGCGATGACGCGCTCCGGCTCGGCCGAAGGCAGGTCGATCTTGTTCAGGACCGGCACCACGTCGACGCCCTGCTCGGTCGCCGTATAGCAGTTCGCCACCGTCTGCGCCTCGACGCCCTGGGAGGCGTCGACCACCAGCAGCGCGCCCTCGCAGGCCGCCAGCGAGCGCGACACCTCGTAGGAGAAGTCGACGTGGCCGGGCGTGTCGATGAGATTCAGCTGGTAGCGCTGGCCGTCGCGTGCGGTGTAGTCGAGGGCGACGGTCTGCGCCTTGATGGTGATGCCCCGCTCGCGTTCCAGGTCCATCGAATCCAGCACCTGCTCGTCCATCTCGCGGTCGGACAGGCCGCCGCAGGTCTGGATGAACCGGTCCGCCAGCGTCGACTTGCCGTGATCGATGTGGGCGATGATCGAGAAGTTGCGGATGTGCTGCATTCGGCGGTCGGGGTGCCGGGGCGGGCTGACCCGCGGGGGCAAGGAACGGCGCGGGAGGCGGCGCGAAACGGCAAAAGGGGCACGTCGAGCGCGCCCCAAGTCCTTCAAAAAGCCGCGATTTTATCCGATTCCGGCGAGATATGCATCCAGCGCGGCGCGGTCGAGGTGGTAATGGCAGATCTCGCGCTCGCCGGCCATCAACACCGGCACCTTGTCGCCGTAGGCGGCCTCGAGGCCGGCGTCACTGTCAACGTCCACGATCTCCACCGCGACACCGGCGCGCTGCGCCAGCGGCACGAGCGCGGCCAGCAGGTCGTCGCAGAGATGGCAGTAGGCGCGGCTGTAGACGGTCAGCCGCGGCCCCTCAGCCATCGATCTTGACCGTGATGAAGGTGGTCGTGTCGCCGCGCCGCACCAGCAGCGCCGCGTTGCGGCCCTTCTCCAGCCCCTGCACGATCTCGCGGAATTGCGCCGCGTCCTTGACGTCCTGGTTGTTGACGCCGAGGATGACATCGCCGGGACGGATGCCGGCGCGGCCGGCGGGGCCGGATTTGACGTCCTGCACCAGCACGCCCTGACGCACGCCGAGTTCCTTCCTCTTCTCCGCGTCCAGGTCCTTGACCACGAGCCCGAGCCGGTCAGCCGCGGCGCCCGCACTCTCCGGCGTCGACGGCCCCCGCGCCGTGGCATCCTCGCTGAGCTCGCCCACCGTGATCTGCACGTCCTTCATGGCGCCCTTGCGCCAGACCTGGACGTTGACGCGGGAGCCAGGCTTGGTGGCGCCGACCAGTCGCGGCAGATCACTCGATGACTCCACGCTCTTGCCGTCGTATTTGAGGATGATGTCGCTCACCTGCAGCCCCGCCTTTTCCGCCGGGCTGCCCTTCTCCACCGATGCGATCAGGGCGCCGCCGGGCTTCTCCAGCCCGAACGACTCCGCCAGCTCCTTGGTCACCTCCTGGATGACGACGCCGAGCTTGCCGCGGCGGACCTTGCCGCTTGCCTTGAGCTGATTGGCGATGTCCATGGCGACGTCGATGGGAATCGCGAACGACAGCCCCATGAAGCCGCCGGTGCGGCTGTAGATCTGCGAGTTGATGCCGACCACCTCGCCGTCGAGGTTGAACAGCGGCCCGCCCGAGTTGCCGGGATTGATCGCGACGTCGGTCTGGATGAAGGGCACGAAGTTTTCCTGCGGCAACGAGCGGCCCTTGGCGCTGACGATGCCCGCCGTGACCGTGTTCTCGAAGCCGAACGGCGAGCCGATGGCCACCACCCACTCGCCGACCTTGAGCCGGGTAGGGTCGCCGAACTTCACCGCCGGCAGCCCGCGGGCGTCGATCTTGATCAGCGCGACATCGGTGCGCTTGTCGGCGCCCACCACCTTGGCCTTGAACTCGCGCTTGTCGGTGAACTTGACGACGATCTCGTCGGCGCCCTCCACCACGTGGGCGTTGGTGAGGATGAAGCCGTCGCCGCTGATGACGAACCCCGAGCCCAGCGAGCGGGACTGGAACTCCCGCGGCACGTTGGGGACGTTCGGAATGAAGCGGCGGAAGAACTCGTAGAACGGATCGTCCTCGGGAATGTTCGGCAGCTGCGGCAGGCCGCGGCCCTCCGAAACCTTCTGGGTCGTGCTGATGTTGACGACAGAGCCGCCCTGCCGCTCCGCGATCACCGTGAAGTCCGGCAGGTCGCGGGCGAGAACGGGAAAGGCCATTAACAGCGCGGCAACGGCCGCGACGGCATTGCGCAAAGCCATGGAACGGACCACCTGTGAGAAGTTATCGCTGGAAGGATACCGCAGCGGCTGCACCGGCGCGAACCACGCGGGGCAGAACGGCGGGAAGGCGCGTGGACATGCGCCGGATCAGGGCCAGAGCACCGGCCAGGCCCAGCACCGCGCCCACTGCAGCCGCACCGTCGGCCGCCCAGGGCAGCAGCCAGCCGCCGCCAAGGGCACCCAGGAGCACCCCCGCCAGCCCCAGCGCGTAAACGGTCAAAGAGCCTCGCCACAGCATGCCATCGTCGACGGCGATCACGACCTCGTCGCCGGGGCGCACGCCGACCGGATCCTCCACCAGGAAACGCCGCGCGCGCAGCGGAAAGATCTGGGTCAGAATGCCCGAGCCGCATGATCCGCCCGGCGCGCACTGGCCGCAGCCTGCGCGGCCGAGGACTTCCACGACGGCTCCGCCGGGCCGAATCTCGACCACTCGCGCAAGCGTTTCCAGCATCGGCTAGCGCGCCTCCCGGGCGACGGAGTTGGCGATCTTCATGACGGTCGCGGCGGGCGCCTCGCCGACGACCGTGACGAGATGGGAATCTACCTCGCGCGAATAGATGTTGAGAGCGCCCTGGTTCGACAAATGCTGCAGCGGCGGGTGGCGGGCGCCGACCGGCTCGATGAACACGGACACCGCCGCCATGCCGTCGGAGAACATGATATGGGTGACCGGATGGGCCTTGCCCGCGAGCTGCCGCCTGGTCTCCAGCACCTTGCGGAACCCCGGTGGCTGGTCCCCCACTTTCCAGCCCGATGCGGAAGGCTTTGCCCCGGCAGCTTCCGTCTCCCCGCTTTCGCGGCGGCTCCACTCCGCCACGCGCGCCTCGAAACGCGGCTTGAGCAGCGCCGGATCGATCGGCTTGCCGATTTCGACCTGCGTGAATGCGATCTGCTCCACCGAGCGCTGCGAGTCGTCGAGCATGGCGCGTTTCAGCAACAGGCCGGAGCCGGCTTCCGCCCACAGCCGGTAGCCGTAACGCATGCCGTCTTTCGGCTCCAGGGCCAGCACCTGGGTATCGTGGCCGGCGATGCGCTCGGTGCCGACCATCCGGATGCGGTAGTACTGCTGCAGCGAACTGATCTGCTCCGGCAGCAGCGCCGGGAATGCCTGCCGCGCCTTGCGGCGATCCACTTTCAGCGTCTTGTCCGCCGGCAGGTAGCAGCGAACGGTGTCGTTGCTGCGGATGATCTCGCGCGGCGGGCCGTCCAGCGCCTCCAGCTTCTCGTGCTCGCCGGTCTCGTTGACCAGGTGGATGATGCGCGAGGTTTCGACGTGGTCGCCGTACTGGTAGACGAAGGTTCCCTGGTAGTTGACCTCGCGCGCGGCAGTCGCGATGCGCTGGAGCCAGGCGACGCCATCCTGGCCGGCCGACGGCTCGGCGCCCGCCGGCAGTGCCACGATCAGCGCCAGCGACGCCGCCCAGGCCTTGCGCTTCATCGACGCGGATCTCTCCCGGATTCGCCGGAAACGGTGCGGATGTAGGGAGCGACCCCGAGAATCTGGGTGCTGGGGGAGTATTCCTGGTGCGCGCGCAGGTAGTCATCCATGGCCGCGTTGACCGGCGTCGCCACCGGGATGCCGGCGGACCCCGCCACCACCGCCGCCGGACCCTGGGCCATGGGCGCCATGGTTGCGGGGGGCTGACCCTGCAGCATCACCCATGCCACCATCGCCACCGCCGCCGCCGATGCCGCCGCCGACAGGGCGTAAACCTGCAGGCGCTTCCGCCGCACCGGCCTCGGCGCCAGCACGGTCGGCTCCTCGGCCAGGCGCCTACCGACGACGCCGACGATGTCGATGCGATAGGTGCGTTCCTGGCGCAGAGCCTCGCCGATCACGTGATAGATCGCCCAGTCCCGCATCAGGTCGGCATCGGAGGGCATCCGCTTCATCAGCGCCTGCGCCTCGAAGTCCTCCAGTTCGCCGTCCGCCAAAGCCGATAGTCGTTCGTTCACGTCACCACCTCGTGTCCTTGCTGGTTCCGAGCAGCGGGCGCAGGCGCTCGGCGATCGCCTCGCGGGCCCGGAATATGCGCGATCTCACCGTTCCGATCGGGCAGTTCATGATCGTCGCGATTTCCTCGTAACTCAAACCCTCGATTTCCCGCAGGGTGATGGCCGTGCGCAGTTCCTCCGGCAGCCCCGCCATCGAGTCATTCACGGTTTCGGCGATTTCCTTGCTGAGCAGCTCCGCCTCGGGCGTGTTGACATCCCTTAGGTGATCCGCATCGTCAAAAGTTTCCGCTTCCGCGCTGTCGAACTCGGTGGAGGTCGGCGCCCGCCGCCCCATGGCGACCAGGTAGTTCTTGGCGGTATTGATGCCGATGCGGTAGAGCCAGGTGTAGAACGCGCTGTCACCGCGGAAGGAGGGCAGCGCCCGGTAGGCCTTGATGAAAGCCTCCTGGGCCACGTCCTCGATCTCCGCCGGGTCCCGGATGAAACGGGACAGCAGCCGGGCCAGCTTGCGCTGATACTTCGACACCAGGAGGTCGAACGCCCGCTTGTCGCCACGCTGCGCGCGCTCGACCAACTGCTGGTCGATCTCCCGGTCTCCCATGGGCGGTTGTTTAATCCTGGACGATGTCGTCGTGGCGTTTAACAAAACCGCGCCATGGCGGCGCGGCGGCCGGAATTATACCCCAATCCGGCATCGTCCCCGGACCCGCGGCCCGCCGCCCACCAAGGCCAAAGACCACCGTGCGGCAGGTAAGTTCGAGTCCGGGCCAAGGCGGCATTCGCGCCCCGGCTCGGGTGCCCGCTCGTCGCAGGGATCGCATTCTGCCGCCTTGCCGACGAAGAATGCCCCGGCCCCGTGCTGCTCGCCGGGCTGGCAAGCGTGGCCGTCGACTCGCGACCTCGGGCTCATCCGACGCCGGTCCCGATTTTCCCCGACATCCGGGCCGCGCGCCCCGTGAAAGGACTCGCATGCGCCGTTTCGACGTGGTGATCATCGGCACCGGCCTCGCCGGCTTGACCGCCGCCCTGCATCTGGCCGACACGCGGCGCGTGGGGCTGGTCACCAAACAGGAACTGCTGGACGGCGCCAGCAGCTGGGCCCAGGGCGGCATTGCCGCCGTGCTTTCAAGCGAGGATTCGGCCGAGGCGCACGTCAACGACACGCTGGTGGCCGGCGCCGGGCTCTGCGATGCGATGATGACGCGTTATGTCGTCGAGCGCGGCCGGCCGGCCATCGAATGGCTGATCGCCCAGGGGGTGCCGTTCACGCGCGATGCCTCCAGCGATCTCGGCTATCACCTGACGCGCGAGGGCGGCCACAGCGTGCGGCGGGTGATCCATGCCGCCGATGCCACCGGGCGCGCGGTGCAGACGACCCTCGAAGGCAAGGTGCGCCAGCACCCCAACCTCACGTTGCTCGAGCGTCACGTCGCCGTGGATTTGCTCACCACCGGCAAGCTCGGCCTGCCCGGGTCGCGCTGCCTCGGCGTGTACGTCTTCGACAGCGACGCCGGGAAGGTCGTGACGCTGGCCGCGGACCACGTCGTGCTGGCGACCGGCGGTGCGGGCAAGGTCTACCTCTACACCACCAACCCGGACACGGCGACCGGCGACGGCGTCGCCATGGCCTGGCGCGCCGGCTGCCGCGTCGCCAACATGGAGTTCGTGCAGTTCCACCCCACGTGTCTCTACCACCCGCACGCGAAATCGTTCCTGATCAGCGAGGCGGTGCGCGGGGAAGGCGGCCTGCTCATGCTGCCCGAAGGCGCCCGCTTCATGCCGGCCCACGACGCGCGCGCCGAGCTCGCGCCGCGCGACGTCGTCGCCCGCGCCATCGACTTCGAGATGAAGAAGCGCGGCCTCGACTGCGTATACCTCGACATCTCCCACAAGCCGGCAAGCTTCCTGGAGGAGCACTTCCCCACCATCCTGCAGCGCTGCCGGGAGTTCGGCATCGATATCACCCGCCAGCCGATCCCGGTGGTGCCCGCCGCGCACTACACCTGCGGCGGGGTCATGACGGACATGAACGGCCGCACCGATCTGCCCGGACTGTACGCGATCGGCGAGACCGCCCACACCGGCTTGCACGGGGCAAACCGCCTCGCCAGCAACTCCCTGCTCGAGTGCCTCGTATTCGGCCGCGCCGCCGCCGAGGATATCCTGCGTCAGGGGCCCATGCCACAGCCGGCGCTGCCGCCGTGGGACGAGAGCCGGGTCACGGACGCGGACGAGGAAATCGTCATCTCGCACAACTGGGACGAGCTGCGACGCTTCATGTGGGACTACGTGGGCATCGTGCGCACCAACAAACGGCTCGAGCGGGCGCGCCACCGCATTCGGCTGCTGCGCGAGGAGATCGACGAGTTCTACGCCAACTTCCGGGTGACCAGCGACCTGCTCGAGCTGCGCAACCTGCTCCTTTGCGCCGACCTGATCGTGAAGTCGGCCATGCTGCGACACGAGAGCCGCGGCCTGCACTTCAGTCGTGACTTTCCGGACAGCCTGCCGACGGCGTCCGACACCGTGCTGGTGCCGAACCTGCCCCGGCGCATGCTGCAGCAGACCGCGTGAGCGGCCTCAGACCGGCGTGGTGCCGGCTCCCGCCGTCGGCGGCGTGCCGCGTCCCCAGCGCAACATGACACGCAATCGCCGGTACTCGTCGCAGCCGACGCTGCCCGCGTCGATCAGCACGGTGCGAACGCGGCGCCCGCACCCCAGGCGCAACACGACGATCGCCGGGTGAACCAGCGACTCCGCGCGCACGCGGCACGTGCAGGCGCCGCCATCGCGCGTCTGCACGCTGACCTCGCCGGCCGTGGAAAGACGCAGCGCCACGACCGCGCTGCCGCCGCGCCGAAAAACTCGGGTGGCGAGGGCGTGCGCGAGGGAAATGCCGACCGCGGCCGCCAGGGCAAGCCGTACGGATGCCGGCAGCCCGCTCCACGCAACCGCGCCGAGCGCAAGCGCGTGCAGCGCCATCAGCCCCAGCCCGAGCGGAACGGAAGGCCGGAGCGTGATCGCAAGGCTCGGAAGGTTGCCTGCCATCCGTGCCTTCTGCCTCAGCGGAATACGAGGACCGGAATCTTGGTATGCGTGAGGACGCGCTGGGTCTCGCCGCCGAGCAGCAGGCTGGCGAGACCCCGCCGGCCGTGCGAGGCCATGACGATCAGGTCGCAGCCGCGCTCCTCCGCTGTCTTGATGATGACGTCGAACGGATGATGACCGGTGGTGTAGACGGTCTCGCACGCAACGCCGTCATCGTGCGCCTTGCGCTCCACGCTGGCGAGATAGGTCTGGCCGCGCGCCTTGGCCTCCTCCGCGAACTGCTCGTCGGTGATCGGATCCACCGGCATGAGGCCGTCGTACGCGATCGGCTCGAACTCCGGGCCGACGTGCACCGCGGTCACGCGCGCACCGATCGACTTCGCGAAGGCGACCCCTTTTTCGGCCGCCAGCCGGGAAACGTCCGAGCCGTCGGTTGGCAGCAGGATGTGTCGAAACATGGCTTGCCCTCCCCCAGGATGGATACGCGACCGCCGTCGCGAGCGAGTTTGCCCCGCCGATTCGGTGCCCAATATCATCCTAACCCATCCCGCGGCACCGCCATCGATTGACTTTCGGAGGACCCGAGCGCATGCGCGCAGCAATCGCTCCCATCGTCCTGGCTGCAGCTCTCGCGCTGCTCGCCGGCTGCGCCGGCACCGGCTCGTCCCCC
>DATIUV010000044.1:0-7581 GCA_035466595.1 Pelomicrobium sp.
TGCGCGCCCAGCCGGCGGCGAACGCGAGGTGCAGCTCCTCGTTCACGGCAAGCTGCCGGCTCTCGCGCACCACGGCGCCGTCGACGCGGCGCGCGATCGCGTAACCGCGCTCCAGCACGCGCTGCGGATCGAGATGCTCGAGATGGCGCGCGAGGCGGCTCGTGTCGTCGCGCGCCTTTGTGAGCCGCGCGGCAATCCCGCGCGCAAGGCGCCGGCCGAGCGCGCCGGCACGTTCCTCGAGCCGGCCCACCGCCGGCCGCGCCGCCGTGAGGCGGGCGGCGGCGTTCTGCACGCGCTGCCCGCGCACGCGCAGGTTGCGCGCCTCGGCGCCGCGCAGCCGGCGTGCAATCTCGTCCAGGCGCCGCCGCTGCAGCTCGACGCGGCGTCCCGGATGCACCAGCCGGCGCGACAGAAAATCGCGACGCTGCATGCGCGCCTCCAACGCGCGCAGCCACGACCGCCCGAGCCGCTCGCGCTCCGCGGCGAGGCGCGCGGCCAGCTCGCGCCGGTCGGGGCTCACCATCTCCGCCGCGGCGGTGGGCGTCGGCGCGCGGCGGTCGGCGACGAAGTCCGCGATGGTGAAATCCGTCTCGTGGCCGACACCGACCACCACCGGCAGCGGCGAGGCCGCCACCGCCCGCGCCACCACCTCCTCGGTGAACGACCACAGATCCTCGATGCTGCCGCCGCCGCGGCACAGGATCAGCACGTCGCACTCCGCGCGTGCGCCGGCGGCCGCCAGCGCCGCCGCGATCTTCTCCGCGGCGCCCTCGCCCTGCACCGGCGTCGGGTAGAGCACCACCGGCAGCGACGGCATGCGCCGCTTCAGCGTGGTGAGCACGTCGCGCAGCGCCGCCGCCGCGGGCGACGTGACGATGCCCACGCGCCGCGCGAACGCGGGCAACGGCCGCTTGCGCGCCGCGTCGAACAGGCCTTCGCGCTCGAGCCTGGCCTTGAGCCGCTCGAACGCCTCGTAGAGCGCGCCCTGGCCGGCGCGGCGCATCGTCTCGACGTTGAGCTGGTAGTCGCCGCGCGCCTCGTACAGGGTCACCAGAGCGCGCACTTCCACCAGCGCGCCGTCCTTCGGCTGCCAGTCGAGGTAGGCGTTGCGATGGCGGAACATCACGCAGCGCACCTGGGCCTCCGCGTCCTTGAGCACGAAATACCAGTGGCCGGAGTCATAACGGCGCAGGTTGGAAATCTCGCCGCGGACCCACAGCAGGGGGAAGGTCTGCTCCAGCAGCGCGCGCGTCGAGCGGTTGAGCTGGCTCACCGTGACGACGGCGGCGGGATCGGCGAGCAGATTGGCGAGCGACATCTTGACAAGGCCTTTAATCCACATCCCGCCCGTCGGGACGGGCGTTCACGCGGAACACGCTTCGGAATTCCGCGTAGACGCCGTAAATTCGCGGTAACTATCTGTTCTTGTGCGAAAAAACGGCAAGCGTACTTTTTGAGCGCGACAGAAAAATCCCAGCGGCGGGGGCGACTTAGGCCGCATTTTTACAGACTACCCACACAGTTATCCACAGACTCTGTGGACAAGCGAAAAAGTTCTTGTCGCGACAAGCCACTGCATTTTTTGCTGCGGCCGCCGGCAATGCCCGGCGCCAGCCCGGCACCACCGCGATGCGCGGATCGATCGGCCGACGCGCAGCGGCGGACACGGAAATCCTCGCGCGCGCAACGCGTCCCGCGCGCGGTGAAAGACTTGTTCGCGCCCTCCCTACCCGCTACAGTTACACCCATTTTTTCCGCCCCGTCCGGGAGTCCCCCTTGTTTGCGTTGATCGAAGCGGCAGGCTGGCCGATCTGGTTTCTCATCGTGGCGTCGGTGTTCGCGGTCGCCATCATCGGCGAGCGGATGTGGACGCTGCGCGCCGCGCACGTCGCGCCGCGGGACCTGCTGCCGAAAGTCGTGCAAGAGTACAAGAAAAACGGCGTCACCGATGAGCTGCTGGGCAAGCTCGCGCGCGGACCCGCGGTCGGGCGCGTATTCGCCGCCGGCCTGAGGAACCTGCAGAGCTCGCGCGAGGTGCTGCGCGACTCGGTGGAGGAAGCCGGCAGGCTCGCGAGCCAGGACCTCGACCGCTTCCTCACCACGCTCGGCAGCATCGCGACCGTGAGCCCGCTGCTGGGGCTGTTCGGCACCGTCGTCGGCATGATCGAGATTTTCGGCTCGCAAACGCCTACCGGCAGCAACCCGATCCAGCTCGGCCACGGCATCTCGATCGCGCTCTACAACACCGCCTTCGGCATCCTGGTGGCCGTGCCGAGCATGATCTTCTACCGCTACTTCCGCGCCCGCGTCGACGCCATGGTGGTGGAGATGGAGCAGCAGGCGATCAAGCTGGTGGAAATCCTCGCCGGCGAGCGCCGCGCATGAACGCGCCGGCGCCGGAGGGCTCGCGGTGAATTTCCAGCGCGGACGGGAAAAGGACGAGCCGCGGATCGACTTCATTCCGCTGATCGACGTGCTGCTGGTGATCCTGATCTTCCTCATGGTCACCACGACCTACAGCCGCTTCTCCGAGCTGCAGATCAACCTGCCCGAAGCGGGTTCCGAGAAAGCGCCGGAGCGGCCCAACGACATCGAGGTCGCGGTCGATCCGACCGGCAACTACGTGATCGACGGCAAGCCGGCGCCCGGCGGCGGCAACATCCAGGAGCTGTCGCTCGCGCTGCGCCGCGCGGCAGGCGACCGGCAGGACCCGGTGATCGTCATCAGCGCCGACGCCAAGGCGTCGCACCAGTCCGTGATCACGGTCATGGAGGCGGCGCGCGTGGCCGGCTACAACCGCATCACCTTCACCACCCAGGCGCGCACGTCGCAGTAGCGGCGGCGCGCGCCGGCGCCGGCCAGCACGACTCCGGTATTCCGCGTATGCCCGGCGACCCGTTCGGCTCCTCGCTGTCCTCGCTGCTGCTCGCCGACCTGCGCGATCGCGTCGGCGGCCGCCGCGGCCGCGCCAACGCGCGCTGGGGCCTGCTCAAGCCGCCGGCGCCGGGCGGCAAGCTGGTCTGGATCGCCGCGGGCGCCGACCGCGACAGCGTGCGTCTGGCCGTCGAGCTTGCGCGCGCGCTGCGCGAGAAGCGGCTCGACCTGCGCCTCGCGCTCACGGTCGAGCGCGAGTACGCGGATGTGCTGCGCCCGCTCGAGGACATGCCGCTCGCGGGCTGGGGCTACGCGCCATGCGACCGCCCGGCAGCCGTGCGGCGGGCGCTCGCCCGCCGGGCGCCGCTGGGGCTGATCTGCGCCGGCCGCGCGCCGCGCGCCAACCTCGCGCGCGAATCCGGCATCGTGCGTCATCGCCTCGTCGTCGGCGCCCCGGCGCCGGCGGACGCCGCGTTCGAGCAAACGTACCCCGCAGCGGACGACCAGACGGCCGGCGACGCGGCGACGCGCGCGCCCGCCGCAAACCTGCTGACGCTGGTGATGCCGGCCCAGCTCGATCCCAACTTCGCGGCGCTCGCGACCGGCGGCGCCGAGCGCCGGCTGTGGTGGTGGCATGGCGACGCCGGCGGGCTCGCGCGCTTTCTTCCGCGGTTTCGTGACGCGTTCGCCGCGGACCCCCTGTTCGTGACCGGGGCAGCGGCAGACGACGGGCACAGCACCGCGCGGCTCAGCGACTGGCAACGCGAGCCCCTGCCCGCGGCGGCCGTCGTCGCGGTGGACGCGCCGCAATGGCTGCCGGCCATCGCCGCGGCATGCACCGGCGCGCACTTCGCGATGCGCGACGACGCCGCGCTCTGGCAGGCGCTGGCCGGCGGCGCTGCCGTCAGTCTCGGCGCCGAGGTCGGGTTGCCGAAGGCGACGCTCGCCGGCGCGACCGAGCGCTGCGGCGACGCCGACGCCGTGATGGGCGCGTGGCGGCGCATCGCCGGCTCGCCGGCCGAAGCCCGCGCGCGCCGCGACGCGGGCCGGCGCGCCTTCTGGGACGAGCGGCGCCTCGCCGCGGCCGTCAGCGACGAACTGCTGGCCCGCGTCTTCGATTGGGATTAGGACCACCGCGACCGGCCCGCCGCCGGTTTTCCGCTACCATGCGAACGGTATGAGCGTGCGCGCCTCCTCCTTTGCGGCATCGTCCTGGATCGAGCGCCAGTGGTACCGGCCGACGCTCGCCGGCGCGGCGCTGGCCCCGCTCGGCTGGGCATTCGGCGCCGCCACCGCGCTGCGCCGCGCGTTGTTCCGCAACGGCGCGTTCGCGTCGGTCCGGCTGCGGGTGCCGGTGATCGTCGTCGGCAACATCACGGTCGGCGGCAGCGGCAAGACGCCGCTGACGATTCATCTCGCCGGCGCGCTGCGCGCCGCGGGCCGCCACCCCGGTATCGTCAGCCGCGGTTACGGCGCACAGGCAAGCCATCCCCGTCCAGTGGATACGGCGGGCGATGCGCGCGATTTCGGCGACGAACCGCTGCTGATCGCGCGCCGCACGCGTTGCCCGGTGTGGGTAGGCCACGACCGCGTCGCCGCCGCCCACGGCCTGCTTGCCGCGCACCCCGAATGCGACATCGTGCTCGCGGACGACGGCCTGCAGCACTACCGGCTCGCTCGTGACGTGGAAATCGCCGTGGTGGACGGCGAGCGCGCGTTCGGCAACGGTCGCCTGCTGCCCGCCGGCCCGCTGCGGGAGCCGATGTCGCGGCTCGAGACGGTGGACGCCGTCGTGGTGAACGGCGACGGCGCCGTGCCGGCGACGCGGACGCCGACCTTTCGCATGCGCCTCGTGCCGGGACCGCTCTACAACCTGCGTGAGCCGGGCCGTACCGCCTCGCCCGCGGAGGTGGCAGCGCGCGGCAAGGTGCACGCGCTGGCGGGGATCGGCAATCCCGGGCGCTTCTTCGCCACGCTTGCCGCGCTCGGCATCGCGGCGACCGCCCACGCGCTGCCGGACCATCACCCCTACGCGCCGGCGGACCTCGACCTCCCTGACGCCCGCGCCATCGTCGTGACCGAGAAGGATGCGCTAAAATGCGCGTCTTTCGCCGACGACCGGGTGTGGGTGCTCCCGGTCGACGCGGTGCTCGACCCCGACCCCGTTCCCCACTTGCTTGCCACCGCAGGACGGACGCATGGACCCGAAGCTGCTTGACATCCTCGTCTGCCCCGTCACCAAGGGCGCGCTCCAGTACGACAAGTCGGCGCAGGAGCTGATTTCGGTCCAGGCCGGCCTCGCCTACCCGATTCGCGACGGCATCCCGGTGATGCTGGAAGAGGAGGCGCGGCGCCTGACGCCGGAAGAAATCGAAACCTGGCGCGCCCGCAAGTAGCCGCGGCCGCCGCCGCGACCCGGCCCCTGCCACCGTGGATTTCGTCGTCGTCATTCCCGCGCGCTACGCGTCGACCCGGCTGCCGGGCAAGCCGCTTGCCGACATCGGCGGCCGGCCGATGGTGGCGCGCGTTGCGGAACGCGCGCGTCTGAGCGGCGCGGCGTCGGTCATCGTCGCGACGGATCACCCGGACGTCATGGACGCGGCCCGGCAGCACGGCTTCGACGCCTGCATGACGCGCGCGGACCACGCCAGCGGCACCGACCGCATCGCCGAAGTGGCGCAGCAGCGCGGCCTCGCCGACGACACGGTGGTGGTCAACGTGCAGGGCGACGAGCCGCTCATCGCGCCGGAGCTGATACGGGACCTGGCGGCGCACCTCGAGGCATGCCCCGACACGCCGATGGCAAGCGCGTGCCACCCGCTCGCGAGCCGCGAGGAGCTGGAAAATCCCAACGTCGTCAAGGTGGTCCTCGACCGGCGGCAGCGCGCCCTGTACTTCAGCCGGGCGCCGATCCCGTGGCCGCGCGACCACTTCCGCGACGGCGCGCCGGGCCTGCCGGCCGGGCTGCCCGCGTACCGGCATTTCGGCCTTTATGCCTACCGCGCCGGCTTCCTGCCGCAGTTCGCGCGGCTGCCGCCTGCCCCGCTGGAGGCGGCCGAGGCACTGGAACAACTGCGCGTGCTATGGCATGGTTTTGCCATCAGCATGCTGGTGATCGCCCACGGCGCGGCGCCGGGGGTGGACACCGAAGCCGACCTGCGCCACGTCCGCCGGCTCTACGAAGAACAAGCCGCGCGCGCGCGAGGGACGCAAGCTGCCGCCAGGGAAGGATAACCATGCGCATCATCCTGCTCGGACCGCCGGGGGCGGGCAAGGGAACGCAGGCTGCGTTCGTCACCGAGCGCTTCAAGATTCCGCAGATCTCGACCGGCGACATGCTGCGTTCGGCGATCAGCGCCGGCACGCCGCTCGGCAAGGCCGCCAAGGAGCGCATGGACCAGGGCCAGCTGGTCCCCGACGACATCATCGTGCGGCTGGTGGAAGAGCGCCTCAACGAGCCCGACTGCGCGCGCGGCTTCCTGTTCGATGGATTCCCGCGGACCATCCCGCAGGCGGAGGCGATGCGCAGGACCCGCCTGCGCCTGGACTACGTGCTGGAGATCGAGGTGCCCGACGAGGACATCATCGAGCGCATGTCGGGGCGCCGCTGCCACGTCGCCTCCGGCCGCACCTACCATGTCAGGTTCAACCCGCCCAGGGTCGAGGGCAAGGACGACGTCACCGGCGAGCCGCTGGTGCAGCGCGCCGACGACAAGGAGGCGACCGTGCGCGAGCGGCTGCAGATCTACCACTCCACGACGATGCCGCTGGTGGACTACTATACGAAGTGGGCAGCCACCGGCGACCGACTGGCGCCCAAGGTGGTCAAGGTCTCCGGCGTCGGCAGCGTCGAGGACGTGCGCAACCGCGTGCTCGCCGCGCTGGCCTGACCGGCCTGCACGTTCCGCCACGCGCCGGACGAAGGTCGCTTCGTGGCGGTGAGGGCGGGTTTCACCGACGCCGCGCACGCGAATCGCCGCCGGCAGTGGCCGGCTCGAGCGTCCGTACACTCCATTCATCGACTGGCAGGAGGCATTTCGTGGCGAAGCGGAACGCGTTCTATGCGCAATCGGGCGGCGTGACCGCCGTCATCAACACTTCCGCGGCAGCGGTGATCGAGACCGCGCGCAAGCACAAGGACAGGATCGGCAAGGTCTACGCCGGGAGGAACGGCATCATCGGCGCGTTGACCGAGGACCTGATCGACACCAGCAAGGAGTCCGCCGCCGCGATCCGGGCGCTGCAGCACACCCCCGGCGGCGCCTTCGGCTCGTGCCGCTACAAGCTCAAGGGGCTGGAGGAGAACCGCGCGCAGTACGAGCGCCTGATCGAGGTGTTCCGCGCCCACGACATCGGATACTTCTTCTCCAACGGCGGCGGCGACTCGGCGGACACCTGCCTGAAGGTGTCGCAGCTCTCGCAGACCCTCGGTTTCCCGATCCAGGCCATCCACGTCCCCAAGACCGTCGACAACGATTTGCCGATCACCGACAACTGTCCGGGTTTCGGCTCGGTCGCCAAGTACATCGCGGTGTCGACGATGGAGGCGAGCTTCGACGTCGCGTCGATGGCCAAGACCTCGACCAAGGTGTTCGTCATCGAGGTCATGGGCCGCCACGCCGGCTGGATCGCCGCGGCCGCGGGCCTGGCGGCGCGCGCGGAGGGCGACCCCCCGCACGTCATCCTGTTCCCCGAAATGCCGTTCAG
>DATIUV010000045.1:0-7024 GCA_035466595.1 Pelomicrobium sp.
CGAGAAGGAAAAGCAGGTGCCGCTGTTCGAGAGCCTGCCGGACTCGCTGGTGCCGCCGCTGCACCTGCTGGACCCGGCTCCCGAAGAGCGTGAGACGGTGGCGGCGGAGACGCTGGAGTACACCTCGCGGCTGATCGAGCGGCGCCTCGCCGAGTTCGGCGTCGAGGTGAAGGTGGTGGCGGCCTATCCGGGCCCGGTCATCACGCGCTACGAGATCGAGCCCGCGATGGGCGTTAAAGGCAGCCAGATCGTCGGCCTCGTGCGCGATCTGGCGCGCGCGCTGTCGGTTGTTAGCATCCGGGTGGTGGAGGTGATCCCCGGCAAGACCACCATGGGCCTGGAGATCCCGAACCCCCACCGGCAGGTGGTGAAGCTCTCGGAGATCCTGTCGTCGAAGATCTACGCGGACGCCGCCTCGCCGCTGGCGCTGGCTCTGGGCAAGGACATCGCAGGCAACCCGGTGACCGCCGATCTCGGCAAGATGCCGCATCTGCTGGTGGCCGGGACCACGGGCTCGGGCAAGTCGGTGGCGATCAACGCGATGATCCTGTCGGTGGTGTACAAGGCGCCGCCGTCGCAGGTACGCCTGATCCTGATCGACCCCAAGATGCTGGAGCTCTCGGTCTACGACGACATCCCGCACCTGCTGGCGCCGGTGGTGACCGACATGAAGCAGGCCGCGTTCGCGCTGCAGTGGTGTGTCGCCGAGATGGACCGGCGCTACAAGCTGATGGCGCAGTTCGGCGTGCGCAACCTGGCCGGCTTCAACCACAAGCTGCGCGAGGCGAAGAAGGCCGGCGAGCCGCTCGTAAACCCGTTCGCCATCGACGCCGAGAATCCGGAGCCGCTGGAGGAGCTGCCGGTGATCGTCGTTTTCGTCGACGAGCTGGCGGACCTCATGATGGTCGTCGGCAAGAAGGTGGAGGAGCTGATCGCGCGGCTCGCGCAGAAGGCGCGCGCCGCCGGCATCCACCTGGTGCTGGCGACGCAGCGGCCGTCGGTCGACGTCATCACGGGTTTGATCAAGGCCAATATTCCGGCGCGCGTTTCGTTTCAGGTCTCCAGCAAGGTGGACTCGCGCACGATTCTCGACCAGATGGGCGCCGAGGCGCTGCTGGGGCAGGGCGACATGCTCTACCTGCCGCCGGGACATTCGCACCTGCAGCGCGTGCACGGGGCTTTCGTCTCCGACCAGGAAGTGCACCGGGTCGTGGATTTCCTCAAGCAGCACGGCGCGCCGCAGTACCTGGAGGCCGTGTTGGAGGAGCCGATCGAGGCGGGTGCCGGCGGTGGCGGGGAGGGCGGCGGCGACGCCGAGGCCGACCCGCTCTACGACGAGGCGGTGCAGATCGTGCTGCGCACTCGGCGCGCGTCGATCTCGCTGGTGCAGCGCCACCTGCGCATCGGCTACAACCGCGCCGCGCGGCTGATCGAGCAGATGGAGCGCGCGGGCCTCGTCTCCAGCATGCAGTCCAACGGCAACCGCGAAGTGCTGGTGCCCGCGCGGGCCGAGGAGTGACGCACTTTCCGGCCCGGGCAGGGTCTTAGCGTTAGCTTGAGGACCGTGGAGCGCATCATGAGGATGATCGGGATGGCCGTGCTGCTGGCGCTGTCGGCAAGCCTCGCCGCGGCTCAGCCCACCTACAAGTGGAAAGACACGCAGGGCAGGACGCACTACGGCGACACGCCGCCGGCCGGGGTCAACGCCGAGGTGGTGGTCGACGAGCAAGCGTTTCCGGTGAACCCGGAGGCCTGCCAGACGATCCGCTGTCAGCTCGACCGCCTGCAGCAGAGCAAGAAGCTTGAGAACGAGGCGGAGGCGGCCGACCCGCGCCGGCAGCAGCAGGCCGCGCCGGCCGCGCCGGGGCCCGGCGTCACGGGCCGGGGCCTTGCGTTCGACGTCTACGTGAACCTGCGCCGCGGCATGACCGAGGGCGAGATCCTCGCCCGCGCCGGCCCGCCGGACTTCCAGTCGAGCGACGGCGTCGACGAGCAGAGCATCGTGCTCGGCGAGCTGAACCGCAACGAAGGCCCGCGCGCGGGCCGCGGCTTCTCGTCGGTGAAAATCCTGCGCAGCAACTTCATCAAGACCTACACCTATCTTCCCAGCGCCGGCGACCCGTTCACCACGGTGATCACGTTCCGCGGCGGCGTCGTGGAAGACCTGCAGAGGATACGCAAGTTTTGAAACGACTCCTTGCGGTGGCCGCGCTGGCAGCGCTGGTCGCCACGCCGTTCGCCGCCGACGCGGCGGGCATCGACAAGCTTCGGCAGTTCATCGAATCCACGCGCTCGGCGCGCTCCGAGTTCAGCCAGACCGTCATGGACGGGCGCGGCCGCAAGATCCAGGAGGCTGCCGGCACCATGGAGTTCGAGCGGCCGGGGCGCTTCCGCTGGACCTACGCCAAGCCCTACGACCAGCTCATCGTCGGCGACGGCGAGAAGGTGTGGATCTACGACAAGGAGCTCAAGCAGGTGACGGTGCGACCGCTCGACCAGGCGCTCGGCAGCACGCCGGCCGCGCTGCTCGCCGGCAGCAACGACATCGAAAAGGCGTTCACGCTCTCCGAGAGCGGGTCACAGGGTGGGCTGGAGTGGGTGGAGGCGGTGCCGATGAGCCGCGACACCACGTTCGAGCGCGTGCGCCTGGGCTTCGACGAGGGCGCGCAGTTGCGCGCGATGGAGCTCACCGACAGCTTCGGCCAGACGACGCGGCTCACCTTCGCCGGCTTCGAGCGCAACCCGAAGCTGGACGCCTCGCGCTTCCGCTTCACGCCGCCGCCGGGCGCGGACGTGATCGGTGGCTGAAGCCGGGCTGTTCCCCGCGCGCGAGCCGGCGGCGCCGCTGGCCGAGCGCCTGCGGCCGGCCTCGCTCGACGAGGTCGTCGGCCAGAGCCACCTGCTGGGCCCCGGCAAGCCGCTGCGGCTCGCGTTCGAGTCCGGTCGGCCGCATTCCATGATCCTGTGGGGGCCGCCCGGCACCGGCAAGACCACGCTCGCGCGCCTGATGGCGAAGGCGTTCGACGCCGAGTTCATCGCGCTCTCCGCCGTGTTCTCGGGCGTGAAGGACATCCGCGAAGCGGTCGGCCGCGCGCAGCAGACGCTGCAGCAGACGGGCCGCCACACCATCCTGTTCGTCGACGAGGTGCACCGCTTCAACAAGGCGCAGCAGGACGCCTTCCTGCCCTACGTCGAGCAGGGGCTGGTGACCTTCGTCGGCGCCACCACCGAGAATCCCTCGTTCGAGGTCAACAGCGCGCTGCTGTCGCGCGCGCAGGTCTACGTGCTTGAGTCGCTGGCTGAGGACGAACTCGGGCGGCTGTTCGATCGCGCGCTGCCGGCGGCGCTGCCCGGGCTTGCCTTCGACGCGGACGCCCGCCAGCTGCTCGTCGGGCTCGCCGACGGCGACGCCCGGCGGCTGCTGAACCTGGTCGAGCAGGTGGCGACGGCGGCGGAGACGGCGGGGCCGGGCACCGTGTCGCTCGATTTCGCGCAGGGCGCGCTGGCCCGCAGCGGGCGGCGCTTCGACAAGGGCGGCGACGCGTTCTACGACCAGATCTCGGCGCTGCACAAGTCGGTGCGCGGCTCGAGTCCCGACGCCGCGCTGTACTGGCTCACCCGCATGCTGGACGGCGGCGCCGACCCGCTCTACGTCGGCCGGCGCATGATCCGCATGGCGACCGAAGACATCGGGCTCGCCGACCCGCGCGCATTGCGCATCGCGCTCGACGCGGTGGAGACCTACGAGCGACTCGGCTCGCCGGAAGGCGAGCTGGCGCTGGCGCAGGCGGTGATCTATCTCGCCTTCGCGCCGAAGAGCAACGCGGCCTACGCCGCCTACAACGCCGCGCGCGGGTTCGTCTCCGGGGACAAGTCGCGGCCGGTGCCCGAGCACCTGCGCAACGCGCCCACCAAGCTCATGAAGGAGCTGGGCTACGGGCGCGAGTACCGCTACGCCCACGACGAGCCGGAAGCCTACGCCGCGGGCGAGAGCTACTTTCCCGACGGGCTCGAGCCGCCGCGCTTCTACACGCCCACCGATCGCGGCCTGGAGGGAAAGATCGGCGACAAGCTTGCCCACCTGCGGGCCCTGGACGACGCGGCGCGCAGGAAGCGCCGCGGGTCCTGAGCGCCCGTCAGTTCAGCGCGGCGTCTTTCCAGTACTTCGTGCCGGAGACGGTGACTTCGGCGATGAGGCCGTTCTTGGTCAGCTGGTAGACGTCCATCGCCTTGCCGATCACCTCGTGGCCGGCCTCGCCGCCGCCCTTGCTGCCGGCTTGAGCCACGCCCGCGCCGCCCCCGCCGAACTCCCAGCCCTTGTTGACGAAGTCGTCGAACGCCTGTTTCGTCTTGAACACGAACACGGTGCGCAGCTCCTTGCCGCCCAGACCGAGGCCCGCCGAGACCTGTCCCATGTTCATGTAGGTCTTGTGGCCCGTGGCGTTGTTCACGGCGACCCCCTTGCCGCCGGCGCCGCCGACGAACAGAACGGTCAGGCCGTACTCGCTGAAGACGGCGTAGCCGGGCGCCTTGGCGATCTTGGCCTTGGCGTCGGGCTGAACCTTGTAGAGCTGCGCGAGCGTCTCCTCGCGCATCTTGTCGATGGAAGCGCGCTGCTCGGCCGGCGTCGGCTTCTTCTCTTCGGCCCAGGTCGAGGGCGCGAGGACCAGCACCGTAGTGGCAAGCGCAAGAGCGATTGCGAAACGCATGGGGAATCTCCTTGAGGTAGGAAAGAGGCCGTGAGGCCGTCTCTCAACGCGGCGCGAACCGGCGCGTTGACAATTCTTAACATAGGCCATTTTCGCGGGTTCCGTTGGCGGGGGCCGGTCCGCGGGGCGGCGCCGGGGGTACCGCGCCCACGGCTAACCCGTTAAACTGCCGCGTTTTTGGCGCGGGGCGGCGGAAACGGCCCGGCCTTTCGACAGGACCCATTCCATGCTGGACCTCCATTACCTGCGCACCAACCTGGATGCCGTTTCGGCACGCCTTGGCGATCGCGGCTACGCGCTGGATGCCGAGGCATTTCGCGGCCTCGAAGCGGAGCGCAAGCGCGTGCAGACCCGCACCGAGGAGCTGCAGGCCGCGCGCAACCAGGCGTCGAAGAAGATCGGCCAGCTGAAGGCGAAGGGCGAGGACGCCGCCGCGGTCATGGCCGAGGTGGCGGGCCTCGGCGACGAGCTGAAGGCGCTGGAGACGCGCCTGGCGGACATCCAGAGCCGCATGAGCGATTTCGTGCTCAACGTGCCCAACGTGCCGCACCAGAGCGTGCCGACCGGCAGGTCCGCCGACGACAACGTCGAGGCGCGTCGCGTCGGCACACCGCGCACGTTCGACTTCCCGGTCAGCGATCACGTCGACGTCGGCGCGCGGCTCGGCGGCCTCGATTTCGACACCGCGGCGAAAATCAGCGGCGCGCGCTTCGCGCTGATGACCGGCGCGGTGGCGCGGCTGCATCGCGCGATCGCCCAGTTCATGCTCGACGTGCACACGCGCGAGCACGGCTACACCGAGGTCTACGCGCCGTACCTCGTCAACGCCGAGAGCCTGAAGGGCACCGGCCAGCTGCCGAAGTTCGAGGAAGACCTGTTCGCCGTGCCGCGCGGCGCCGACCCCAAGCTCTACCTGATCCCGACCGCCGAGGTGCCGGTCACCAACATCGTGCGCGACGAGATCGTGCCGCTGGAGAAGCTGCCGCTCAGGTATGTCTGCCACACGCCGTGCTTCCGCTCCGAGGCCGGCTCCTACGGCAAGGACACCCGCGGCATGATCCGCCAGCACCAGTTCGACAAGGTGGAACTGGTGCAGATCATCCACCCCGAACGCTCCTACGAGGGGCTGGAGGAGCTCACCGGCCACGCCGAGGCTATCCTCCGGCGCCTCGAGCTGCCGTTCCGCACGGTCACGCTGTGCACGGGCGACATGGGTTTCTCGTCGGCCAAGACCTACGACATCGAGGTCTGGCTGCCGGCGCAGAACACCTACCGCGAGATCTCCTCGTGCAGCAACTTCGAGGCGTTTCAGGCGCGCCGCATGCAGGCCCGCTTCCGCAACGAGAAGGGCAAGCCCGAGCTCGTGCACACGCTGAACGGCTCGGGCCTCGCGGTGGGCCGCACGCTGGTGGCGATCCTGGAGAATTACCAGCGTTCCGACGGCGGTGTCGACGTGCCCTCCGCGTTGCAGCCCTACATGGGCGGGGCGACGCACATTCCGCCGGCCTAGCCGCCACGGCTCACTGCCCGACGGCCAGGCCCGGCGCTTCCGCGGCCAGCGGTGAAGCCAAGCCGGGCTCGAAGCGCTTCAGGATGTCGTAGTAGATGCGCACGTTCTCGGCGAGCTGAACTGCCTCGTGGCCGCGCGCGAAGCCGCGCGGCAGCGTTCGGTAGTGCTCCGGCCGCGCGATCAGCGGCAGCGCGCGCTTCACGTCCACCCAGACATCGGGTGACAGTCCCAGGCGCTGCGCCATGATGCGGCCGTCCTCGAGATGGCCGTAGCCGATGTTGTACGCGGCCAGCGCCAGGAACGTGCGGTCGGGCTCGCCGATGCGCGGCGGCAGCGTGTCCTTGAGGATCTGCAGGTATTCCGCGCCGGCCAGGATGCTCTGCCGCGGATCGAGGCGGTTGGTTACCTTGAGCCGGTCCGCGGTCTCCTCGGTGATCATCATCAGCCCGCGCACGCCGGTCGGCGACGTGGCGAGCGGATCCCAGTGCGATTCCTGGTAGCCCAGCGCCGCAAGCAGGCGCCAGTCGATACCGGTCAGGCGCTCGGCCTCGTGGAACCAGTGCCGGTAGTTCGGCAGCACCGTGCGCCGCTTCTTCAGCAGGCCGGCGACGTCGAGCGGGCTCAGCCGGTCGACATGGCCGAAGTAGCGATCCAGCAGCCGCTTCAGGGTGCCGTCGCGTTCGATGCGCTCGAAGAACGCGGTGGCGCGCGCGGCCAGCTTCGCTTCGCCATTGGCTGGAAAGGCCCAGGCCAGCGGCGCGGGATCGCCCAGCGCAAAGCCGCGCACGACGTCGGGATAGAAGTT
>DATIUV010000046.1:0-1614 GCA_035466595.1 Pelomicrobium sp.
ATGCCCGCCGTGCCGACGCCCTGGCCGGGATCGCCGAGTCCTATCTCAACGGCGAACCCGGCAAACCCGGCGAAAACGCCACCGCCGACCGCTACCAGGTCGTGCTCCACGTTACCGCTGAAACATTGGACTCAGTCCAGATGGCATCGCGGGAAGAGGCGGACGGCGAGCTGCAGTTCCGAGACCCGCGGGAGCGCAGGCTGAACCGCTATGTGGTGCCGACGCCGGTCCCGGACGATGCCGCCGTCGAGGACTGGATGGTGTCGCACAGGCAGGACCTCGCGATCGACGCGGATACCTGCGTGCCGAACTGGCTGGCCGGCGACAGGATGGACTGGGACCTCGCGGTCGGGAATTTGTTTCTCGCTTGGCGATTGGTCGCGCTTCGAGAGCCGCTCCTACTGCTGCAGCAGCGCCTCGACCTCGGCGCGCGTCGGCAGCGACGGCTGGGCGCCCGGCCGCGTCGCCGCGGCGGCACCGGCCGCGCACGCAAAACGCAGCGCATCCAGGGGTTCCTGGCCCTCGACCAGCGCTACCGTCAATGCGGCCGAGAATGCGTCGCCCGCACCGACCGTGTCGATGGCCGTCACCGCAGGCGGCGCCGCTTCCGCGATCAACGCGCCGGCCTTTCGCAAAGACGCGCCGCGGGCGCCGAACGTCGTCGCAACCATGCCGGTGCAGGCCGCGAGGCTGTCCCCGTACCAGGCCGCCTCGGTCTCGTTGACGATCACGAGATCGGCGCGCTGCAGCACAGCAACGTCGATTTCCTTCGCCGGCGCGAGATTCGCACAGAAGAAACCCTCGAAAGCGTTCGCCGCAGCCGCGATCGCCTCGCCCGGCACCTCGAGCTGGCAGATCAGCGCGTCGGCCGACCCGAGTTCGAGTTCGCCCGGACGCATCGCGGCGTTGGCGCCCGGCGCAACCACGATGTGATTTTCGCCGGACGGCGCCACGCAGATGAGCGCGATGCCCGTCGGACTACCGGGCAGCACCTGCAACCCGGAGAGATCCACGCCGCCCTCGCGCAGCAACGCCAGCGCCGCGGCTGCGGCTGCGTCGTCGCCGACGCAGGCAACGAGCCGCACGTCGGCCCCGAGCCTGCGCGCCGCGAGCGCCTGGTTCGCGCCCTTGCCGCCCGGGAACCGGCGCAGCGTCGCACCGGTGATCGTCTCACCGGGTGCCGGCAGCCGCGCCACCGTGGCGGAGAGATCGAGGTTCACCGAGCCGACGACGACGATCTCTGCCACATCAAGCCCCGAAGCGGGCAAGCCGCTCGGTCAGCAGGTCGTAGAACCCGCCCGCATCGACCGAGTAGATCCAGTTGACGTTGTGCGGTCGGTCGGTCACGTGCCAGAAATCGACCGCGGTGTGCCCCATCGTCAGCTCCGAGTGCGTCTCGACGGACAGGTTGCAGAACTTCCCCGCGAACAGTCCTGGCGCCAGCAGCCAGGCGATTGTGCACGGGTCGTGCAGCGGCGCGCCCTCGACGCCGTATTTCTTCGAGTCGTGGCGTTCGAAAAAGCCGAGCATGCCGGCCGTCGCCGCCGCCACGGGATTGCCGAGCCTGCGGATGCGCTCGACGCGGGCGCGCGTCGACAGCACCTGGTGCGTGAC
>DATIUV010000047.1:0-3462 GCA_035466595.1 Pelomicrobium sp.
GAGCAGGCCCGCCGGGCGCTGGCCGAGGCCGAGCGCGTCAAGCTGGTGGCCAAGCAGGGCAAGCACCCGCTGCAGGGTCCGCTGCGCCTCGGCGTGATCCATACCATCGCGCCCTACCTGCTGCCGGACCTGGTAGCGGCGCTGCGCGCAGCTGCGCCACAGATGCCGCTCGAGATCGAGGAGAACCTCACCGCCAACCTTGACCAGATGCTGAAGGCCGGCCAGATCGACGCCGCCATCCTGGCGTTACCTTTCGAGGCCGCCGGCGTCGAGGTGACGCCACTCTACGACGAGGAATTCCGCGTCATCGTGCCGGCGAAGCACCCGTGGGCGCGGCGCAGGCAGGTGGCGATCGACGAACTGGACGGCGAGAACCTGCTGCTGCTGCCCATCGGCCACTGCTTCCGCGACCAGGTGCTGCAAGCCTGCCGCGAGTTCGCGCGGCCCGCGCCTGCCGGCAAGCAGGGCAACTCGCTGGAGACGATCCGCAACATGGTCGCCTCCGGCATGGGCATCTCGGTGCTGCCGGCGACCGCGCTGACGCCCAAGTACGTGACGCCGCTGGTGAAGGCGATCGACTTCGCCGCGCCGAAGCCCCTGCGGCGCGTCGCGCTGACGACGCGCAAGGGCTTCGCCCGACCCGCCGCGGCGCGCGAGATCGCCCGCGCCGTTTCCGACCTCGAGCTGCCGATTGCGCCGGTCGCCGCCGGCTGAGCCCCGATCCCCGCCTCATGCCCACGATCACCGCGCTCAACGTCTACCCGATCAAGTCCTGCCGCGGCATCGCGCTGACCGAGGCGCTGATCACGCCGACCGGCCTCGCGCACGACCGCCACTGGCTGGTGACCGACGAGACCGGCGCGTTTCTCACCCAGCGCGTGCTGCCGCGCATGGCGCTGGTGCAGGTGGAACTCGGGGCGCACGCGCTGCGCCTCGCGGCGCCGGGCATGGGGCCCTTGTCGCTGCCGCTGGACGCGCCCGGTGAGCGCCGCCCGGTGACGATTTGGCGCGACTCCTGCACCGGCATCGACCAGGGCGACATCGCGGCGGGCTGGCTCAGCGACTTCCTGCAGCGGCGCGTGCGGCTCGTGCGGTTCGATTTCTCGCGGCCGCGGCTGAGCGATCCGCACTGGGCCGGCGACTCCGGCGCCACCACGGCGTTCGCCGACGGCTACGCGGTGCTGGTCGCGTCCGATGCGTCGCTGGCCGACCTCAACGCGCGGTTGCCGGGGCCGCTGCCGATGAATCGCTTCCGCCCCAACATCGTCATCGACGGCATCGAAGCCTTCGACGAGGACCACATTGCCGCGCTGCGGGTCGGCGGCGCCGCACTGAGGTTGGTCAAGCCGTGTACCCGCTGCGTCGTGACGACGACCGACCAGTCGACCGCCGAGCGCGCGCCCGACAACGAGCCGCTGGCGACGCTGGCCGGCTACCGGCGCAAGGAAGAGGTGGACGGCGTCTGCTTCGCCATGAACGCGATCGTCGCCCGCGCCGACGAGCGTCCGGTCCGCGTGGGCGACGAGGTCGAGATCGAGTGGTCGTTCTGAGCGGGTGGCGCGTCAGGCGGGCGCGCGCTCGACCTCGCCGCGCGCCGGGTAGTCGTTCTTCACCACGAAGTCGAACGCCGCCAGGATCTCGTTGAAGTGCGGCCGGGCGAACGGCATGGTCTGGACCGTCGCCCAGTAAAGCGTGCCATCCGGCCGCACCGCGAAGATGCCGGGCTCGCTGAATACGTCCGGCTCGACGACGCCGGCCGAGGTCTTGCCGCGGCTGGACGACAGGTAGAGTCCCCACTTCTGCGCCTCGTCGAGCCGCAGGCCGTAGCCGACCCGCGTCTTCGCGAGCTTCCACGCCTGCTTCGCCTCCCGCGCCCGCTCCTCGCCGTCCGAGCTGACGGCGATCACGTCGATGCCGCGCGCGGCGAAATCGTCCGCCAGCTTCTCCAGCTCGGCCACGTAGGTACGGCAGATCGGGCAGTGCAGGCCGCGGTAGAAAACGACCAGCGTGAACTTCGCGGGCGGCGGCGCGTTCAGGGTCCACTGCGGGCCATCGACGACGGGCACGGACAGGTCGGGCACGGGCTGGCGGGGCATCAGGCGGTTCATCTCGGCTCCTTGGGTGATCGGGCAATTCGCGGCAAGGCGCACGGTGCGCCTATTTTGCTCTGTCGTGCCCGCGGCCGGAATCCTTACGCGTTGCCCCGCGCAAGCCGCTTGCGGAGGGGCGCCCGCGACGGGCATGCTGGGATGAACCGCCCTCTCGGCCTGCCCGATCGCCGGGCGCATCCGACATGCCTGATCGCTTGCTCTCCGCGTCCTTCGCGCTCCTTCTCGCCGCGTTTCCGCTCGCCGCCGCCGCGGAGGACGACCGCTGGACGCGCTTCGGCCGCGAAGTCCACGAGCTGCTGCAGCGCGAGCTCGCCGGCCGCGAGATCCGCACCGAGGAAAGCCGCGGCGACTATTACGGCGTGGCCGCCGCGGGCTACGGCTGGCGCGCGGTGCGCTACGTCGACGCGGTCAGCGGGCGGCTGCTCGGGATCATCCACTACGACCGCGACCGGCCCGAGGTGGTCCACTTCGTCGAGGCCTACGTCTACGACGAGCGCGGACGCGTGGTGCGCGACTACGCGGCGGTCTATCTGCCTTGGCGCACCCACCGCCCGGCGCGCACTTTCGTCAACCTCCACGCGTACAATGGCGGCCTGCACGCGTTCCGCCAGTTCGACGCGCTCGGCAACCACCTGCGCGATCAGTGCGAGGGGACGTTCCGCGGCCGCGCCGTCAGCCTGTCGCTCGATGAGAACGACATCTACGACGGCCCGCCGCCCGACGAGCTGCGCCGCGCCTGCTTCGCCGGCCTGCCCGAGCAAGCCGGCGCCTACCTGAAACCACATTGACGCATCACCCAATGCCGATCGAATCCATCAGCGCCGTCACCCTCGCCACCCACGACATGGCGCGCGCGGTGGCGTTCTACCGCGCGCTCGGCTTCGAGCTGCGCTACGGCGGCGAAACTGCGGATTTCACGAGCTTCCACGCCGGGTCCGGCTACCTCAACCTCATCGGCACGGGCCCGGAGAAGCGCTGGTCCTGGTGGGGCCGTGCGATCTTCTACGTCGACGATGTCGATGCGCTCTATCGCCGCGCCCTCGCCGCCCGCCTGCACCCGGAGTTTCCGCCGCGCGACGCGGCCTGGGGCGAGCGCTATTTCCACATCACCGACCCCGACGGCCACGAGTTGAGCTTCGCGCGGCCGCTGGCGCCACGTGACGTTGATACAGATTCGCCCGGAGCGTCGCGGCCATGACGTCACCCGAGCCCCGGGCGCAGGCGGCAGAACTCGACCCCGAGCGCGTCGTCGCCGCCACCCGGCGCTGGATCGAGCGCGCGGTCGTGGGGCTCAACCTGTGCCCGTTCGCGCGGCCCGTGTTCGCGGAAGATCGGATCCGCTTCGCGGTGA
>DATIUV010000048.1:0-1679 GCA_035466595.1 Pelomicrobium sp.
TTCCCGTCCGCCGACGCGACCGCGGGAATCGCGTCGCGCTGCAGGCCGACGTAGCGCGGCGCGGTGAATTTGAGCCGCGCCGGCAGGTTGACCCATAGCTGCAGGATCTCCAGCGCACCGCCGCGGCGTTTGAACGTTTCCGGCGAAAGCTCGGCGTGGACGATGCCGCGCCCGGCCGTCATCCACTGCGTGCCGCCGGCCGCGATCACGCTCTCGTGGCCGGCCGAATCGCGGTGCGCGAGTTCCCCCGCAAGAATGAACGTCACGGTCTCGAAGCCGCGGTGCGGGTGCGGGCCGAACGGCAGCCCCACGTTGCCGGGCGCATAGGTCTGCGGGCCGTGGTGGTTGAGGAACAGGAACGGGTCGATCTGCGCGAGGCCGGGGCCGGGCAGAGGCCGGCGCGTCACCAGGTCGCCGATGTCGTCGCGATGGGCGGGGTGGAGGCGGCGGAGCGTTCGGGCCGTCATGGGGATGGGCGAGGTCGTCGGCTGGGGTGCGGGTCCGCCGATCCGGGTGAAGGCGGACGAGGCCCGCACGCATTACTTCATTTCATCTGTCGGCTGAGAAGATTTCGCTTGTTGCGATGCAACACCCACATAATATTAGAGTCTGATGATTTGAGTTAAGGCGTTGAAACGAAAGCAGCGCCGAGACCGCAGAATTACGGAAATCCGAAGGAAAGCCAAGATGCAGAGCAGCAAAAAACTTCAACAGCGGATCGTCGAACTGCCGTTGGGCAGCCGCGACCGTGAGCAGGCGCTACGCAACGTCCAGATCGCCGAGGAGTTCATCGACGGCGTCGTCGCGGCGGTGAATGTCGTCCGACGGGCAATCCGCGCCCTGGAGCAGTTCGGCCGCAGCCTCCACCGCCAGCACAAGGTGTCGTGACATGTACGAATACATGAGAGAGATCGGCCGCGTCGTCCCCGACCATCGCCTGCCGACGCAGCTCGAAGTGGACGAGATGGTTCGCCGCGCGCAGGAAGACCACGCGCAGGCGATCAAGGAAGCAATGCTGGAGGCCGGCGCCGCCATCGCCGGGCTGGCCGGCCGCGTCGCCGGCTTCTTCCGCCGCGAGCGCGGCGGGCGGTTCAGCCGCGCCTAGGCGCGCCGCGACGCACGCACGCGCCCGCCGCCGCCATTCCGGCGGCGGCGTGGTTGCGCAAGGCCGCGGACTGCGGTCAACGCTTCGCCGGCCGGTAAACGAGCCAGCGCAGGGCGGTGGGGACGATGACGGTGACCATCGCCGTTCCCAGCACTGCAAGCACGAATGTCATGGCCTTCCCTCCGTTGCGGCCGCGATCCAGGAATCGCGGCCTTCCTGGCGCGGTCCATCTGACCGCACCCCTCCCAAGCTGACCCTAAGTCGATGGCGCAACGCTGCGCCATTCGGACGATTCCCTACGCGCCAGCCCCTATCGCCCTCGATGCGCGTGCCGCGGGCTGTCACGCCCGGTTTGCATGCAAGACTCGCGCCGGGTGCCAACCCGACCGTCCTCCAAGGGGTGCAGGTGGCGACGTGATCGGTGCGGCGGGGGCGTTGGAAGAAGACAGCCGCGATCGCTGAAACGGGCGAGCTTCAGCCCGCGCTGGCGGCCTTGACCTCCCTCAGCAGCTTTTCGAACTCTTCGGCCGCGGCGGGGCGGCCGAACAGGTAGCCCTGCATCTGGTCGCAGCTC
>DATIUV010000049.1:0-5679 GCA_035466595.1 Pelomicrobium sp.
GGCGCCGTCCGAGATCGAGCTGGAGTTCGCCGGCGTCACCGTGCCGTCCTTGCGAAACGCCGGCTTGAGCGACGGGATCTTCTCCAGGTTGGCGTTGAGCGGCTGCTCGTCGTCGGCGATCGTGACCTCGCCCTTTTTCGACGTCACCGTGACCGGGACGATTTCGCCGCGGAAGCTGCCGTCCTTGATCGCGGTCTGGGCGCGCGTGAGCGAGGCGATCGCGAACCGGTCCTGAGCCTCGCGCGAAAAGCGGTACTTGTCGGCGCAGTCCTCGGCGAACGTGCCCATCAGGCGGCCCTTGTCGTAGGCGTCCTCGAGCCCGTCGGTGAACATGTGGTCCTGCAACTGCGCGTGGCCGAGGCGCAGTCCGCTGCGCGCCTTCGGCAGCAGGTAGGGCGCGTTGGACATGCTTTCCATGCCGCCCGCCACCATGACGTCGTTGGTGCCGGCGGCGAGCAGGTCGTGCGCCAGCATGGCCGCCTTCATGCCCGAGCCGCACATCTTGTTGATGGTGGTGCAGCCCGTGGCGAGCGGGATGCCCGCGCCGAGGCTCGCCTGCCGCGCCGGCGCCTGGCCCTGGCCGGCGGGGAGCACGTTGCCCATGATGACTTCCTGCACGTCGGCGGGCGCGATGCCCGCGCGCTCTACCGCGGCGCGGATCGCGGCGGCGCCGAGCTGGGGCGCGCTCAGCGAGGCCAGGTCGCCCTGAAAGCCGCCCATGGGGGTGCGGGCGGCGCCGACGATGACGATGGGGTCGTTAAGCATGGCGTGTTCCTTCGATCACGGTTTTCTCACCGCAGAGGCGCAGAGGCGCGGAGAAAACACAGAAAGAATCATCATTGTCCTTCCTTTGCGTCCTCTGCGTCCTCTGCGTCCTTTGCGGTGAAAAGCCGTTCGGCTATTTGTCGTTCTCTGCGCCCCTGCGTCTCGGCGGTTGATGAGGCGCTCACTTCGTTTCGTCGAACAGCTCGCGACCGATCAACCAGCGGCGGATCTCCGAGGTGCCGGCGCCGATCTCGTAGAGCTTGGCGTCGCGCAGCAGGCGGCCGGTCGGGTAGTCGTTGATGTAGCCGTTGCCGCCGAGGCACTGGATCGCTTCCAGCGCCATCCAGGTAGCCTTCTCGGCAGCGTACAGGATCGCGCCGGCCGCGTCCTTGCGCGTCGTGCGGCCGCGATCGCAGGCCGCGGCGACGGCGTAGACGTAGGCGCGGCACGCGTTGAACGTCGTGTACATGTCGGCCAGCTTGCCCTGCATGAGCTGGAACTCCCCGATCGGCTGGCCGAACTGCTTGCGCTCGTGGACGTAGGGAACCGCGGCGTCCAGGCAGGCGGCCATGATGCCGAGCGGCCCACCCGCCAGCACCGCGCGCTCGTAGTCGAGCCCGCTCATCAGCACCTTGACGCCTTCGTTGACCGGCCCGAGCACGTTCTCCGCCGGCACTTCGCAGTCCTCGAACACCAGCTCGCAGGTATTGGAGCCGCGCATGCCGAGCTTGTCGAGCTTCTGCGCCGTCGAAAACCCGGCCATGCCCTGCTCGACGATGAAGGCGGTGATGCCGCGCGGACCGGCCGCCGGATCGGTCTTCGCGTAGACCACCAGCACCTCGGCGTCGGGGCCGTTGGTGATCCACATCTTGGTGCCGTTCAGCACGAAACGCTCGCCGCGGCGCTCCGCCTTGAGCCGCATCGACACCACGTCGGAACCCGAGCCGGGCTCGGACATCGCCAGCGCGCCGACGTGCTCGCCGCTCACGAGGTTCGGCAGGTAGCGCCGGCGCTGCGCCTCGCTGCCGTTGCGGCGGATCTGGTTCACGCACAGGTTGGAGTGGGCGCCGTAGGACAGCCCGACCGATGCGGACGCCCGCGACACCTCCTCCATGGCGACGACGTGGGCCAGGTAGCCCAGACCGCTGCCGCCGTAGTCCTCGTCGACGGTGATGCCGAGCAGGCCCAGCGCTCCCAGCTTCGGCCAGAGGTCGCGCGGGAATTCGTTGCTGCGGTCGATTTCCGCCGCGCGCGGCGCGATTTCCGCCGCGCCGAACTGGCGCACGCTCTCGCGCAGCATGTCGACGGTGTCGCCGAGGCCGAAATCGAGTCCGGGCAGCTCGGTCATGGGCAGGGCGTCGGCGGGCTTCATGGTCGGTCTCCTAGCCCTGGACCTCAGGGCGGCCGCGCATCGTCATCAGGGTTTGCAGCAGCGTGGCGCAGAGCTTTTCCCGGCCGTCCTTCACCACCACCACGTCGGCGCGGGACACCACCAGCGAGCGGCCGGGCTTGATGACCTCGCCGCGCGCGATGAGCTGGTCGCCGTCGCCGGGGGCGAGCAGGTTGAGCTTGTATTCGACGGTCAGCACGCCGGAATCGGCCGGCATCAGCGTGAACGCGGCATAGCCGCCGGCCGAATCGGCGATGGTGCCGATGACGCCGCCGTGGAAGTAGCCGTGTTGCTGGCTCAACTCGGGCTTGAACGGCAGCCTGACCTCACAATGCCCGGGGGCGACCGCCGTCAGCTCGGCGCCAAGATACTGCATGATCCCCTGGCGCGAGAAACTGGAGCGGACGCGGGTCTCGAAGGCCGGGTCCGGAACCTCAAAAGCAAGGGTGTCCATTACCTTGACGTAAACGTAAATTTGACCACCGGATCACGTTTCCACCGTCACCCGGTCCGGCTTGCCGGCCCGTTCCCGCTGGGCCAGGCTTTGGCGGCAGTGGATCTCGAACACGCCGATTTCCGCCAGCATCGCGTCGATGTCTTCCTTTTGCTGCTCGAGCTGGGCGCGGCGGTTGGCCAGGATGGCCAGGCAGTGGTTGAGCTGGGCGGCCTCGTCCCGGGCGGAGTCATACAGGTCGAACAACTCCCGCACGTCGCCGAGGCTGAAACCGAGCCGCTTGCCTCGCAGTGTGAGCTTGAGACGGACGCGGTCGCGCTTGCTGTAGACCCGGTTGCGACCATCGCGCGCCGGGCTCAGCAGCCCCTGGTCCTCGTAAAAGCGGATGGTTCGGGTGGTGACGCCGAACTCCTTGGCCAGCTCCGTGATGGTGTAGGCGTCCTTATTCATTGTGTTATGCAGCATAAGCTCCTAGAATGGCGTCAAGGGCTGGATGAACTCTTTACGTAAACGTAAATCAGATTCCCTGATGACGCAAGCGGCACTTGAGAAGCGGTCTGAACCCACGGCGCCGGCTGGCCTTGCCTATCCTCTGGCGGCCGTGCCCGAGCCCGGCCAGGCGCTGCGCGTGGTGGAGGGCGTTTTTTGGCTGCGCATGCCGCTGCCGTTCGCGCTCGACCACATCAACCTCTGGCTGCTGGAAGACGGCGACGGCTGGACCATCGTCGACTGCGGTTACACGAGCGAGCAGACGCGTGCCGCCTGGGAGCGGGTCGCCCGGGAAGTGATCGGCCGGCGGCCGGTGCGGCGCATCGTGGTGACCCATTACCACCCCGACCACCTGGGGATGGCCCACTGGCTCACCGCGACGTTCGGCGCCGAGGTCTGGATGACGCAGGCCGAGTACCTCACCGCCCATGCCGTGTGGGACAACGCCGCCGGCTTCGGCAAGCAGGCGCTGGTGGAGCTGTACCGTCGCCATGGTCTGGACGACGAGCGGCTCGCCCAGCTGGGTCTCAAGGGCGACGTCTACCGCCGCGGGGTGCCGGCCCTGCCCAACCACTACCGGCGCCTCATGGACGGCGAGGAGGTCGTCATCGGCGGGCGGGGTTGGCGCGTGCTGGTCGGCTATGGCCACGCGCCCGAGCACGCGACGCTCTGGTGCGAGGATCTGGGCCTGTTCATCTCCGGCGACATGGTGCTGCCGCGCATTACCACCAACGTCAGCGTCTGGAGTCCGGAGCCCGAGGGCGATCCGCTGGCGCTTTACCTGGATTCGCTGGTCCGCTTCCGCCGGCTGCCGGCCGCCGCGCTGGTGCTGCCGTCGCACGGGCGCGTCTTCAGCGGCTTGCACGCGCGCGTGGACGGCCTGCGGGCGCATCACGACGCGCGCTTCGCCGAGCTGCTGGCGGCCTGCGCCGAGCCGCGCACGGCGGCGGAGCTGATCCCGGTGCTCTTCCGCCGGGCACTGGACAGCCACCAGGTGTTCTTTGCGATGGGCGAGGCGGTCGCCCACATCAATTATTTGTGGCGGCGGGCGCAGCTCGAGCGCTCGGTGGACGCGCGCGGGGCGTATCGCTTCCGGGCCGTCCCGGCCGGGCATGGAAGCCCGCTGCCGGTTTGAATACACTTGCAAGTCCCACGTGCCAGGAGGTAGCAGGGTGAGCACCACGACCGAACAACCGAAGCCGGACGCCCCCGATCCCGTGGATCTGGCGCAGAGCTTCAGCGACATCGCCCAGCGTTCGAGCAAGGTCCTGTCCGAGTTCCTCGCCCGCCAGGCGCAGGGCGGCCACCTGGGCATGGCGGACGAGCTCGGCATCGCCAAGGCGTTCATGGACATGGCGGCGAAGCTGATGATGGACCCGATCAAGCTCGCCCATGCCCACGTCAATCTGTGGCAGGACTACATGAACCTGTGGCAGAGCACCTTCCTCCGGATGATGGGGCACGAGGCGGCGCCGGTGGCGGTGCCCGCAAAGGGCGACAAGCGCTTCAAGCACGAGGCCTGGGAAGACCACTTCCTGTTCGATTACATCAAGCAGTCGTACCTGATCACGGCGCGCCATCTGCACAGCACGGTGGCCAACGTCGACGGCCTCGAGGATCCGGCGGCCAAGAAGATCGATTTCTACACGCGCCAGTACATCGACGCGATGTCGCCGACCAATTTCGTGCTGACGAATCCCGAGGTGTTCAACGAGACGGTCAAGAGCCGCGGGCAGAACCTGCTCAAGGGTCTCAACAACCTGCTGGAGGACATCGAGCGCGGCAACGGCCAGTTGCGCATCCGCATGACGGACAGCGAGGCGTTCGAGCTCGGCAAGAACATCGCCACCACGCCGGGCAAGGTGGTGTTCCGCAACGAGCTGATGGAGCTCCTGCAGTACACGCCCGCCACGAAGGACGTCTACAAGCGCCCGCTGATGATCATCCCGCCCTGGATCAACAAGTTCTACATCCTCGATCTGCGGGAGAAGAACTCCTTCATCAAGTGGGCCGTCGACCAGGGCCATACCGTGTTCGTCATCTCGTGGGTCAACCCCGACGCCGAGCACGCGCAGATGACGTTCGAGGACTACCTGCGCGAGGGCCCGCTGGCGGCGCTGGACGCGATCGAGAAGGCGACCGGCGAGAAGCAGGTCAACGCCATCGGCTACTGTCTCGGGGGCACGCTGCTCGCGTGCACGCTGGCGTGGCTGGCGGCGAACAAGCAGGCGGAGCGCATCGCCAGCGCGACGTTCTTCACCACCATGATCGATTTCTCCGCGCCCGGCGAGCTCGAGGTGTTCATCGACGACCAGCAGATCGCGGCGCTCGAGAAGCGCATGAGCGAGCGCGGCTACCTCGAAGGCGCCGAGATGGCGACCACCTTCAACATGCTGCGCGCCAACGACCTGATCTGGTCGTTCGTGGTCAACAACTATCTCCTGGGCAAGGACCCTTTCCCGTTCGACCTGCTGCACTGGAACTCCGACTCCACGCGCATGCCGGCGGCCATGCACAGCTTCTATCTGCGCAACATGTATCAGAAGAACCTGCTGAAGGAGCCCGGCGGGATCACGCTGGG
>DATIUV010000050.1:0-7934 GCA_035466595.1 Pelomicrobium sp.
GGACGATGTTCTCGCCCTTCCTGCGCAGCGGGCAGCGGCACGAACCGCGCGGTGCCCGAGTTGGCGACGAACACGCCGAGCCGTCCGGAGCGCTTCACCACCAGCTCGGCTGGCACGTGCGGCCGGTCATCGCGCCAGACGATGCGCCCGGAAGCGCCCGGCGGCGCCTTCGTGCCGGTGAATTCCAGCCGCGCCTCGACCGTGCGGGCCTCGCGCTTGAGAGCCGGCGAGATGCGCGCGAGCCGCAGCGGGTAGCGCGCGCCTTCGGTGACGAAGGCGATCTCGCGGGCGGCGGCGAGCGAGTCGCGATCGCGCGCCTGCACATCGGCGCTCACCTCGATGCGGTCGGCGTCGAGCAGCCGCAGCAGCGGCGTGCCCGGCGTCGCCAGCTCGCCCACCTGGCCGGGCCGCTCCAGCACCACGGCGCGGTACGGCGCCCGGATGGTCGTCTTCGCCAGGTTCAGGCGCGCCTGATCCAGGCCGGCACGCGCCAGCGCCAGGTCGGAGCGCGCCACCTGCAGCTCGGTCTCGCGCTGGTTGAGCGCCTCGGCCGAGATGAAGCTCTTCTCCTGCAGGTTCTTCGCGCGCTTGAGCTGCGATTCGGCCAGCGCGAGGCGCGCCTGCGCCGCCTGCACCTCGGCCTCGGCCTTGCGCAGCGCGAGCTCGTAGTCCGCCGGGTCGAGCCGTGCCACCACCTCGCCCTTCGGCACCACCTGCCCGATCTCGGCCGGCAGCGCCGTTACGCGCGCGGTGATCTCGGCCGAGATGCGACTCTCGTTCAGGCTCACGGCGGCGGCGGACGCCTCGCGCTCGGGAAACACGGCCAGCTCCGAGAACGGCCGCAGGGTTACCGCCAGCGGCGCGTCCTGCGCGAGCGCCGGCAGGGCGAGGGCGGCGGCCAGCCAGAAAGCGGCGGACCGGGTGCCGGATCGGGGTTGCAGCATCGTCATTCCCGTTCGTTGTCGGTTGTTGTCAGTACATCCGGTGCCGGAACAGCCAGCCGGCGAGTGTCAGGCTGACCACGCCTATGACCGCCATCGGCCAGAATTCGTGCGCCAGCACGTCGAAAGAAACGCCCTCCAGGAACACCTTGCGCAGGATGACTAGAAAGTAGCGCAGGGGGTCGAGCAGGGTGATCGCCTGGACGATGGGCGGCATGTTGGCGATCGGCGTGGCAAAGCCCGACAGCGTCACCGCCGGCACCATGAACAGGAACGCGCCGAGCAGACCCTGCTGCTGGGTCACCGCCAGCGACGAGATCAGCAGCCCGACGCCGACGGCGGAGAGCAGGAACAGGACGAGCCCGGCGTAGAGGACCACGAGGCTGCCGAGCAGCGGGATGCGGAACCACAGCGTCGCCACCAGGATGATGAGCGTCGCCTCGGCGATGCCGACCAGGAAGCCGGGCAGCGCCTTGCCGATCAGGATCTCGACCGGCCGCAGCGGCGTGACCAGCAGCTGGTCGAAGGTGCCCTGCTCGCGCTCGCGCGCCACCGACAGCGCCGTGGTGAGCATGGTCACCAGCAGCGTGATGACGCCGACGATGCCAGGGATGAAGAACCAGCGGCTCTCGAGGTTGGGGTTGAACCACGAGCGCACGACGAGCTCCGCCGGCGGCTCCGGCAGGTTGCGGCGCTCGCGCCAGCTCGCGTTGAAGGCGTTGACGATCGTGCGCACGTAATTGACGGCCACCGCCGCGGTGTTGGAGTTGCGGCCGTCGACGATCACCTGCAGCGGTGCCGGGTCGCCGGAGAGCAGCTTGCCGCCGAACTGCGGCCCGACGTGGACGACCAGCAGCGCGCGCTTGGCGTCCACCAGCGGCGCGATCTGCTCCACCGAGTCGAGCGTCGCGACGCGCTCGAAGTGGGGCGAGCCGTCGAACGCGGCGAGCAGCTCGCGCGAGGCGGCGCTGCGGTCCTGGTCGAGCACCGCGTAGGCGATGTGGTTGAGGTCGAAAGTCGCCGCGTAGCCGAACACCAGCAGCTGGATGATGGGCGGCACGATCAGCACGAAGCGGCTCTTCCGGTCCCGAAACAGGGCCAGGAACTCCTTGTGCACCAGCGCTCGGATCCGCCGCCACATCGTGCGTTCTATTGCAGCCGCTTGCGCGTGTTGCGCCAGGTCAGGCCCAGGAACAGCGTGGCCATCGCCGCCAGCGCCAGCGCGTTGGGCAGGATCACCGACCAGACGTCGCCGGCCAGGAACAGCGTCGTGACGATGGCGACGAAGTAGCGCGCGGCGACGATGTGCGTGATCCCCTGCACCACCGGCGGCATGCTGCTGATGTCGAAAATGAAGCCCGAGAGCAGGAACGCGGGCAGGAAGGTGGCGAGGATCGCGATCTGGCCGGCGACGAACTGGTTGCGCGCCAGCGTCGAGATCAGCAGGCCCATGCCGAGCGCCACCAGCAGGAACAGCGACGCGGTGAGCCAGAGCAGCCACAGCGAGCCGCGCAGCGGCACGCCGAACAGCCACACCGCCATCGCCACCGACAGCAGCATGCCGCCGGTGCCGAGCACGAAGTACGGGATCAGCTTGCCGAGCAGGATTTCGGTGACGCCGGCCGGCGTGACCAGCAGCGCCTCCATGGTGCCGCGCTCCCACTCGCGCGCCATCACCATGGCCGTGAGCAGCGCGCCGATCAGGGTCATGATCACCACCACCAGTCCCGGCACCAGGTAGTTGCGGCTCCTGAGCTCGCTGTTGAACCAGACGCGCTGCTCGATTTTCACCGGCACCTCGAGCTCCTGGCCGCGCGCGGTGGCGCGGCCCTGCAGCCAGTTCGACCAGGCGCCCTCGATGTAGCCCGCGACGAGCCGCCCCGTGTTGGCGTCGATGCCGTTGACGAGAACCTGGATCGGCGCGGCCTCGTCGCGGCGCAGGCGCTCGCCGAAGTTGGCGCGCAGGTGCACGATGCCGTCCACCTCGCCCGCCAGCATGGCCTGCGTCGCCTCCGGCAGGGACTTCATCGGCGTCACCGCGAAGTAGCGCGAGCCGCGCAGCGACGCGGCGAACGAAGCGGCGTCGGCGTCGCCCTGTTCCGCCACCACGGCAACCGGCACGTTCTCGGCGTCCAGCGACACGCCGTAGCCGAACAGCAGCAGCAGGAACGCCGGCATCAGGAAGGCGATGGCGATGCTGCTGGGGTCGCGCACGATCTGCAGGAACTCCTTGCGCACCAGCCCGCGCAGGCGCTGCCAGCGGCCCCCGCGCGGCGCCATGGGTTGCGCGGTTGCCGTCATGTCCCTGCCCCCCGGCCGTCGTCGCCGTTCTGGATCAGGCGGATGAAGGCGTCTTCCATGCTGGGCTCCGGCGCGTCCGGCGTGCGCGCGCGCGCCTTGATCGCCGCCGGCTCGCCGATCGCCAGGATCCGGCCGGCCGCCATGATGGCCAGGCGGTCGCAGTACTCCGCCTCTTCCATGAAGTGGGTGGTGACCATCACCGTGACACCGGCGCGCGCCAGCGCGTTGATGCGGCCCCAGAACTCCCGCCGCGCCAGCGGGTCGACGCCCGAGGTGGGCTCGTCGAGGAACAGGATATCGGGCGCGTGCATCAGCGCGCACGCCATCGCCAGGCGCTGCTTGTAACCGAGCGGCAGGTCGGCGCTGGCGTCGTCGGCGTGGGCCTCGAGCTCGAACTCGTCGAGCGCCCAGGCGATGCGCTCGTCGCGCTCGCGGCCCTTGAGGCCGTACGCACCGGTGAAGAAATCGAGGTTTTGTCGCACCGTCAGGTTGCCGTAGAGCGAGAACTTCTGCGACATGTAGCCGATGCGCTCGCGCGCCGCCGCGGCCGCGGTGCGCAGGTCGACGCCGGCCACGCGCAGGCTGCCCTGGCTCGCCGGCAGCAGGCCGCACAGCATGCGAAACGTGGTGGATTTGCCGGCGCCGTTGGCTCCGAGCAGCCCGAAGACCTCGCCGCGGCGCACGTCGAAGCTCACGTCGTTGACGGCGTAGAAATCGCCGAAGCGGCGGGACAGACCCTCCACGCGGATGACGATTTCGTCCTCGCCGCCGGCCGGGCGCGGCGGCGAAGGCAGGTCGAGCGACGTCGCGGTTCCCGCCTCGCCCTGCAATCTCGCGACAAAGCTGTCCTCGAACCGCGGCGGCACCGGGGTAAGGTGCAGTCCCTCGACCTCGTCCGCGAGCGCTGCCGGGTCGGCCGACTCCCGCGCGACGATCCGCACCCGATCCCCCTGCACCACGGCGTCGACCACGCCGGATCGCCCGGCGAGCGTCGCCTGCAGCTCGCGGCTGCGCATGCCGGGCGCGGTCGCCGTGAACGTGCGCCCCTCGACGCGCGCGCTCATCGTCCCCGGCCCGCCCTGCTCGAGGACGCGGCCCTCGTGCAGCAGCACCACGTCGTCGCAGCGCTCGGCCTCGTCGAGGTAGGCGGTGGAGAGCAGCACGCTCATGCCTTCGTCGCGCACCAGGCGGTAGACGATGGCCCACAGCTCGCGGCGCGAGACCGGATCGACGCCGACGGTGGGCTCGTCCAGCAGCAGCAGCTGCGGCGAGCGCACCAGCGTGCAGGCGAGGCCGAGCTTCTGCTTCATGCCGCCGGAGAGGCGGCCGGCGAGGCGCGCGGTGAACTCGCCGAGGCCGGTCATCTGCATCAGCTCGCGATAACGTTCGGGCCGCTCCGCGGCGGGGACGCCCTGCAGGTCGGCGTAGAGATCGACGGTCTCCTGCACCGACAGGTCCTCGTAGAGTCCCATGCGCTGCGGCATGTAGCCGATCTGCGCTTGCACGGCGAGCGCGTCGCGGGTGGCGTCGAGCCCGAGGACCTCGATGCGGCCGGCGTCCGGCGCCAGCAGCCCGGCGGCGAGGCGCATGAAGGTCGTCTTGCCGGCGCCGTCGGGCCCGATCAGCCCGGTGACGCGGCCCGCGCCGACGCGGAAGGTCGCCTCCGCGAGCGCCGTCGTCTCGCGTCCGCCGGCGGCGAAGCGCTTGCCGACGCCGGCCGCGTCGATGGCGGTGTCGGCAGCGGTCATGGCTGGGCGCGGTCGCGGCACGGATCCGCCGGGGGCGGCGATGGCTGGTCGAGCGGGATGCGCACGGTCGCCGGCATGCCCAGGCGCAGCTCGCCGCCGGCGTCGCAGACGAATACGCGGGCCTGATAGACGAGCGAAGTGCGCACTTCCTGCGTCTCCACCGACTTCGGCGTGAATTCCGCCGTGGGCGAGATGAAGCCGACCCACGCCGCGTAGCGCTTGTCCGGGTAGCTGTCGCTGGCAACCCACGCCAGGCTGCCGACGCGCACCTTGCCGAGGTCGGGCTCGCTCAGATACGCGCGGACCCAAAGCGGATCGGTCAGCGCCAGCGTCAGCACCGGCTTTTGCGGCGACGCCATGTCCCCGGGCTCGAGGATGCGGTTCTCGATCACGCCCGCGGACGGCGCGTACAACGCGCCTTCCTCCAGCCGGCGGCGTGCCAGCGCGAGGGCAGCCTCCTGCGCGGAGAGGGTGGCGCGCGCCGCCGCCTTGTCTTCCTCGCGCGGGCCGATCACCAGCAGGCGCAGCGTCTCATTGGCGGCCTTGAGCCGCGCCTCGGCCGCCTCCAGCGCAAAGCGCGCGTCGTCCGCCTGCTGCTGCGAAACGAAGTTTTTCTGCGCCAGCGCTTTCAGCCGCTCGTAATTGCGCGTGGCGTTGGCGACGTCCGCGCGCGCCGCGGCGACGTCGGCTTCGGCCTTGCGGATCTCTTCCGGCCGCGAGCCGGCTTCCAGCTCCGCCACCACTTGGCGCTGTGCGGCCACGCGCGCCTCCGCCTCCGCGACGGCGTGGCGCAGCTGCTCGGTGTCGATCTCGGCCAACAGCTGTCCGGCCTCGACGCGGTCGCCCTCCTGCACCAGCAGCCGGGTGAGCCGCCCGTTGGCGTTGAAGGCGAGCTCCACCTGGCGGATGTCGACGTTGCCGTGGATCACGATCGCGTTGCCGGCGTCGTTGCCGCCGCGCTGAAGCCACCACCAGGTTGCCGCGCCGGCGGCCGCCGCCAGCAGCACGGCCCCGCCGATCAAGCGCTTGGCTTTCATCGATTTCCTTTCCGCCGGCGGTTTGCCGCGCGCTTCATTTCGCCGGGCGCTCCGCCAGCAGGCCGTTGAACAGGAGGTCGAGGTGCGCCCGCAGGTAACGATCCGGCTGCGGCTCGCCCTCGAAGCGCTGGAACGAGTGCTTCCAGAGGATGCCGAGGATCAGCGGCGCCAGCACCACGCGCCAGGCGACTGCGGCGTCCACGCGGCGGAACTCGCCGCGGCGGATGCCGCGCTCGAGGATGTCCTGCAGCAGCGCGTGACCGCGCTGGATCACCTCGGCATAGTAGAACTCGGCGATTTCGGGGAAGTTGCCGGCCTCCGAGATCACCAGCTTGGGAATCCCGGACAGCGGCGATTCGAGCATCAGGCGCCCGAAGCCCTCCAGCAGCTGCTGCATGAGCTCGCGCGTGGTGCCCTTGAAGGCGGCCACCAGCGATTCCGCCTGCACCAGGTTGGGAATCAGCGCGCGGCGCACCACCGCCTTGAACAGCTCCGCCTTGTTGTCGAAATAGAGGTAGAGGGTGCCCTTGCTGACGCCGGCGCGCGCCGCAACGTCGTCGAGCCGCGTGGCGGCGTAGCCGTGCTCGCTGAAGACGAGCAGCGCCGCGGCCAGGATCTCGTCCGGGCGCTCGTCCTTGCGCCGCTTCCAGCGCGGGTTCGGTTCGTTTTTGGGGCGGCGTTTCATGGGCATTTAATAACTGACCAGTCAGTAATATATACACGCCGCTGCGGGCGGTCAATACCGCCGCGGTCTTGACCCGTGCACTTGAAGGCCCGCCCGGATTGGGCTAGCGTTGGCGGTCTACGTAGGGGTCCTGGGGATGCGCCCCGGGTGAGAGAAACCCTTCGAACCTGTCCGGGTAATGCCGACGTAGGGAAACGTAGTTCCTCCCCTTCGCTCCCGGACGCTATTGGAGCGAACCATGAGTGCCAATCCCAAGTTTCTCGCCGCCACCGCGCACGTCGACGATGCCGCGGTGCAGCCGCTGCCCAACTCGCGCAAGGTCTACGTCGCGGGCTCGCGGCCCGACATCCGCGTGCCGATGCGCGAGATCTCGCAGGCCGACACGCCCGCAGCCATGGGCGCCGAGAAGAATCCGCCGGTGTTCGTCTACGACACGTCCGGGCCTTATACCGACCCGACGGCGAAAATCGACATCCGCTCGGGCCTCGCGCCGCTGCGCGCACCCTGGATCGCCGAGCGCGGCGACTGCGAGGAGCTCGCCGGGCCGACCTCGCGTTACGGCCAGGAACGCCTCGAGGATCCCAAGCTCGCCGAGCTGCGCTTCAACCTCAAGCGCCAGCCTCGCCGCGCGAAGGCCGGCCGCAACGTGAGCCAGATGCACTACGCGAGGCGCGGCATCGTCACGCCCGAGATGGAGTTCATCGCCATCCGGGAGAACCTGCGCCGTCGCGAGTACCTCGAGTCCCTTCGCGCCGCCGGCCCGACCGGGAAGAAGATGGCCGACCTGCTCGCGCGCCAGCACCCGGGGCAGTCGTTCGGCGCGGCGATTCCGGAGGAGATCACGCCCGAGTTCGTGCGCGACGAGGTGGCGCGCGGCCGCGCCATCATCCCCGCCAACATCAACCACCCCGAGACCGAGCCGATGGTCATCGGCCGCAACTTCCTGGTGAAGATCAACGCCAACATCGGCAACTCGGCGGTGACCTCGTCGGTGGCCGACGAGGTCGACAAGATGGTCTGGGGAATTCGCTGGGGTGCCGACACGGTCATGGCCCTGTCCACGGGCGACAACATCCACAACATCCGCGACTGGATTGTCCGCAACGCGCCCGTCCCCATCGGTACGGTGCCGATCTACCAGGCGCTCGAGAAGGTGGACTCGGTGGAGGACCTGTCCTGGGAGGTCTACCGGGACACGCTCGTGGAGCAGGCCGAGCAGGGT
>DATIUV010000051.1:0-28984 GCA_035466595.1 Pelomicrobium sp.
TGGGCCGCGTCGCTCCTGATTGCGGCCTTGCCGGCCATCGCCGTCCCGCTCTACCTCGTCGCCGGCGATCCGACCGCGCCGGCGTCCTACCGCCAGCTCGACGCGGTCCTCGCGCAACGCGACGCCGAAAGCCCCGAGCGCCTGCACGCCGTCCTGCTCGAACGCCTGCGGGCGCGGCCGGCGGACGCGCGCGCCCGGGTCATCCTCGGCCGCCTGGAATTCGGCCTCGGCCGCACCGCTGACGCCGCGGCCAACTTCGAGCGCGCGATTGCCGCATCGCCGAAAGTGGCAAAGGACCCGCAGGTGCTGAGCGAGCTGGCCGACGCTCTCGGCGTGCTGCAGGGCGGCCGCCTGGCCGGACGGCCGGCCGCGCTCGCGCAGCAGGCGCTGCAGCTGGACCCCAACCATCCCAAGGCGCTGGAGCTCGCCGGCAGCGCGGCGGTGGAGGCGCAGGACTATCGCGCGGCGATCGTGCCTTGGCAGCGCCTGCTCGCGCAGCTGCCGGCGGGCTCGCCACGCCGCGCGGAGTTGGAGGCGGCGCTGCGGCGTCTCGAGCGGCTCGCCGACCTGCAATACCCCGAGCCGCCGCGCCGCTGACGCCGCCTCAGTCGGGCTTGACCGCGGCCGCGAGCCACAGGCAGCGCCCGCCGCTGGCCTTGTCGATGGCCTTGAGCTGCGCCTCGTGGGCCGCCAGCTCGTCGGCGACGGCGCGCACCACCGGCAGCGCGAGCCGCTCGGCGAGCGGCGCGGCGACGCCGGCCGGCCCCGCCGTGTCGGCGAGATCGATCATCAGGCTGTCCTGCCCGCGCGTCATCGCCAGGTACACCTCCGCCAGCAGCTCGGCGTCGAGCAGCGCGCCGTGCAGGCTGCGGCGGGCGTTGTCCACCTGGTAGCGCTCGCACAGCGCGTCGAGGTTGTTGCGCTTGCCCGGATGAAGCTCCTTCGCCATGCGCAACGTGTCGGTGACGGCGCCGCACAGCTGCGCCAGGGGCGGGTGCCCCGCCAGCGCCAGCTCCTGATCGAGGAAGCCGACGTCGAACGGCGCATTGTGGATGATGAGCTCGGCGCCGGTGATGAACTCGATGAACTCGTCGGCGACCGCGGCGAACCGCGGCTTGTCGCGCAGGAACTCGGTGCTGATGCCGTGCACGTCGAGCGCGCCGCTGTCGATTTCGCGCTCCGGGTTGAGATAGCGGTGGAAGCGCTTCTCGGTGACGCGGCGATTGCTGATCTCCACTGCCGCCACCTCGATGACGCGATGGCCGAGGCCGACTTCGAGGCCGGTGGTTTCGGTGTCGAGCACGATCTGGCGCATCGGCAATCGGGAATCGGGGATCACGGGATCAGGGCGCGGCGATGGCCTTGCGCGCTTCCTCGACTCCGCGGTTGGCGAGGCGGTCGGCCGCCTCGTTGCCGTCGTGGCCGGAATGGCCGCGCACCCAGACCCACTCCACCTCGTGCGCGGCGCTGAGCTCCGCCAGCCGCCGCCAGAGGTCCTCGTTCTTCACCGGCTTGCCGTCGGCCGTGCGCCAGCCCTTGCGCCGCCAGCCGTGGATCCACTGCGTGATGCCCTGCTGCACGTAGGTCGAATCCGTGTGCAGGCGCACGCGGGCGCGGCGGTTGAGCGCCTCCAGCGCGCGGATCACCGCGGTCAGCTCCATGCGATTGTTCGTGGTGAGCGTCTCGCCGCCGAACAGCTCGCGCGTGCGCCCGCGGAACGAAAGCAGCGCGCCCCAGCCGCCGACCCCCGGATTGCCCTTGCAGGCGCCGTCGGTGTAGATGTCCACGATGTCGGCCGCCGCGGCGGGCGGCGTGGATCCGCCTGCCGTCACGCGGCGTCCCGCCGGGAGAGCTCGTGCGCGGCGATCCGGCCGGCGTCATCAACACGCTGGGCGATGGAGGCGAGGCGGGGCTTCGGTTTGAGCCGCGCGTTCCACTCGGGCTTGATCAGGCGCATGCCGACGACACGCTTCACCGCGTGCAGCAGGTAGACGCCCCCGGCGATCGGCCACCAGCGGTCGCCCGCCGCCTCCATGAAGCGGAAGCGCTCGCGCCACTGGTCGGCGCCGAACGGCGGCGCGTAGCAGGCGAGCTGGCCGCCGGCGACCTCAAAGCCGAGCAGCGCGAGCCAGTCCTTGAGCCGCGGCAGCGCGATGAACTGGCCGCTCCACGGCGTCGGCCGCGGCCGGCGGGTCGTCAGCCGGCGCACCCCCCACAGACTGCGCGGGTTGAAGCCGGCGATGATCACGTGGCCCTCGGGCATGAGGATGCGCTCCACCTCGCGCAGGATCTGGTGCGGGTGCTCGCTGAACTCCAGCACGTGCGGCATCACCACCAGATCGATGCTGCCGCCCGCGAGCGGGAGCTCGCGGAAATCCGCGCGCACCTGGGCGCCTTGCTCGGGGGCCACCACGAAGCGCAGCGGCATGCGCGAGGCACGCAGGAAGTCGCGCTGCGGCAGCCCGAGCTGCGCGGCGTTGAAGCCGAACACGTCCGCCAGCGCGTGGTCGAAATAGGCGCTCTCCCGCTCCAGCACATAGGCGCCGAGCGGGGTGGCGAACCAGTCTTCGAGGCTTGCGGTTGACACCGGCCGGAGTCGTTTTCCACCATTGGGGGCTGGCGCCGAGGGGCGCCTTCACGGAAACCAACCATGCCAGAGCTCAAGGTCGTCCCCGTCCCCGCGTTCGCCGACAATTATATCTGGGTCATCCGCGACGATCAGCACGCCGCCGTCGTCGACCCGGGGGACGCCGACCCCGTCATCGCTTACCTCGAACGCGAGTCGCTCGAGCTCGCGGCGATCCTCGCCACCCACCACCATGGCGACCACGTCGGCGGCAACCCCGCCCTGCTGCGGCGCTTCCGCGTCCCCGTCTACGGTCCCCGCGCCGAGAGCATCGGCACGGTGACCGAGCCGCTGAAGGAAGGCGACCGCGTGCGCGTCCCCGTGCTCGGCCTCGAGTTCTCGGTGCTGGAAGTGCCGGGGCATACGGCCGGCCACATCGCCTACGTCGGCCACGGCTGGTTGTTCTGCGGCGACACCCTGTTCGCCTGCGGCTGCGGCCGCCTGTTCGAGGGCACGGCGGCCCAGATGTACCGCTCGCTCGGCAAGTTGGCGTCGTTGCCCGGCGACACGCAGGTCTTCTGCGCCCACGAGTACACCCTGTCCAACATCCGCTTCGCCCGCGCCGCCGACGGCGGCAATCCGGCGCTGCAGCAACGCGAGCAGCTCGAGGCCGCCCGCCGCGCGAAAGACGAGCCCACCCTTCCCTCCAGCATCGGCCTCGAGCTTGCCACCAATCCGTTCCTGCGCTGCGAGGACCCCGCGGTGCAGCGCGCCGCCTCGACCCACGCCGGCCGCGCGCTGAGCGATCCGGTGCAGGTCTTCGCCACGCTGCGGGAGTGGAAGAACCGCTTCTGAGTCGGCCCCTGAGGGTCGCCAGCGGCCGACCCGTCTGACGCTGAGCGTCACGCCGCGCCCGTCGCGGCCCCCGTCGCCACCGCCTTGGGAAAGGCACGCTTCCTGCTTGACCGTGCCCACCAGCCATGGCTACCATCCGACAGGCCGCAGGCCACCAACAAGACAAACCGGTGCGGACAACAACGCTCGTCGCTTTGCTGCTCATTGCGGCAGGGGGGATCACCGCGAAAGCCCACGCCGAGGCGCCCTCGACCTCGGACGTCGCGGCTGCGCCGGACGAGCGCGCGCGGCTGATGGTCGAGGCCGCCGCCCGCTGCGACTATCCCGTCGCCGCCGTCCCGGCCCCGGTAGCCGCAGTGGCTCCGCCCGCGACGCCGGAGCACGCGGACCTGCTCGAGCGCCTGCGCGCCGGCTTCGGGATCACGTTCGAAAGCCGCCTGGTGGCCACCCACGAGGCGTTCTACGCGCGCCGCCCCGAGACGCTCGCGCGCATTCTCGAGCGCAGCCGTCCCTACCTGCACTTCGTGGTTGAAGAGGTCGAGCGCCGCGGGATGCCGCTGGAGATCGCGCTGCTGCCGGTGATCGAGAGCGCGTTCAACCCCTGGGCCTACAGCCGCGCCCACGCCGCCGGGCTCTGGCAGTTCATCCCGTCCACCGGCCGCAAGTACGGCCTCGACAAGGATTTCTGGTACGAGGGCCGCTACGACGTGCTGGCGGCGACCGACGCCGCCCTGACCTACCTGCAGGAACTGCACGCCATGTTCGGCGACTGGTCGCTGGCGCTGGGCGCGTACAACATGGGCGAAGGCGGCATGTCTCGCGCGATCGCGCGCAACCAGGCGAAAGGCATCCCGGTCCAGTACGACCGCCTGCGCCTGCCGCGCGAGACGACCAACTACGTGCCGAAGCTGATCGCGGTGCGCAACATCATCGCCGACCCCGCGGCCTACGGTGTGACGCTCGAGCCGATCCCCAACGAGCCGCACTTCGTCCGGATCACCATGCCGCTGCGCATCGACCTGGCGCTGGCGGCGCGGCTGGCGGAGCTGCCGCCGGAAGACTTTGCCGTGCTCAATCCGGGCCATACCAAGCCCGTCCTCGACGTGAGCGGCGAGCGGCCGCTGCTGCTGCCGGCGGAGAAGGCGGGCCGTTTCTACCTCAACCTCGCCCGCCACGACCAGCCGCTGGTGAGCTGGGACACCTATGTCGTCGGCCGCGGCGAGTCGGTCGAGAAGGTTGCCGCACGGCACGGGCTCACCGTGGCGCAGCTGCGCGAGGCCAACGGCCTCTCGCCGCGCAAGCGGCTGCGGGCCGGCGATGTCGTCGTGGTGCCGGCGGGCAGCGCGACGGCGGGCGCCGCGCCGCTCGAGGTGGTGAAGGTCAGCGCGGCCGGGCGGGACATCGAGTTCCACCGCGTGCGCAAGGGCGACACGCTCTATTCCATCGCACGCCAGTACGACATCAGCGTCGAACAACTGAAAGCCTGGAACCGGCTCTCCTCCAGCCGCATCAAGCCGGGCCAGACGCTGCGGCTCGATCCGCCGCAGTCGCGCCAGCTCTGATCCCGCTCTGAACCGCCCGCCGGCGTCGACGCGCCGCGCCCGTCAATCGCCGCTGCCGTGCAGGTGGCAGTGCACCTCCCGCGTCGCCGACAGGCGCGTCGGGCCCGGGTAGCGGGCGCGGCAAACCTCCATCGCCTGCGGGCAGCGCGGATGGAAATGGCAGCCGGCCGGCGGGCTCGCCGGCGACGGCAGGTCGCCAGCGAGCCGGATGGTCTCCCGCCGCGACGCCGGCTCCACCACCGGCACCGCCGAGAGCAGCGCCTGCGTGTAGGGATGCTGCGGCGCGCGCAGCACCTCCTCGACCGTGCCCCGCTCGACGATGCGGCCCAGGTACATCACGGCCACCACGTCGGCGAGATGCGCCACGACGCCGATGTTGTGCGTGATGAACAGGTAGGCGATGCCCAGCGTCTCCTGCAGCTCCTTCAGCAGGTTGACGATCTGCGCCTGCACCGAGACATCGAGCGCGCTGGTAGGCTCGTCGCAGACGACGAGGTCGGGCTCGACCGCGATGGCGCGCGCGATCGCGATGCGCTGGCGCTGCCCGCCGGAGAATTCGTGGGGATAGCGCTGGCGCGCTTCGCCGGGCAGGCCGACCCGCTCCAGCAGCTCGACGACGCGGCGCTCCCGCTCGCGCTCGCCGCCGCCGACGCCGAGCGAAAGCATGCCCTCCTCGATGATCTCGCTCACGCGCATGCGCGGATTGAGCGACGAGAACGGATCCTGGAACACGATCTGGAAGCGCCGCCGCCGCGGCCGCAGCTCGCCGCGCGAGAGGCGCGTGAGCTCGACGCCGTCGAAGCGCACGCTGCCCGCGCTCGGCCGCAGCAGCTGCAGCAGCGCCTTGCCGACCGTGGTCTTGCCGGAACCCGACTCGCCCACCAACGCCAGCGTGCGGCCGGCGTCGATCTCGAGCGACACGCCGTCCACCGCCTTGACGTGACCCACGACACGGCGAAACACGCCGCGGTGAATCGGGAAGTGGACCTTCAGGTCCCGCGCCTCGAGCAGGGGCCCGGAGGCCGCGCGCCGATTGCCCGCCACCGCGCCGGCGATTCCGGCGCGGTCTGCCGTCACCTTCGTCGATCCCTGATCCCCGATCCCCGAGTCCTGGTACAGGTGGCATCGCACCCCACGTCCGCCCTCCTGGCGGAGAAGCCGCGGCGGCTCGCGGCGGCACCGCTCCCAGGCGAGATCGCAGCGCTCCGCGAAGCGGCAGCCGGCGAATTCCTGGTCGAGCGGCGGCACGGTGCCGCCGATCGCCGCCAGCCGTCGGCCGCGGCTGCCCTCCGCGGGCATCGCCGCGAACAGCTTCTGCGAGTACGGATGCAGCGGCTCGCGGAAAAACGCCTCGCGCCCCGCCAGCTCGACGATCTCGCCCGCGTACATGACGGCCACCGTGTCGGCGTTGTTGGCCACCACGCCGAGATCGTGGGTGACCAGCAGGATCGCCATGCCGCTCTTCTCCTGCAGCCGCTTCAGCAGCTCCAGCACCTGGGCCTGGATGGTCACGTCGAGCGCCGTGGTCGGCTCGTCGGCCACCAGCAGCTGCGGCTCGCCGGCGAGCGCCATGGCGATCATCACGCGCTGCTTCCTGCCGCCCGAGAGCTGGAACGGATACACGTCGAGGCGACGCTCGGGATCCGGCATGCCGACCAGAGCCAGCAGCTCGGCGGCGCGCCGGCGTGCGGCGGAACCCCGCAGCGGCGTATGCCGCGTGAGCGTCTCGACGATCTGCTGACCGACGTCGAGCACCGCGTTGAGACTGGTGCCCGGCTCCTGGAAGATCATCGCCAGCCCGCCGCCGCGCACGCCGCGCATCTCGGCCTCGGTGAGCTGCAGAAGGTCCACCTCGCCGAGCCGCACGCTGCCGGCGACGATCTCGCCCGTGTCCGGCAGCAGCCGCAGCAGCGACAGCGCGGTCATCGACTTGCCGCAGCCGGACTCTCCCAGCAGCGCGAACGTCTCGCCGCGACGGATGCTGAAAGAAACGCCGTCCACCGCCCGCACCGGTGCCGCGCCGGTGTGGATGACGGTGCGCAGGTCTTCGACCGTGATGACGTGGTCGCTCATGCCGCGGCCGCCGCCTCCGTTGGTCCAGCGGAAACGAACCCGCATCGCGTCGGCGGCCGGCGGCGATTCGTTTGACCGTCGATCCCGCTGCGCGGGGCCCTCGCCAGGTAACTCACGCCGCCGCCCCGCCCTTCTCCACCCGCTGCGCGCGCTTGCCCACGCCGGCGAGCGCGCCGACGACGCCGCGGCGCAGCCGGATGCGCGGATCGAACGCGTCGCGGACGGCGTCGGCCAGCAGGTTGGCCGCGAGCACCAGCACGAACATGAACACGAACGCCGCCGTCAGCGACCACCACACCATCGGCTCGCGCGCCATCTCCAGGCGCGCGGCGTTGATCATGGTGCCGAAGCTGTTCATCGACGGATCGACGCCGACGCCGACGTAGGAAAGCACCGCTTCGGCCAGCACCAGGCCGCTGAAATCCATGACGACCGCGATCAGCACGATGTGCATGACGTTGGGCAGGATGTGCCGCGTGATCACGCGCAGGTCGCGCACGCCGAAGGCATGGGCCGCCTGGATGTACTCGAGTTCCTTCAGCTTGAGCGTCTCGCCGCGCAGCAGGCGGCAGAGCCCGGTCCAGCTGGTGATGCCGAGGATCACGCAGAGGAAGAACAGCCGCAGGTCGGCGCGGGCGGTGACGGTGTCGAACACTTCCGGGTGGTTCTCGATGTAGACCTGCATCATCAGCACCGCGGCCGCGATCAGCAGCACGCCGGGGATCGACGACAGCGTGGTGTAGAGGTACTGGATGACGTCGTCGACCCAGCCCCGGTAGTAAGCCGCCATGATGCCCAGCAGCAGCGCGAACGGCAGCATCACCAGCGTGGTCAGCGTGCCGATGACGAGTCCCGTGCGTATGCTCTTCAGCGCCTGGTAGAGCACGTCCTGCCCGACCTTGTCGGTGCCGAGGATGTGGTAGTGAGGCGCCAGCGCCACGGCGGCGCCGCCGAGCGCGAGGATGATCCCGAGCGCGACGAGGACTGCGCTCCACGGGACATGGGTCTCGCCGCGCCAGATCGCGCCCCACCCGGCCGCCGTCCCGCCGCGACCGCGGCCCTGGCGCCAGGCCAGCCCACCGGCGACCAGCCCCCAGACGAGCGCGCCGCCGGCGATGCCGAACGCCGACTTTCGGGCGATGTCGCCGGCGCGGTCCTGCGCGGGATCCGCCAGGTGCGCGCCACCGTAGCGCAGGCGCGGGAAGTCGCGCACCTGGCGGCCGTCGGGCAGCTGGATGGTTTCCTTGGCGAACAGGTGCGTCGCGAACGGCGCCGAGTAGGTCTTCTCCTTGCGCGTGCGCAGCGGCGCCACGACAAGATCGAGCAGCGAGAGCACGTCCCCCGAGTACGCGCGCGGCTTGCCCGGCTCGTCCGGCAGCGCGGGCCGGAAGTGCACCGTGTCCAGCAGCCCGATGACCACGAATACCGCCAGGACGGTCGCCGCCACCATGCCGGCCTTGCTGCCGGCCACGCGGCGCCATGGCGCGAGCAGATGCTCGCGCCGCCGCGCGAACCAGGCGAACCCCAGCACCGCCGCCACCAGCACGAACACCAGCGCGTCGGTCACGAGGACGACCGGCAGGAACGGCATCACTCGAACCTCACGCGCGGATCCACCAGCGTGTACGAGATGTCGGTCAGGATCAGGCCGACGATGTAGAGCACCGAGCCCAGGAAGACCATCGCGCGCACCACCGCGAAGTCCTGGCTGTTGATGGCGTCGATCGTATAGCTGCCGAGTCCCGGGATGCCGAAGAACGACTCGGTGATCAGGCTGCCGAGGAACAGGGTCGGGATCACGACCACCACGCCGGTCAGGATCGGGATCATCGCGTTCTTGAGCACGTGCCGGAACAGCACCGCCGACTCGGCCAGCCCCTTGGCGCGCGCGGTGCGAACGTAGTCCTTGTAGATCTCCTCGATGAAGATGGTGCGGTACCAGCGGGTGCTGGCGCCGATGCCGCCGATAACGCCCACCGCGACCGGCAGCAGCAGGAAGCGGATCCCGGTGAAGCCGCCCTCGAAGCCGGAGATCGGCACCAGGTTCCACAGCTTCCCGATCAGGTACTGGCCGCCGATGATGTAGAACAGCCCCGAGATCGACATCATGGCGACGCAGACGACGACGCCCCAGAAGTCGACGTAGGTGCCGCGGAAAAACGCGATGGTGAGCGCGAACGTGATATAGGTGACGAGCCCCACCAGAAAAACGGGCAGCGCGATGGCCAGGCTCGGAGCCATGCGCTGGCGGATGTCGGCGCCGATGTCGCGCCCCTCGGCATCCGAGCGGCCGAAGTCGAAGGCGAACAGCCGCACCGACTTCTGGAAGAAGATGGTCTCGGTGAAGCGTCCGGCGCCGTCCGCCGCAGCGTTGTACAGCAAGGGCTTGTCGTAGCCGCGCTGCGCCTTCCAGTTCTGCATTGCCTCCGGCGTGACGCGCTTCACGCCGAGGTGCAGCCGCGCCATGTCGTCGGGGGAATTGACGACGAAGAACAGCGTGAACGTGATCAGGTTCACGCCGATCAGGATCGGGATCGCATAGAGGATGCGGCGGACGATATAGGCGATCATCCGGGCACCGCCCCCGCCTTCGCGGTCGCGCGTTCGCGGCGACGGTGCAGCAGCACGGCCGGCACCAGGCTCGCCGCGAGCAGGCCGCCCAGCAGGGCAAGCGGCCACACCACGGGCTCGTTCCAATCCCGCCGCCTGATCTCGCGCAGCTCGGTGTCGAGCCGCTGGTACTTGAGGCCGTTGTTGGCCATCTGGTTCGGCTTGCGGTTCTTCATCCAGGCGTGCTGCAGGCCGTAGTCCTTCGGGTAGAAGAAATACAGCCACGGCGCGTCGCGCCGCACGATCGCGAGCATACGGTCGATCACCGCCTGGCGCTCGGCGCCGTTGTGCATGTTCTTCATCTGCTCGAACAGGCGGTTGAACTCGGCGTTGTCGTAGTTGGAATAGTTGACGCCGTTGCCGCCGGTCTTGGCCGAGGCTTCCGCGCCGTTCAGCAGAAAGAAGAAGTTTTCGGGGTCCGGGTAGTCGGCGTTCCAGCCGTAGAAGAACATCTGCGCCGCGCCGCTGCGCACCTTGTCCTGGAAGCGATTGTAGTCGGTGGCGCGGATCACCAGCTGGACGCCGAGCTTGTCGAACTGGCGCTTGATCCAGTCCAGGCGCGACTTGTCGCCGGGCCCGCGGGCGGTGGTGTCGAAGTTCAGGATGAGCGGCTTGCCGGTCTCGGCGTCGCGGCCGTCCGGGTAGCCGGCCTCGGCCAGGAGCCGTCTCGCCTCGGCCAGCGGCTTGCGCCGCGGCGCCCCGTCAGCCCAGTCGTAAACGTACGGGTTGACCCCCTCGCGGCCGTCGCGATGGCCGAAGATGCCGGGCGGGATCGGGCCCTGCCCCGGCAGCCCGCGGCCGTTGAGGAAGATCGAGATGAACTCCTCGACGTCGAACGCGATCGAGATGGCCTGGCGCAGCTTGCGCCCGCGCTCGCCCGTGCCCCCCACCACCGGATCCAGCATGTTGAAGCCCATGTAGAACACGCTGGTGGCAACCGAGGTCTGCAGCTGGATGCCCTTCGCCTGCATCTCGTCGGTGAGCGTGACCTCGCCGCCGGCGCCGAACTGCACCGCCTGGTCGAAGGTGTCCGAGGCGATCCCGGAGGCGTCGTACCAGCCCTGCAGGAACTTGTTCCAGTAGGGAATGCTTTCCTTCTCGAGACTGAACACGACCTTGTCGATGAACGGCATCGTCTTGCCGGCGTCGTCGAGCAGCCCGGCGGCGGCGTCGCCGGGCTCGCCCTCGCGCGGGAACGGCTCGCCCGGAAAGTTGGGATTGCGCTCGAGGATCATGCGCCGGTTGGGATTGTTCTCGGTCAGCATGTAGGGCCCGCTGCCCACCGGGTACCAGTCGAGCGAGATGTTGTTCTCGGCCATGCCGGGCTGCGCGTAGAACCGGTCCGCCTCGACCGGCACCGGCGAGAAGAACGGCATCGCCAGCCAGAACACGAACTGGCGGTACTTGCCCTTGATCCGGATGCGGTAGGTGTAGCGGTCGACCACCTCGACGCCGGCGAGCGGCGCCTGGTAGAGGTCGACGAAGTCGCGCCCCGGCCCGGGGTGCGCCTTGCGCAGCGCCTCCGCGTACTCGGCGAGGCCGACGATGTGCTGGCTCATGAGGCCCAGGATCGGCGAGTGCAGCCGCGGGTGCGCGAGGCGCCGGATCTGGTACGCGTAGTCTTCCGCGGTGACTTCGCGCGTGCCGGTGTGCTCGAAATCCGCGAGCCGGCTGCGGCCGCGCAGGTCGGCGGCCGCGAGCGCCAGATAGCGGGGCCTGCCCGACGCATCGCGGGCGAGCGCCGGGTGCGGCTGGTAGGTGAGCCCCGGCCGGATGCGGATTTCGTAGACGGTTTCCGCGACCTGCGCCGCGTCGGCGTCGGCCGGCAGCCGCCGGCCGGCGGCGTCGTAGTACGCCGGAACCGGCACCTGCTCGGCGGCGAACGGGATCAGCTCGAACGGCCGCTTGAAGTAGTGGTACTGCAGCGGCGGCTGGTAGATGTTGGCGATGAAGACGAACTCGTTCTCGGCGTACGCCTGCACCGGATCGAGGTGCTTGGGCCGCTCCGAAAACGACGAGTAGAGGATGTTCTGCCCCGACTGCGACGCCGGGTAGGGATTGTTCCAGGGCGGGCTGCCGCAGGCGGCGCTAACGAGCGCCAGCAGCATCGGCAGCGCGCGGCGGGCAAGGACTTTCACGGCTTTCGAGTGTAGCCCAATTCCCCGACGGCGAAAATTGCGCGCCCGCCGGGCCAAGGCGAGCGCCGCGGCGCGCGAATCGGCGGCGCCGACTTGGCTATAATCAGGCGGTCCGGCGCCCCTGCGGGCGCCTGCTCCGCATAACGACAACCGCCAAAGGACCGCGACGATGGGATTTCTTGCCGGCAAGCGCATGCTGATCTGTGGCCTCCTGAGCCAGCGCTCGATCGCGTACGGCATCGCCGAGGCGATGAAGCGCGAGGGCGCCGAGCTGGCGTTCACCTACCAGAGCGAAAGCGTGCGCGGCCGCGTCGAGCCGCTGGCGCAGCAGCTCGGCTCCGAGCTGGTGTATCCGTGCGACGTCGGCAACGACGAGGAGATCGACCGCCTGTTCGCCGACCTCGGCGCGCGCTGGGACGGGCTCGACGGCATCGTGCACTCGATCGCCTTCGCGCCGCGCGAGGCGCTCGCAGGCGACTATCTGGACACTGTCAACCGCGAGGCGTTCCGCATTGCGCACGATGTCTCCAGCTACAGCTTCGCCGCGCTGGCCAAGGCCGGCCGGCCGCTGATGGCAGGCCGCCGCGGCGCGCTGCTGACGCTGTCCTACCTGGGAGCGGTGCGGGCGATGCCGAACTACAACGTGATGGGCGTCGCCAAGGCGAGCCTGGAGGCCAACGTGCGCTTCATGGCGCTTTCGCTCGGCGGCCAGGGCATCCGCGTCAACGCGATTTCGGCGGGGCCGATCAAGACGCTGGCCGCGGCGGGCATCTCGGGGTTCAGCAAGCTGCTGCATGCGGCGGAGGCGTGGTCGCCGCTCAAGCGCAACGTCACGATCGAGGAGGTGGGCAACGCCGCCGCCTTCCTGTGCAGCGACCTCGCCAGCGGCATCACCGGCGAGACGATCTACGTCGACGCCGGCTTCAACATCACCGCGTTCAGCGACGTCGGCTGACGCCGCTCACTGCGGCGGCGCCAGCACCCGCTGGTTGACCTCGATCTCGGCGTCGCGCCGCACCGACGCCAGGAACGCGGCGTACTCCTCCTGCCCGAGCATGCGCGAAAGCTGCGCCGCGTACGCCGCGCGCTTGGCCTCGTCGGCCGGGTCGGCCTCGACGATGCCGCTGACGCGGTAGATGGTGTAGCCCGTCGGGCCGTCTTCGCCGACGTATGCGGGCAGGGACGGCTTCTCCGCTTGGAAGATCCCGCGCAGCGCGGCAGGCGGCACGCCGGCCGCCTCCTGGCGACTCACCAACGACGGACCGGTCCACTCGAGCTTGACCGACTCGCCCTTGCGCAGCTTCTCGAGCAGCGCCGCGCCTTCCTTGGCCGCCAGCGCCGCCGCCTTCTCGCGCTTCAGGCGCGCGACGATCTGCCGCTCGACCTCGTCGAACGGCTTGCGCGAGGCCGCCTTGTGCTCGGTCACGCGCGCCGCCACCAGCGTGTTGGGTGCGACTTCGATCGCCTCGGTATTGCGCTTGTCCTTCACCGCGTCGGGGCCGAACAGCGCGTCCAGCAGCCGCGGATTCACCGGGAACGGCGCGTTCTCGCCGCTGCGGGTGATCCAGCCGCTCGACTGCACCGTCAGCCCCAGCGCGTCCGCCGCCGGCTGCAGGCTCTCCGGCTGCTCGTAGACCAGGTTGGAGAAGCTCTCCGCCGCCTCCGCCAGTCGGCGCGCCGCCTTCTGCGTTCGCACCGCCCGCAGCACGTCGGCGCGCGCCTGCTCGAACGCGGGCACCGTGCTCGGCTTGATCGCCTCGAGCTTGATGACGTGATAGCCGAACTCGGTTTCCACCGGCCCGCGGATCTCGCCCTCGGTCATCGCGAACACGGCGTCGTCGAACGGCTTCACCATCACGCCGCGACGGAACGAGCCGAGGTCGCCGCCGTTGCCGGCGGAGCCGGGATCCTGGCTGTGGGTCTTCGCCAGCTCGGCGAAGCGCGACGGTTCCTTCTTCGCCTGCGCAGCGAGCTCCTCGGCCTTCCTGCGCGCTTTCGCCCGCTCCTCCTCGCCGGCCCCGGCGGGCACCGTGATCAGGATGTGGCTCGCCTTGCGCTCCTCGGGGACGCCGAACTCGCTGCGGTGTGCCTCGTAGTAGGCCTTCAACTCGTCCTCGCTGACCTCGATCCTGCCGGCCAGCGCGTCGGCCGACAGCACCAGGTAGTCCACCCGCACCTGCTCGGGGACGCGGAACTCCTCCGTGCGGGTCTCGTAGTAGGCCTTCGCCTCGGCGTCGTCGACGCTCACCTTGTCGAGAAAGCTCTCCGCGGCCACGCTCGCGCGGCTGATTTCCCGCTTCTGCTCGAGCACGGCCACCAGCCGCTCCACCATGGGCTGCGTGACGAAGTCCTGGGCGAGGTAGGGATCGGCCAGCTGCCGCACCTTGAGCTCCTGGCGCAGCTGCTCCTCGAACATGATCGGGGTCATGCCCTGCTGGCGCAGCAGCGCCTCGTAGCGCTCCTGCGAGAACTGGCCGTCGCGTTGGAACGCCTCGATCTGGCGGATCACGTCGGCGAGCTGCGCGTCGGGAATGGCGAAACCGAGCCGGGCGGCACGCTCGACCAGCAGGCGTTGCTGGATCAGGTTGTCCAGCACGCCGCGCCGCAGCTCCGGATTGTCCAGCGTCGCCGCGTCGACCGAACCCAGCACCTGCCGCAGCTGGTCCTGCTGCCGGCGCAGCGCGTCCTCGAACTCGCGCTGGGTGATGGTGGAGCCGTTGACCTCGGCCACGCCGGCGGTCGTCCCGCCGGCGCGGTAGGACTCGACGCCCCAGAGGGCGAAGGCGGCGATGATCAGGCCGAGAATGACCTGGACGAGAAGCTTGCTGTTGCGGACGTAATCGAACATGGGCGCTGGGGCCGGACGCTACCCGAGAATCCTGGCGGCGCCGCGGCGCATACAAAAAAGGCGAACTCGCGTTCGCCTTGGCTGATAACTTGGCGGAGTGGACGGGACTCGAACCCGCGACCCCCGGCGTGACAGGCCGGTATTCTAACCAACTGAACTACCACTCCCCTCGAACCCGAAACCGCTGGTGCTGGTGGGTGCTGAGAGGTTCGAACTCCCGACTTTCGCCTTGTAAGGGCGACGCTCTACCAGCTGAGCTAAGCACCCAGGGGCGACCGGGCGCCCTCGTAAAGGCCGGCATGATACCGCAACTGCCGGGAGCGTGCCAGCCGGCGCAGGCGCCGGCCGGCGGAGTCAGTGCTTGATGACCGCGGGCGCCGCGCCGCCCTCCACCTTGCTCGGCAGGCCCTCCACCTCCTCGCCTTCCGGCAGCGGCGCAGGCTTGCGCTCGAGCGCCGTCTCCAGCACCTGCTCGATCCAGCGCACCGGCCGGATCTCCAGCCGGTTCTTGATGTTGTCGGGGATCTCCGCCAGGTCCTTCACGTTCTCCTGCGGGATCAGCACGATCTTGACCCCGGCGCGGTGGGCCGCCAGCAGCTTCTCCTTCAGCCCGCCGATCGGCAGCACCTCGCCGCGCAGCGTGATCTCGCCCGTCATCGCCACGTCCGAGCGCACCGGGATGCCGGTGAGCGAGGACACCAGAGCCGTACAGATGCCGATGCCCGCGCTGGGGCCGTCCTTCGGCGTCGCCCCTTCGGGCAGGTGCACGTGGATGTCCGTCTTCTGGTGGAAGTCCTCGCCGACGCCCAGCTTGCGCGCCCGATTGCGCACCACGGACAGCGCTGCCTGGATCGACTCCGTCATCACCTCGCCCAGCTTGCCGGTGGTGATGGTCTTGCCCTTGCCGGGCAGCACCACGGTTTCGATGGTGAGCAGCTCGCCGCCGACCTCGGTCCACGCCAGGCCGTTCACCTGGCCGACCTGGTTGGTCTTCTCGGCGATGCCGAAGGTGTAACGGCGCACGCCCAGGTACTTGTCGAGGTTGCGCGCGGTGACCGTGATCGACTCGGTCTTCTTGTTCAGCAGCAGCTGCTTCACGACCTTGCGGCAGATCTTGGAGATCTCGCGCTCCAGCGAGCGCACGCCGGCCTCCCGCGTGTAGTAGCGGATGGCGTCGCGCAGCGCGCTCTCGGAGACGTGCAGCTCCTTCTCCTTGAGGCCGTGGTTCTTGATCTGCTTCGGCAGCAGGTAGCGCTGCGCGATGTTGACCTTCTCGTCCTCGGTGTAGCCGGACAGGCGGATCAGCTCCATGCGGTCCAGCAGCGCCGGCGGAATGTTGAGCGTGTTGGCCGTGCAGACGAACATTACGTCAGACAGGTCGTACTCGACCTCGACGTAGTGGTCGACGAAGGTGTGGTTCTGCTCGGGGTCCAGCACCTCGAGCAGCGCCGAGGCCGGATCGCCGCGAAAATCCATGCCCATCTTGTCGACCTCGTCGAGCAGGAACAGCGGATTGCGGACGCCCACCTTGGACATGTTCTGCAGCACCTTGCCCGGCATCGAGCCGATGTAGGTGCGGCGGTGGCCGCGAATCTCCGCCTCGTCGCGCACGCCGCCGAGCGACATGCGCACGAACTTGCGGTTGGTGGCCTTGGCGATCGACTGGCCAAGCGAGGTTTTGCCCACCCCCGGCGGGCCCACCAGGCACAGGATCGGCGCCTTCAGCTTGTCCACGCGCTGCTGCACCGCGAGGTACTCGACGATGCGCTCCTTGACCTTCTCGAGGCCGTAGTGGTCTTTATCGAGAACGTCCTGCGCCGCCTTGAGGTCGTTGGAGATCTTGCTCTTCTTCTTCCACGGCAGCCCGACCAGGGTTTCGATGAAATTGCGCACGACGGTGGCCTCGGCCGACATCGGCGACATCAGCTTCAGCTTCTTCAGCTCGGCTTCGGCCTTCTTGCGCGCCTCCTTGGGCATGCGCGCGGTCTTGATGCGCTTCGCCAACTCGTCGACGTCGCCTTCTTCCTCGCCGAGCTCTTTCTGGATTGCCTTCACCTGCTCGTTCAGGTAGTACTCGCGCTGGCTCTTCTCCATCTGCCGCTTGACGCGGCCGCGGATGCGCTTTTCGACCTGCAGGATATCGAGCTCGGTCTCCAGCAGCGTGAGCAGGTGCTCGAGGCGCTTGCCGAGGTCGAAGATCTCGAGGACCTTCTGCTTCTGCTCCAGCTTGAGCGGCAGGTGGGCGACGATGGTGTCAGCGAGGCGGCCCGCCTCGTCGATGCCGGCCAGCGAGGTCAGGATCTCGGGCGGGATCTTCTTGTTGAGCTTAACGTACTGATCGAACTGGGCCATGATGGTCCGGCGCATGGCCTCCAGCTCGGTGGTCTGGCCCAGCTCGCCCGGGATCAGCTCGGCGCGGGCGCTGAAATGGGTCTTGTTGTCGGCCACCTCGAGCACGCGGGCCCGCTGCGCGCCCTCGACCAGCACCTTCACGGTGCCGTCGGGCAGCTTCAGCATCTGCAGGATGTTCGCCACCGAGCCGATATCGTAGAGATCCTCCGGGCCCGGCTCGTCCTTGGCGGCGGACTTCTGGGCCACCAGCAGGATGCTCTTGCCCGCTTCCATGGCCGTGTCCAGCGCCTTGATCGATTTCGGGCGACCGACGAACAGCGGAATCACCATGTGCGGAAACACCACCACGTCGCGCAGCGGCAAAAGCGGCAGGGAGACTTCGTCGGCGGGTGTTTCGGGAACGTAGGACATCGCGGTCACCTATGGGAGGCCAATGCCTCGCAGTTGGGGCCAGGCCCCGGGGAAATCAAGTGATGCACGTGCGGCGGACAGCGGCGACGCGGACCGGCACGAACCCCTGAGACCGGTTCCGGCGGCGCGAGTTGCGGGCGAACTATACCGACTTGGCCACCTTCGGCTGGTCCGCGTAGATCAGAATGGGCTGGACGTCGCCGGTGGCGGCGTTCTCGTCCATCACCACCTTGGTGACGTTCTCCATCGAGGGCAGGTCGTACATGGTGTCGAGCAGGGCCTGCTCCAGGATCGAGCGCAGTCCCCGGGCGCCCGTCTTGCGCGCCAGCGCCTTGCGCGAGATGCTGCGCAGCGCGGGATCCCGCACCTCCAGCTCGACGCCTTCCATCGCGAACATCTTCTGGTACTGCTTGACGAGCGCGTTCTTGGGCTCGGTCAGAATCTGGATCAGCGCGTCCTCGTCGAGTTCCTCCAGCGTCGCCACCACGGCTAGACGGCCGACGAACTCCGGGATCAGTCCGTACTTGATGAGGTCCTCCGGCTCGACGCCGCGCAGCAGCTGCCCGATCTCCTTGCGGCTCTCGCGGCTCTTGACCTCGGCGCCGAAGCCGATGCCGCTCTTCTCCGAGCGGCTGCGAATGATCTTGTCCAGACCGTCGAAGGCGCCACCGCAGATGAACAGGATGTTGGTGGTGTCGACCTGCACGAACTCCTGGTTCGGGTGCTTGCGCCCGCCCTGCGGCGGCACCGACGCGATGGTGCCCTCGATCAGCTTCAGCAGCGCCTGCTGCACACCCTCGCCGGAGACGTCGCGCGTGATGGAGGGGTTCTCCGACTTGCGCGAGATCTTGTCGATCTCGTCGATGTAGACGATGCCGCGCTGCGCCTTGTCGACATCGTAGTCGCACTTCTGCAGCAGCTTCTGGATGATGTTCTCGACGTCCTCGCCGACGTAGCCGGCTTCGGTCAGCGTGGTGGCGTCGGCCATCACGAACGGCACGTTGAGCAGCCGGGCCAGCGTCTGCGCCAGCAGGGTCTTGCCCGAGCCGGTCGGGCCGATCAGCAGGATGTTGCTCTTGGAGAGCTCGATGTCATCGGCGTTCTTGCCGATGTTGCGCAGCCGCTTGTAGTGATTGTAGACGGCCACCGACAGGATCTTCTTGGCGACGTCCTGGCCGATCACGTACTGGTCGAGGATGTCGCGGATCTCGTGCGGCACCGGCAGGTCCGAGCGCGCGCCCTTGCCCTTCTGCTCGCCCTGGGTCTCCTCGCGGATGATGTCGTTGCAGAGCTCGATGCACTCGTCGCAGATGAACACCGACGGGCCGGCGATCAGCTTGCGCACCTCGTGCTGGCTCTTGCCGCAGAACGAGCAGTAAAGAAGTTTCTCGCCCCCGATTTTGTCCGACATGCCGAGTCCCTAACGCCTCTCTTGCGTTCGCCTAGGCCGCCTGGGCCGTGATCGCCACGCGGCTCTCCAGCACCTTGTCCGCGATACCGTAATTTACCGCGTCTTCCCCGCTGAGGAAATTGTCGCGGTCGGTGTCGCGGGCGATCTTCTCCACCGGCTGGCCGGTGTGCTTGGCCAAAATCTCGTTCAGCCGCTGTTTGAGGTAGAGAATCTCGCGGGCGTGGATCTCGACGTCCGAGGCCTGGCCGGAGAAGCCGCCCATCGGCTGATGGATCATCACGCGCGAGTTGGGCAGACAGTAGCGCTTGCCCTTGGCGCCGGCGGCGAGCAGGAACGAGCCCATGCTGGCGGCCATGCCCACGCACAGCGTCGACACGTCCGGCTTGATGAACTGCATCGTGTCGTAGATCGCGAGTCCCGCCGACACCGATCCGCCGGGCGAATTGATGTAGAAGAAGATGTCCTTGTCGGGATTCTCCGACTCGAGGAACAGGAGCTGCGCCACGATCAGGTTGGCGGTGGCGTCGTTGACCGGCCCCACCAGGAAAACCACCCGCTCCTTGAGCAGGCGGGAGTAGATGTCGTAGGCGCGCTCGCCCCGCCCGCTGGTCTCGATGACCATCGGGATCAGGCCGAGACCCTGCGGCTCGATGTAGTTGCTGTTGCTGCTCATGCCTTCGCGTTCCCCGTCAGCTCTTCGAACGTGACCGATTTGTCGGCCACTTTGGCCCGGCTCATGACCCAGTCGACCACATTGTCTTCGAGTGCCAAGCCTTCGGCTTCGTTCAACCTTTCGGCCTTGGCATAGTACCACTTCACCACTTCCTCCGGGTGCTCGTAGCTCTGGGCGAAATCCTCGACCACCGCGCGCACCTGCTCGGGTTTCGCATGCAGTGCGTTGGCCTTCACGACTTCAGCAAGAATCAGGCCGAGCTTTACCCGCCGCTGCGCCTGCTGCTCGAACAGATCGGTCGGAATCGGCGCGCCCTCCACGTTGACGCCGCGCGCCGCGAGATCCTGCCGCGCGGCCGCCGCCAGCCGCTGCTTTTCCGCCTCGACGAGCGCCTGCGGCAGCTCCAGCTGGCTCGCGCCGATCAGCGCGTCCATGACCTGCTCCTTCACCCGCGTGCGCACGCGGCGCTTGACCTCGCGTTCGACGTTGGCACGTACCTCGTCGCGCATCTTGCCGATGTCGCCGTCGGCCACGCCCAGCGACTTGGCAAATTCGGCGTCGACGGCCGGCAGCTGCGGGCCTTCGACCGCCTTGACGGTCACCTCGAACGAGGCGGTCTTGCCGGCGACGTCGCGCCCCTGGTAGTCCTGCGGAAACGTCAGCGGAAAGGTCTTCGACTCGCCGGTCTTCATCCCGGTCAGGCTCGACTCGAACTCGGGCAGCAGCCGGCCCTGGCCCAGCACCACCGGGAAGCCCTCGGCCTTGCCGCCGTCGAACTCCGCGCCGTCGATCGTGCCGCGGTAGTCGATGATCACCCGGTCGCCGGACTCGGCGGCGCGCTCCACCGGCGCGTAGGTCACCCGCTGCTTGCGCAGCACCTCGATGGTGCTGTCGACGTCGGCATCCGTCACCTCATGGACCGGCCGCTCGATCGTGGCGGCGCCCACGTCACCGATCGCAACCTCCGGGTAGACCTCGAACGTCGCGCTGTACTCGAACTCGGGGGCCTCGCCGTCGCCCTTGGCCTCGAACGCCGGATACCCGGCCACGCGCAGGTTCTGTTCCTGCACGGCCTGGGCGAAGGTGCGCTGCACCGCGTCGCCGAGCACTTCCTGACGGACCTGCGGCCCGTAGGTCTGCTCGATCACTTTCATCGGCACCTTGCCGGGCCGAAAGCCGTGCATCTTCGCGGTGCGGGCGATGCGCTTCAGGCGGTTCGCAACCTCGCTGTCGATCTGGGTCCGGGGGACGGTAACGTCAAGACGGCGCTTGAGCTGACCGAGGTTCTCAAGATGGGTTTGCATGCTGGGGTTAGCCTCAAGGAATCAGGAGAAGGCCGGGGCGCGGAAAGGCTTGGTTCCCGCGCGGCTGCCGGCCGCGTATGGTTGTCAGAATGCCGAAAAGTCCAATGGTAGCGCGCACCGCGTGGTGCGAAAGGAGAGACTCGAACTCTCAAGGGTCGCCCCGCCGGAACCTAAATCCGGTGCGTCTACCAATTCCGCCACTTTCGCAACCGCATAATTTTAATATAATTAGAGCCTTGCTTCCAGCCGCGCGGCTCCTCCGCCGCATGCCGTTACCCCGATGAGAGACCCTTGCCCGCCACGCCAGCGCGCGTTGTCCCGGCTGAACAGCCATTCCCCGCTCGCCGCCGAGGCATGTGTGCACGGATTCGGTGCGTGTCATGGGTCCCGGCGCCGCGTTGTCGCGCGCCGCGCGCCATCGATGCCGCCGGTGTCGCAGTCCTCGAAGCGTCCTCGCTGCCCGACCCCGATTGCTGCCCGGGGCTGATGTCGCCCGACGCCTACTGCGAGGACAGGGCCGCCCCGCCCGGCTCGGCACTCCACTATGCCCTGCGGGTCGTGCCGCTCGCGCCGCGGCGAGCGGTCACGGCGATCCACGCCTTCGCCGCCGAGGCCCGCGCGGCCGCCACCGAAGTCCAAGAGCCCGACGTGGCCCGGGCCCGGGTCGTCTGGTGGCGCGACGAGCTCCGGCGCACGTTTGCCGGTTCGCCCCAGCACCCGGTTGCGCGGGCCCTGCTGGCGGCCGCCCGGCGCTACGATCTCGCGGAAGAACCGTTCCAGCAGATTCTGGACGGCGCCGATCTCGATCTGGCGCCCGATCGCATCGCCGATGCCAAGGCCCTGCAGCAGTACCTGCACCACGCCGGCAGCGTGCCGGCGCAGCTGGCTGCCCAGGTGCTCGGCTACTCGGACCGGCGCACCCTCAAGTACGCGGCCGAGGCCGGGCTGGCGCTGGAGTTCACGCGCGTGGTCGCCGAGCTCGGCGCCGACGTCCATGCCGGCCGCCGCTATCTGCCGCGCGACCTGCTGGCGCGGCACGACGTTTCGGAGTCCGATCTGCGCCATGCATCGCCAGCCGCCGAGCCGCTGCTGCGCGAGCTCATCGGCCACGCCCGCGCGCTGATGGACGGCGCCGAGCGACTGCTGCCGGCGGCCGATCGCCGCCGGCAACGCGCCGGACTCGCCCAGCTCGCGCTGGCCCGCGCCCTGCTCGACGAAATCGACCGCGATCCGCTGCAGGTGCTGCGCGCGCGGATCTCCCTCACGCCGATCCGCAAGCTCTGGATCGCCTGGAAAAGCACGACGTTCACGCGATAGGAAAACGCCCATGCCCGCCTACCATCCTGCCGCCGATCTCCTGCGCGAGCGCGTCATCCTGGTGACCGGCGCCGGCCAGGGGCTGGGCCGCGCGGCCGCCGTCGCCTACGCGGCGCACGGCGCCACGGTCATCCTGCACGGCCGCCACGAGCGCAAGCTCAACGACGTCTACGACGCCATCGAGCGCGCCGGCCACCCGCTGCCGATGGTCTTCCCGCTCGATCTCGCCACCGCGGGCGACGCGGAGTTCGGCGCCATGGCCGAGGCGATCCGCGCGCAGGCCGGCCGCCTCGACGGCATCCTGCACAGCGCGGCCGAGCGCTACATGCCCTCGCCGCTCGAGCTGCAGACGCTGGAGGCGTGGCTCAAGGCGCTGCGGGTCAATCTCGCCGCCGCGGCCGCCGTCACCCGCGCCTGCCTGCCGCTGCTGCGCGAGGCGCCCGAGGCGTCGGTGGTTTACACCTCCGACACGCACGCCGCGGCGCCCACCGCGTTCTGGGGCGCGCTGGCGGCCTCGAAGGCGGGCGTGGAGGCGCTGGTCAGGATCCAGGCCAGCGAGTGGGAGCGGGAGCCGACACTGCGGGTCAACGCCGTGGTGCCCGGCCCGACCCGCTCGCCGCAGCGCGTGGCGACCCATCCCGGGGTGCCGCGGACGAGCCTGACGCCGCCGGAGGCGCTCGGCCCGCTTTACCTTTACCTGATGGGTCCGGACAGCAAGGGCGAGAGCGGCCGCATCATCGACGCCCACGCCTGGCTGGAGAATTTCTGACGCGACGCTAGACGCCCATCTTCTCGCGCACCCAGTCCGGGAGCGGCGCCGAGCGGCGCACGCGCTGGTCGACCCAGACGATCTTCGCCGCGCCCTCCGCATAGGGCTCGGCGTCGCCCTGCTTGAAGATCTCGTAGTGGGACATGAACGACGAGCGGCCGGGGCGGTCGACGTACATCTTCACCTCCACGACGCCGGGGTAGTCCAGCTGGCGCAGGAACGTGCAGCTGGCGTTGACGATGACGATCCCCTCCTCCGGCGCCACCAGCGCCTTGCCGACGACGGACTCCATCCAGGCGACGCGCGCCTGCTCCATGAAGCGGAAGAACACCGTGTTGTTGACGTGGCCGTAGGCGTCCATGTCGCCCCAGCGAATCGGCACGGCCTCGACGTGGACGAGCTTGCGGTGGTGGCGTTCGGTCATGGCGCGGCAGGCGCGGTCGGAGACAGCGATTCTGCCACAAGCTCCGCCACGTCCTTCACCGCCACCGCGTCCTGCGCCCCGAGCTGGGCGACCCCGTCGGTGAGCATCGTGGTGCAGAACGGGCACGCCACCGCGATTACCGCCGGATCCGTCGCCAGCGCCTGGCGGGCGCGCTCGACGTTGATGCGCGCGCCGCTCGGGTCGTCCATCCACATGCGGCCGCCGCCGGCGCCGCAGCACATCGCGCGCTCGCGGCCGGGCGCGATTTCGACGACCGCCGCCGCCGTCGCCCGCACCAGCGCCCGCGGCGCGTCGAACTCGCCGTTGTAGCGGCCGAGATAGCACGGATCGTGGAAGGCGATCCGCCGCGGCGCGGCCGCGGGTGCCGGCAGCCGCCCGTCGCTGACCAGCCCGGCAATCAGCGTCGAGTGATGCACGACCTCGAACGCGCCGCCGTCGAACTGACGGTACTCGTTTTTCAGCGTATTGAAGCAGTGCGGGCAGTGCGCGAGGATTTTCCCGAACCGGTACTGCCGGAGGCTCGCGATGTTCTCGGCCGCCAGCGTCTGGTACAGGTACTCCTCGCCCAGGCGGCGCGCGACTTCGCCGTGGCAGCGCTCCTCCGCCATCACCGCGAACGAGACGTTCGCCGCCTTCAGCACCCTGACCACGGCGCGGGCGATCTTCTGGCTGCGGTTGTCGTAGGCGCCGGCGCAGCCCACCCAGTACAGGTACTCGACCGGGCGCCCCGGCTCGGCCACGGGCACGTCGAGGCCGTCGGCCCACGCCAGCCGCGCGCCGGGATCGAGGCCCCAAGGGTTGCCGGCGCGCTCGATGTTCTTCAGCGTCTGCGCCGCGCTGCCCGGGAACGCGCCCTCGCTCAGGCCCAGGTAGCGGCGCAGGTCGACGATCGTGTCGACGATGTCGATCCGCGCCGGGCACTCCTGCACGCAGGCCGAGCACGTCGTGCACGCCCACAGCGCGTCGGCGCCGATCACCTCGCCGTGCAGCGGCCTCGGCTCGGCCGCGACGAGCTCGCGCTTGAGCTTGCCGATAATGCGCTTCGGGCTCAGCACGCCGCCGTTCTTCTGCACGCAGCAGGCGTCGTGGCAGCGGCCGCATTCGACGCAGGCGTCGAAATCGAGGCGCCGCTTCCATGAGAACTGCCCCATCTCCGACACGCCGAACGTTTCCTGCTCCTCGAGGTTCTCGATCTTCGGCAGCGCCCCGCGCGGCGTGAGCCGGGCGAAGAAGATGTTGAGCGGCGTGGCCACCAGGTGGACGAAGAAGGTCTGCGGGATGAACGCGATGAATCCGAGCACGAGAACGGCATGGAACAGCCAGAGCGACAGGTGCAGCGAGCGCAGGACGCCCTCGCCCGCGCCGGTGGCGAGCAGTCCCTGCGCCAGGCCCCACCCCACCGGGGACCACGCCGCCCACGGCGGCTGCACGACGGCGAGCCGCGCGCCTTCGATGACGAATCCGGTGACCGCGATCACGAACAGGATCGCCAGGGCGTAGGCGAACTTCCCGGCCGGCTCGAGGCGCGCCGGCCGCCGCACGAACCGCCGCCACGTCGCCATGCCGAGGCCGACGGCGAGGAACACGCCGAACAGATCGAGGGTGACCTCGAACAGCAGGTAGAACGGCCCCTGCAGCAGACGGAAGTCGAACAGCAGCCGCGTGATCTCCCAGTCGATGGTGGCGATCACGGTGCCGGCGAACAGGGCCAGAAAGCCCCAGAACATCGTGGCATGCATCACGCCGGGGTAGCTCTGCGACAGGATGCGCGCCTGCAGCAGGACTTCGCGCACGAGCCGCATCGTCCGCTCGGGCAGCCGGTCGAAACGCATCTCAGGCCCGCCCTGCCGCCACACCGCGATGCGCCGGTAGATCCCCCACAGGCAGACCCCGATCGCCAGCGCGCCGCCGACGTAGATGCCCACCACGGCCCAGCCGGGCACGTTCCAGAAGGTCTCTCGCAGGGGGATCGGATCCATGCTCGGCCCAGCGTAACGGCTCCCCGGCAGTGAAGCCCATTCCGCAGTGCAGCGTCTTAATCTAAATCAAACCTCCCGCGTCCCCGGCCTTTCCCCGGCGCGGCATCTGATGGATCATTCAGGTATATACGCGGGCGGCCGCCACGGACCGCCCGGAAAAACAAGGAGGAAACTGATGGCTCGCGACTATCCCCCCCTCGCCTCGCGGCAGATCAAGCCCAAGACCTGCTTCGCGCGGCCTACGCAGCATCTGCCGCAGCGGGTCAAGCTGGACGACCCGGCGGTCCAGGTGATGACGGACCTGCGGCAGGTGACCGCGGTCACGATCGATCCCGAGGGTTCCATCGAGAACGCCAACCGCGTCATGATCCGCCGCGGCGTGCGGCTGCTGCTGGTGGTGGACGTCAACAACCAGCTGCTGGGCATCATCACTGCCACCGACGTCCTCGGCGAGAAACCGATGCAGATCATCCAGGCGCGCGGCATCACGCGCGGCGAGATCCGCGTGCGCGACATCATGACGCCGCAGGAAAAGCTGGAAGCGCTGGCGATGGACGACGTGCGTGCCGCCAAGGTGGGCCATATCGTCGCCACGCTCAAGCGCGCCGGCCGCCAGCACGCCGCCGTGGTGGAGGTCGACGAGACCGGCAACGAAGTGCTGCGCGGCCTGTTCTCGACCAGCCAGATCGCCCGCCAGCTGGGCCAAGCCCTCGACACCCCGGAAGTCGCCCGCAGCTTCGCCGAGGTCGAAGCGGCGCTGACCCCGCCGCTGGCCTGAGCGGCGTCCGGAAGCCTCAGCGGCCGCCGGCGTCGCCGTAGAGCGACTCGAGGATGGTGCCGGCGCTCGGCTGCGAAAGGAACGCGCGGCCGAGCAGCGCCAGCGACAGCGGCTGCGGCCGGTTCCAGGGCGCCAGCGCCAGCATGCGCGCCAGCGGGCAGTACCCCGCCAGCACGAGCGCAAGGGTGCCCGCCAGCTGGATCCAGTGCACGAACGCGAGCGGCGGCCACAACCCCAACGCCAGCAGCACGAGATAGCCCAGCCGCACCTGCACCGGGAAAGCCCGCAGCGCGCCTTCGCGCACCCGGTAGTGAAGCACCAGCACCACCCCCAGCGCGGTGGCTGCCAGCCCACCCATCGCCCAGCCCACCGCCTCGCCGGCGAGCAGCACCACCATGGCGACCCAGTACCACCAGCCCGTCGATCGCTTCACCGTACTCATGCGTCGTCTCCTGTTTTCGTCGGGCCGGCCGGACATCCGACGCCCGGCCACCGTTGCGTTCAAGCGGCCGCCTGCGTCACGGCCGCGGCCGGCAGCGATGTGCCCTTCCTTTCGCTCGCCGCATTCGCGCGCAGGAACGCCTCGATCCGCGAATTGACGACCGCGGCGTGCGTCACTGGCGCCATGTGCCCGAGGCCAGGCAGCCGGGCGAACTCGGCGCCCGTGAGCTCGCTCCCGACTCGCCGCGCAATGGCGTGCACCGGCGCCGGGCTCGCGCTGCCGGTCAGGTAAAGCACGGGGCAGCGCAGGCGGCGGAATCCCGCCGCGCGGGTATCGTCGTTGAGCAAGGCGCGGAAATGGTCGCAGACGGCCGGCATGCGCTGGGCGATCGCCGCCTGCTGCCGCGGCGACAGCGCCGCCCAGGCGCCGGCGCCGCCCCAATAGTCGATGAAGCAGGCCGCTGCGGCCGGCAGCTCGCCGGCGCGCGCCAGCCGGCGGAAACCCACCGCAATGCGGGCGATTTCCAGCGCGTTGCGGTGCGCGGCGCCGATATCGAACAGCACCCGGAACAGCGTCGGCTCATACACCGCGACGCTGCGCACCCGATCCGGACACGCCAGCGCCAGGCGCAGCGCGACGGCGCCGCCGTAGGAGTGGCCCACCAGGTGCACGCCTTCCGGTGCGCCGTGCACGAGCGACCCGAGCAGCGCCGCCTCGTCGGCGATCCGCACCGTCCGCGGCCCGGCCCAGGCCGGCGTGCCGCCATGGCCGTGCAGGTCCGCCGCCATCACGCGGAAGCTTCCCTGCAGCTGCGCTGCCAGCGCGTCCCATTGCCGGGAAGACGCGCCGCTCGAGTGGATGCAGAGGACGGCAGGCCCGTCTCCTGCGCTGCGTACATGGGGCTTGATCCGCAGCATCGTCACGTTCCTTTCCGTTGGTGCGCTCATCCCGCGAACCACGCGAGCAGCGGGACAGCCAGCCACGCCATTCCCTTGACGAGGAAGAAGGCGAACCCGGCCGCGCCGGCCCGCCGCCAGAGCGTGGCGCGCCCCGCGCTGCGGGAGATTTCCTGAGCCATCGCGGTCATTCCGGCTCGATTGCCTCGGCCAAGCTTCCGCGAGGCGCCGGGCGCATGCCGGCACCGTTGTGCGCCAGCAGTTCGAGCACGGCCTGCGCAAGGCAGGCCACCACCGGCGCCAGGCCCACCGAGAGGGCGCCGCCGTAAGTCGCGGCAGGGTCGGCGACGGCCCGCGCCACCGCCGGCCGCCGCACGGCCGAGTAGGACGCCTCGGCCGCCTCGCGCAACAGATTCCGTTCGGCCATGACGGGGTCTCTACTGTCCGCCGGCCAGGGCGGTCGTCCGCCGTCCGGCACCGCGCGGCAGCAGCATCGGCACGCGCTGCCGGTAGTTCGCGTAGTCCTCGCCGTGAACAGCCTCCAGGTCGCGCTCCTCGAGCCGGATCGCCACCAGGATGTAGGCCGTCGTCGCCAGCGCGAACACCAGGTGGGCGGCCGTCATCGTCGGGGTCGCCCAGAACGCCAGCAGCCAGCCGACGTAGAGCGGATGCCGCACGAGGCGATAAGGACCGGGCGTGACGAACCGCAACGGCGTGTAGGGCCGGCCGCGGAAAGCGAGCCACACCTGGCGCAGGCCGAACAGGTCGAAGTGGTTGATGAGGAAGGTCGTCACCAGGACGAGCAGCCAGCCGGACAGGAACAGGGCGTGCATCACCGCCTGCCCCACGGGGTTCTCGATGGCCCAGACGGTGCCGCCCATCGGCTCCCAGAACCAGAACAGCGCGATCAGCGCCAGGCTGGAGGCGAGCACGTAGGTCGAGCGCTCGACCGCCTCGGGAACGATGCGGGTCCACAGCTTCTTGAACTCCGGCCGCGCCATCAGGCTGTGCTGGATCGCGAACAGCGCCAGCAGGCCGAGATTGGTCACCAGCGCATTCAGGAACGGCACCTGCGGCGCCGCGTCGATCGACTTCGGCACGAACAGGTTGCCGACGAAGCCCATCGCGTACAGGAAGGTCAGGAAGAAAACGGCGTAGCTCGCCACGCCGTAGCCCAGGATCAGAAAGCGCCTCATTGTCTTGCCTCCGCAGTCAGGGGTTCAGGAAGCCGCCGCGGACACGTCCGCGGCGAGGTCGGTCTCGCCGAAACCGCTCGCGGCCATCGCGCGCCGCGCCCAGGCCTCGGCCTGGTCCGTGGCGGTATCGCGCGTCGGCCGAACTTCGGGCGTCTCGATCGCGCCAACGGCCTCCGGCACCAGGAAGAAATCGAAATCCAACAGGTTTCCCATTTGCGCTTGCTCCTTTTCCCTGGCGGACCGGCGGGATGCCGGCTGCCGATAGGTCCACGATAGGGCCGCCGCGTAGCCGGCGAATGTCATTTCCGGATCACTTTGTATCGCCTTGTAACCGCGCCGCCTCAACGCAGCGCGATGAC
>DATIUV010000052.1:0-2042 GCA_035466595.1 Pelomicrobium sp.
TTCCCAGGCGGCGAGCTCTTCGTGGCGACCCGCCTGGCCCAGCCAGCGGCGCACGCCCTCCTCCTCCACCATGGTCGCGAAGGCCTCGTTGAACGCGGAGTCGCCCTTCACGTAGAGCAACTGGTGCGCCAGCTCGTGGAACAGGAGACCGGCGAGGCGCGCGTCGTCGCGGTAAAGCATCGTCGAGAGGATCGGGTCCTCGAAGCGCCCGAGCGTCGAGTACGCGGCGGCGCCGCCGACCCAGGTGTCGTAGCCCTGTGCGGCGTAGCTGGCGGCCTGCTCCTCGGCGCGCGCCTGCGAGAAATAGCCGCGGTACACCACGCAGCCCGCAACCGGGAAACACCAGGTCTTCGGCTGCAGCGAGAACTCCGGCGCGGCGAATACGTTGTAGACGACGGCGGAGCGCTCGAGCTGCACGTAGCGCGTGTAGCTGCCGTTGTCGGGCAGGCCGAGCTCGGCGATGGCGAACTCGCGCGCGTCGAGGGCCACGCGCAGCTGCTCGCGCACGGCCTCGGGCGTGTCCGGATCGGCGATGACGTCCTCGATGGGCACGCGCGCGGACATCAGCCCGAGATGCCCGGACACCGCCTGGCCGTAATAGCTGAGCGTGCCGCAGCCGGCCAGGGGCAGGCTGGCGATCAGCAGCAGGATGGGCGGGATGCGGCGCACGGGCGCAACGATATCAGCCCGCGGCGTCGCGCGGCAGGGACGGTACAATGCGCCGATGGAGACTTACCTGGTCGGCGGTGCGGTGCGCGACGAGTTGCTCGGCCTGCCGGTCGGGGAGCGGGACTGGGTCGTGGTCGGCGCGACCCAGGAGGACATGGAACGCGCGGGCTTCCGGCCCGTGGGGCGCGACTTCCCGGTGTTCCTGCACCCGGACAGCCACGAGGAGTACGCGCTGGCGCGCACCGAGCGCAAGACCGCGCCGGGCTACCGGGGCTTCGCGGTGAACGCTTCGCCGGAGGTGACGCTCGAGGAAGATCTCCTGCGCCGCGACCTGACGGTGAACGCGATCGCGCGCGCACCCGACGGGCGCCTGGTCGACCCCTGGGGCGGGGTGCGCGACCTGGAGGCGCGCGTCCTGCGCCATGTCTCGCCGGCCTTCGCTGAAGACCCGGTGCGAATCCTGCGCACGGCGCGCCTCGCGGCGCGCTTCAGCGAGCTCGGCTTCACGGTGGCGCCGGACACGATGCAGCTGATGCGCGACATGGTCGCGGCCGGCGAGGCCGACGCGCTGGTCCCTGAGCGCGTCTGGCAGGAGACGCGGCGCGCGCTGGAAAGCGCGCACCCGGACGTGTTCCTGGCGGTGCTGCGCGAGTGCGGCGCGCTGGCGGCCGTGTTCCCGGAGATCGACGCGCTGTTCGGCGTGCCGCAGCCGGCGCGCTGGCATCCCGAGGTGGACACGGGCCGGCACATGCTGCTGTGCATGCGCGCGGCGGCACGACTCGGGCTGGACGTGGAGACGCGCTTCGCGGTGCTGCTGCACGACCTCGGCAAGGGCACGACGCCGCCGCAGTTCTGGCCGGCGCACCACGGCCACGAGGACCGCAGCGTGACGCTCGCGCGCCGGTTGTGCGAGCGCCTGCGCGCGCCGACGTCGTTTCGCGAGCTCGCCGAGATCGTGGCGCGCTACCACGGCCTGTGCCACCGCGCGGCCGAGCTCCGGCCCGCGACGCTGCTGAAGCTGCTCGAGGGTACGGACGCGCTGCGCCGCCCGGAGCGCTTCGAAAAGTTCCTGCTGGCCTGCGAGGCCGACCTGAAGGGTCGCGACGGGCTCGAGCACGCGCCCTACCCGCAGGCGGAGCTGCTCCGGCGCGCGCTGGCGGAACTTCCCCGCGCTGCGCACGCTCACGGCCCATCCGCACAACCTGCCGCCGCAACCCACGCCCTTTATCGGGCGGGAAGAGGAACTGGAGCAAATCACGGCCCGGTTGGCGAATTCGGCCTGCCGGCTGCTCACGCTCGTGGGGCCGGGCGGCATCGGGAAAACACGGCTGGCTCTACAAGCCGCCGCCGCGCAGATCGAGGCCTTTGCTTCG
>DATIUV010000053.1:0-4078 GCA_035466595.1 Pelomicrobium sp.
GCCCCGGCCAGACTGCGGCGGGCGCGGCGGCGCGCGCCACGCCCGATCTAAAGCCGCGCCAGCTCGAGCTGCGCGCGGCTGCCGACCCAGGCGTGGCCCAGCTTGCGCTCCAGCGCCGCAACGCTCTTCGCGTCGCCGCGCCGCTCGTACACCGCCTTCAGGCCGTACAGCGCCCAGCCGTTGTTCGGCGTCTTCGCCAGGCTCTTGCGGAACTCGGCCTCCGCGCGATCGAGCTGACCGTCGAGGGCCAGCGCGGCGCCCAGCGATTGGCGCAGCGGGTCGTACCAGAACGGCGGCTCCATGTAGCTGAAGCCGTCCTCGATCGCCACCGCCCGCTCGAACTGCGCGATGGCGGCCTTCAGGTCGCCGCGGGCCTGCGCCGCGCGGGCGTCGATCACGCGCACCGCGATCGCCAGTACCTCCTTCGCGGGAATGCCGGCGGCTGCGAGGTCGTCGAAGCGGCCGGTCGCCGCCAGGCGCGCGATGGCGTCACGCTCGGCGCGGGCGGAGTCGAACCGATCCTGCGCGACGAAGGCGACGCCGCGCGCGTAGTGCCACATCGCCTTGACATACGGAAACTCGTCGCCCGGATCCGGGAGCCCAAGGACCGTCGCCGGATCGCTGAACTGCGCGTGCGCGAAGTACGGCGCCACCTTGATCGGCTGCACCCACGGCACGTTGCGCAGCCCCTCGTCGGTCACCACCTGATCCAGCTTGCCCGCTGCCTCGATCACCGTCCTGCCGTCGCCGGCCATCTGCGCCGACACCAGCAGGAAGTGCACGTTGTGCGGGTAGTACGCGAGCGGGTACGGGCCGCTGGCATCGGTCTTTGCAAGGTAGCGCTCGTCGGTCGCCACTGCCGCGCGGTTGGCCGCGAGCGAGTCCTTGTAGCGGCCGATCCGGTAGTAGATGTGGCTCGGCATGTGGCGCAGGTGCCCGATGCTTACCGCGAGCTTCGCCAGCCGGTCGGCGTAGGGCTCCGCCCGCTCCGGCTTGCTCGATGCTTCCATGAAGTGGATGTAGAAGTGGATCGCGCCGACGTGGTCGGGATCCTGCGCCAGCACGCGCTCCAGCAGGTCGCGCGCCTCGCCGGCGCGGGCCTTGTTGCGCGTGCCCGCCGCCTCCCAGTAGTCCCACGGCGAGAGGTTCATCACCGCGTCGGCGGCCAGCACCGCGACGTGATGATCGTCGGGGTACTGCTGCGCCAACGCGGTCATGGCATCGGCATAGGCGGTATCCAGCGCGCCGCGGTCGGCATCGGCGCTCTCGGCGTAGCGCCGGGCCGTGGCCGCGATCAGCGCGCGCTCCTTCGCGCTCACGCCGGCGGATTCTGCCACCGCCTGCCGGATCGCCGCGTAGGCCGGCGCCACCGCGGCGGCGTCCATCGGCGCGTTGAGGTTGGGGCCCAGCGCGTAGGCTTCGCCCCAGTAACAGAGCGCGCAATCGGGGTCGAGCCGCTGCGCCGTGCGGAAGGCGCGGCGCGCCTCGTCGTGGTTGAAGCCGTAGGCCATGATCAGGCCCTGGTTGAAGTAGCGCTGCGCCAGCTCGCTGCGGGTGGTGACGCGCCACGCGGTCGAGCCCAACTCGTCGAACAGCGGCGGGCGATCCCCGCCGAGCGCGGCGGGTCCCTGCGCGACCGCGCGGCTGAACGGCGCCACCTCGGTCCTCGCCACCTTCCGCGGCGCGGCGAACGCGTCCGCGCGCGCCAGTTGCACGAACGTCTGCGTCTTCAGGTAGCCCGTCCCCGGCGTGCCGCAGGGCACGTCGCCGAGGCCCACCAGGGCCGGGATCGTGGGCTCGCCGGCCATGCCGAGCCCGGCGCCGGCCGCGCCGGCGCCGATGATGCCCGCCGCGGCAAGCGCGGCCGTGATGCGTTTGATGCGTGTCATATCGTCCTCCTTGGCGGCGCCGCTCAGGCCGCCGCCGCGTGGGCCGCCACCGGCGGCTCGCCGAGAATGCCGTTCAGCACGGCGCCGCTCTTGAGAAAGGCAGCGCGCGCGCCGGCCGTGTTCCCCGCCAGCCGGCGCGCGGCCGCGGCCTGCGCCCAGTTGAAGGGGCTCGTGGGCTTGGATATCTGCCGCTCGTTGCTGACCGCGTCCGCGAGAGCCCCGTCGCCGGCGCGAATCGCCGCTTCCTGCAGCGTCAGGTGGATGAGGTCGCGCTGCGCGTTGCTGCCGCCGAAGCGGTGCGCCACCGGCGGCAGCGGCAGCAGCAATTCGGCGGCGCGGGCGTACTCGCCGCGGCCGAACGCGTGCAGCGCCTGCGCCAGCGGGAAGCCCACCTCGCGCGCCATGCGCTCGTTGGTGGTCGAGCCGGTCGCGCCGCGCGCCATCTCCGCCAGCGTGAGCTGCGCCAGATCCTCGCGGCCGGCGCCGACGTAGGCCATCATCGCGTGGCAGTCGTTGAAGGCATAGTACGCCCGGTCGCCGCCCGCCTCCCAGGCTGCCGCCAGCTTCTGCCAGCGCTCGCCGACGTCGACGTTGCGCAGGTACAGCCGCCACAGCAGCGCCGAGGCGTCGACCAGCTCCAGCGCGACCGTGGAATCGCCCGGGCGCACGGCGCGGTCGTACAGCGCCAGCACCTGGTCGATCTCGCCGAGGTCGAGGTAGAAAAGCGCCAGGTGCCACCAGTTGTGGAACGCGAACATGTTGTCCGTCGCCCAGTCCGCCTCTCGCGAGGTGAGCCAGCGAATGCCGTCGATCTGGCGGCCCTGCATCTCCATCACGTGCGCGACGGCGTGCACCGCCCAGGGGTCGCGGCGGTTCAGCTCGAGCGCGCGGCGGCCGGTGTCCTCGGCCTGCGCCAGCGCGCCGTTCTCCTCGAGGCCGAAGGCGTGCATGCCGAGCGCATAGCCGTAGCCCGGCGTGCGCTCGTCCCAGTGGGGCAGCACGCGCGCCACGCGGTCGCGCAGCCAGGTCTGCCTGCCCAGCGCGAAGTCGAGCACGTGGCCGAGCTGCAGCGCCAGTGAATCGCGCGGGTAGTCGATCAGCACGCGCGCATACTGGTTCGACGTCTCCTCGAAGTCGCCGCGCAGCCAGGCGCGCGCGGCGCGGATATGGCCGCGCTCGCGCTCGTTGGCGCGCTCCCACCGGGCCTCGGCCGCCTCGACGCTCTGCCGGAGCAGCGGCAACGCGGCCTTCTCGGTGGCGATGATGGCGGCGCCGGCGTTGAAGCAGTGGCCCATGATGAAATCGGGCTCTTCGGCGAGCGCCTTGCCGACGACCCCGAGCGGATCGCCGAAGTAGCCGTGCAGCAACTCGGTCGCGGTCTCCAGGCGCTCGAGCGAGCTGCGGCGGGTGGTGGTGACGGGAACGTCCCGACAGTCTTTCAGTGCCATGCGATAATCTCCGTTTGGTTCAGGGGTGAGAGTCATTCGGCATCCAGCCGATGGACCCAGCGTACGCGGCCGCCGTGAACGCACCCCCTGGACCGGCGTGAATTGCGCGTGAAAACCGGCGTCACGCCGCGAATGCCCCACATGAAACCGATGCCCGAGGATCGCGCAGCCGATCTCCAGCTCTGCCTGCTCGGCGGATTCGAGCTCAGGGCGGGCAGCGGCGGCAGCCTCGCGCTGCCGCCGAAAAAAGCGCGCGCCCTGCTCGCCTACCTCGCCCTGCAGCCGGGCAAGCCGGTCGCGCGCACGGCGCTGGCGGCGCTGCTGTGGCCGGAGTCGGCCGAGGAAGCAGCGCGCGTCAGCCTGCGCCAGGCGCTGGCGGCGATTCGCCGTGCGCTCGGCCACCTCGCCCCGCAGGTGCTGGATGCCGACGCCGAGCAGATCGCTCTCGCGCCGCTGCGCGTCGACGCCGGGGAGTTTCTCCGCCTCGCCGCCGCCAGCGACATCGCCGACCTGGAGTCTTCCGCCGCGCTCTATGCCGGCGACCTGCTGCCGGGTTTCGACGTCAAGGCGCCCGGCTTTGACGCCTGGCTGGCCGCCGAGCGCGAGCGCCTGCGGCGGCGGGCGGTGGACGTGCTCGCGCGGCTCGCCGACGCGCGCGAGGCCGCCGGCGACGCCGACGGCGCCGTGGCGGCGGCCAACCGGCTGCTGGCGCTCGACCCGCTGCACGAACCCGCCCACCGG
>DATIUV010000054.1:0-5016 GCA_035466595.1 Pelomicrobium sp.
TGCTCCCGCACGATGACGAATCCCTGGCGCTCGAAGAACGCCCGCGCGGTGACGCTCACGTCCGCGTCGAGCCTGGCGGCGCCCAGCGCCGCGGCGGCCTCGGCCAGGGAGCGCATCATCGCCGTGCCAACGCCGCGGCCCTGGAACGCGTGATGCGCGTAAAAGCAATCGACGTGTCCCGGCGGCTCCAGCTCGCAGAAGCCGGCCAGCGCGCCGCCCAGCTCGGCGACGAAGGCCCGACGGGTGGCGAAGCGGCGCCGCCAGTAAACGTCCGCCTCGATCTGCGGTGCCCACGCCGCGATCTGTTCGGGCGTGTAGTCGCGCGCGTTCACCGTGCGCACCGTCTCGTAGTACAGGCGGGCGATGCCGCCGAGATCGTCCTCGCGCCAGCCGCGCACCGTCGGCTGGCTCACGCCGCGCGCACCTGCACGATGCTTTCGCGCCACGAAGGTTGGACGCCCGTCACCCGCGGCACCGCGTCGCCGAAGGGTCGCAAGTTCTCGCTGAAGTCGATCCGGCAGAATTGGCGGCCCACCGCCCGGAAGCTCGCGGTGAGTGTGCGTTCCGTGCCGGGCACGACGAACTCGACCGTCATCAGCTTTGCCTCGCCCGGCGTCACCGGCAGCGGCGGCAGGTCCGAGCCGTCCGGGCGCAGCCCGCGCAGCCGGTCGAAGCGCAGCGCGGTGCCGTCGCGGCTGCGCCGCGCGCGGTTGATGGCCTTGAGCTGCGCGGCGAGCGGCTTGCCGATCTCCTCCGGCACGCCGGCGACGAAGCCCTCCATCAGCGCGGCCTCCAGCGGCGTCAGCGTCACGCCGCCCGAGACGAGCCGCCGCAGCCAGCTGCCGTAATGGCGGCGCATGCGTCAGTGCAGCGGCGTGCCGCAGCCGCGCAGCACCTCGCGGTTCAGGTGCACCGTCACGGTGGTGGGGAAGCGCTCGCCGCTCATCGTGTCCCGGCACTCGCGCGCCTCCAGCAGCACGACCAGCGTGCGCCCGGCCGAGGTCGTGCGGTACTCGGTGGTGCGGTCGACCGGGTCGGTGACGGGCTCCGGCGTCGGGAACACGTAGCGGCGCTCGCCGAACTGGGTCACCAGCACGATGTTGCCGCCGCGCGTCAGCTCCATGAACCAGCCGGGCTCGTTGCCGTTGGCGCGGAAGGTGACGCCGCGCAGCTTCGCGTCCTCGCGGATCGAGCGCGGTCGGTTTTCCGTGCAGCGCAGCGTGCGCCCGCCCATTTCCACCAGCGCCTCGTTGCCCTTGGACCAGAACGTGATGCTGCCGTCCGAATACTTGGCGCCAGAGGCGGCCGGCACGCCGGGCAACGCCTTGCTCACGCCGGGCAGGAACGCCCAGACGTCGTTGGTCTTCGCGCGGTGCTGGACGACGATCTCCGTTGCGTCGTCGCAGTCGTAGGCGAAGGTGGTGCGGTCCGGCGGGGCGGACTGATCGGGCGCGGTGGCACACGCTGCGGCGACGCAAGCGGCAAGGAGGGGGGCGATGGAGCGGGAGAAGCGCGTGATGGACGACGGCATGGCAGATCCCGAGAAGAGGTAAGAAGGCGTGACAGACCGACTGTACCATCCCTCTCCGGCGGCTCGCCCGCGGAAGATGCCGTCGTTCCGGCGCACGTTGCTCCGGTGCTGGGTCCGGAAGCAGGCCGGCATTCCGGCGGAGGCGGCACGCCGTCATTCCGGCGGAGGCCGGAATCCAGGGTTTTTCGCCGCTCCTTCGCGAACCACGGGACCCAACGTCGCATCCTGGACCCCGGCATGCGCCGGGGTGACGTGTGATGGTCATTCCGGCGAATGTCACACGCCGTCATTTCGGCGCACCCCGCTCGCCGCACGTCGTCATTCCGGCGGAGGCCGGAATCCAGGTTTTTCGCCACTCCTTCGCGAACCACGGGACACCCAACGTCGCATCCTGAACCCCGGCCCCCGTATCGCGGTACGGGGCAGGCTTCGCCGGGGCGACGGGGAATAGTCAGTCGGCGGCCTGGACCCCGGCATGCGCCGGGGTGACATGTGATGGTCATTCCGGCGCATGTCGCACGCCGTCATTTCGGCGCACCCCGCTCGCCGCACGTCGTCACTCCGGCGAAGGCCGGAATCCAGGTTTTTCGCCACTCCTTCGCGAACCACGGGACCCAACGTCGCATCCTGGACCCCGGCATGCGCCGGGGTGACGGGGAATAGTCAGTCGGCGGCCTGGACCTCGGCATGCGCCGGGGCGACGTGTGATGGTCATTCCGGCGCACGCGGCCCCGGTTCGGCGTCCGGAATTAAGTCGTCATTCCGGCGGAGGCCGGAATCCAGGGTTTTATGTAATTGGCTTCGCGGCCCACCGGACCCAGGGTCGCATCCTGGACCCCGGCATGCGCCGGGGTGACGGGGAATGGTCAGTCCGCGGCCTGGACCCTGGCATGCGCCAAGGTGACGCCGCAAGGTGCTGGACCCCGGCCCCCTTGTCGCGGTACGGGGCAGGGTTCGCCGGCGGCTTCAGTAGTAGACGCTGCCGTCGGGCCGCTTGTAGAAGCGGTACGACGGCTGCACGCCGGTCGCATTCGGCTTGGCCGAGGCGTCGATGCAGAAGGCGAGGTCGCCGTTGGGCAGGCGGTCGTACGCCTCCGTGCCGAAATGGATCTCGACGCCGTCCACCGTGCGCGAGAACGAGAGCCGCTCGGCCGGAGCCTGCAGCTCGTCGTAGCCGCGCCGCTCGAACTCCTGACCGACACGCGTGACCTCCCGCCGCAGCAGCGCGTAGACAGGGTCGTTGAGCCGCGCGGCCTCGGCCTCGTCGCTGGAGACGTCGCGACTCGCGCGCCGCCACCCGGCGACGATCACGCCGACCGCGACACCGATGGCGAGCCACGCCGGCCAGGTGGCAGCGGGCTTCGCCGCCAGCAGCCAGCCCGCGGTGCCGAGCAACGCGATGCCGGAGATGGTCAGCAACGCGAGCGCGCGCACGTCGCCGGCGGCGACCGCGCCGCGGCGGCTCACACGCCGCGCGAGGCGCACCATCTCCCACGCGGCCAGCAGCGCCAGCGCGAACGCGAGCCAGGCCAGGGCGCCGGCGCTCACGAGCTGCCCTCGGGTGGGGCGGCTGACACGAGTTCGAGCGCCTGGAACGTCGCGCCGGGCACGGGGTTCGCGTAGTACGGCGCGCAAGGCGCGAAGCCCAGCGAGCGATACAGCGCGTGCGCCGCTCTCATCGACGGGAGGGTGTCGAGCAGCATCCGCCGGTAGCCCGCGCGACGCGCGAACGCGATGGCGCCCTGCGCCAGCGTTCGTCCAATCCCCGTGCCGCGGCCCGCCGGGCGCACGTAGAGCCGCTTCATCTCGCACACCCCGCCGCCGCGGTCACGCACGCCGACGCAGCCGAGCGCCGCCGCGGGCCCGTCGGCCAGCAGGAGGCAGCCGCCCGGCGGCCCGTACATCGACGGCAGCGATTCCAGCTCGGCGTCGAAGCCCTGAAAGCAAAGGTCGACGCCGAGGGCCTCCGCGTACTCCTCGAACAGGGCGCGCACGAGCGCGAAGTCGGGGGCGGTTTGGGCGATACGTGGCACGATGGTCGTGGGCATGACGGAACGGGGATGGCGCGATGCGCCAAGCGAGATTCTAGGTCCGCGCCGAGCGCCGGGGCCACCGCGCGGGGCCTAGTTCGGCGCGCCGACGCCGATGCCGTCGCCCGCCACGAGCGTCAGCACGCCCAGCGCAATGAACAGTGCGGCCGCCACCCAGCGCATCGCCTTCATGTTGACGCGTCGGCACAGCGCCTCGCCGAGCCACACCGCCGGCACGTTGGCGATCATCATCCCGAGCGTCGTGCCGAGCACGACGGACACCAGCGCGTCGTAGCTCGCCGCGAGCGCCACGGTGGCGAGCTGGGTCTTGTCGCCCATCTCCACCAGGAAGAAGGCCACCAGCGTGGTCAGGAACACGCCGGTGTCGTTCAGCCGCGGCACCTCGTCGAGCCGGTCGGGCTTGAGCGCCCACAGGCCGAAGGCGAAGAACGATAGCGCCACGATCCACTTCAGCGTCCCGGGCGAGACCAGGTTCGCGAGCCACACGCCGACCCACCCGGCGAGGAAATGGTTGGCCAGCGTCGCCACCAGGATGCCGAGCGCGATCGGCACCTTGCGGCGCAGCTTGGCCGCCAGCACGAACGAGAGCAGCTGGGTCTTGTCGCCCATCTCGGCGAGCGCAACCACCGAGGTGGAGACCACGAAGGCTTCGAGGGACAGGGTCGGTTCCTTTGCGGGCGGCGCGGCGCGCGCATATTACCGCAGCGGTGGCGTGGTGGCACGCCCTAGCGCCGGCGCGCCTCCAGGTACGCCTTCAGCGCGACCGCGTTGTTGTACTCGGTCTCCTTCGCGCCGAAGAGCAGCGTCGCCGCGCCGCTGCCGATCTGCCGCTCGAGCTCGGCCACCGCTTCGCCGTTGGCGTCGAGCTCGGCCGCGTAGCGGCGGCGGAACTCGTCCCACTTGTCGCGATCGTGGCGGTACCAGCGCCGTAGTTCGTTCGACGGCGCGACGTCGCGCGCCCAGTAATCGACCTTCACCTTGTCCTTGGCGAGCCCGCGCGGCCAAAGGCGATCTACCAGGATGCGGCGCCCGTCGCCGCGCGCAGGCGCCTCGTAGATGCGACGGACCTGCAGGGGCCTGCTCATTCGGCGGCGCGTGACCGCGCGGTCGTGCGTCGAACTCCCGTTACGGGCGGCATCTCATCCGCTTTTCTTCGCTTGCCCGTTGCGCGCGGGCGCCAGCGCCGCGTGCACGACGTCCTCCAGCGCCTCCAGCGGAAACGGGTCGCGGTCGCGGAAGTTGAGGCAGCCTTTGCCCGCCGGTACCCGCGGGTAGCGCGCGCGGAAGCGGGCGATGCGCTCCGCCGCGCAGGTGTAGACCGACAGGTAGCCCTTCTGATTGCCCCAGGCGATCGTGTTGGGGCCGAGCGCGTAGGTCGGCATCCTGTGCTGCATGCTCACCTTGGCGCGGGGATACAGCCGCACGATGAGGTTG
>DATIUV010000055.1:0-1854 GCA_035466595.1 Pelomicrobium sp.
CCGGTGGGCGAGGGCGAGGGCGTGCCGGTCGCGGCCGGCGGGCGCGCGCGCCCGGCCGCCACAGTTGCCGCCGCGGCGCCGACCGCGCTGCCGCGCACGCAAGGCGGCCCGCTGGAGCTCGCGTGGGATGTTCCCGGCCAAGTCAAGGCCGGCGAGGAGTTCCAGGTGGCGCTGCGCGCGAGTGCCGACTCCCCGCTCAGGACGGGCTCGTTCCAGTTCCGCTACGACCCGCGGCAGCTGGAAGTGCTGAAGGTGGACGAGGGCGATTATTTCAAGAAGAGCAGCGTGAACATGGTGCTCACCGAAAAAGTGGAGCCGCCGGCCGGTCGCATCGTCGTCACGCTCGCGCCCAGCGGCGAGAGTGCGGGCGCGGCCGGCAGCGGCGCGCTGATCGTGATCCGCTTCAAGGCGCTGGCGGCAAACCCGAACGCGCAGGTCTCGATGCTGGCGGCGCAGGGGCGCGACGCGTCCGACCGGCTGATGCAGATCAAAGGGTTCGGTCCGGCGCAGTTCGCCATCGGGCCATGACGGACGCGCGACGGGGCGGCGGCTTCACGCTCATCGAGCTGGTCATCACCGTCGCCATCATCGGCATTCTCGCCAGCGTCGCGCTGCCGCTCGCGGAGCTTGCGGTCAAGCGCGCCAAGGAGCAGGAGCTGCGCGCCGCCCTGCGCGAGATCCGCACCGCGCTGGACGAGTACAAGGCGGCGGTGACGGCGGGCAGCATCGTGCGCTCGCGCGACAAGTCGGGCTACCCAAGCTCGCTGCGCGAGCTCGTCGAGGGCGTCGACGATGCGCGCAGCCCCGAGAAGCGCAAGCTCTACTTCCTGCGTCGCGTTCCGCGCGACCCGTTCGCGGATCCTGCGCTGCCACCGGATCAGACCTGGGGCCTGCGCGCCTACGACAGCCCCCCCGACGACCCGCGGGAGGGGGAGGACGTCTACGACGTTTACTCGCTGTCGCAGGGCACGGGCCTCAACGGCATCCCGTACCGGCAATGGTGAGCGCGCGGCGCGGTGCCGGCTTCACGCTGGTGGAGCTGCTGGTGGTCATGGCGATCATCGCCCTGCTGCTCACGCTGGCGGCACCGCGGTACTTCCGCAGCGTCACCACCGCCGAGGAGACGGTGCTCAAGGAGAACCTGGTGCTCATGCGCGACGCGATCGACAAGCACTACGGCGACCACGGCAAGTACCCGGCGAGCCTCGACGACCTGGTCCAGCGCAGGTACCTGCGCTCGATCCCGCCGGACCCGATCACGAAAAGCGCCGGCACTTGGGTCGTGGTGCCGCCGCCGGATCCGTCGCAGGGCGGCGTCTACGACGTGCGCAGCGGCGCGCCCGGCGAGGCGCGCGACGGCCGGCCCTACGCCGATCTGTAGCGCCGGGAGCGGCCCCAATGCGCCTGGCGCAGCGCGGCTTCACCTATCTCGCTATCCTGCTGGCGGTGGCGATCGCGGGCGCCGGGCTCGCCGCGACCGGCGTCCTGTGGAGCGTCGAGTCGCAGCGCGCCAGAGAGCGCGAGCTGTTGTGGGTCGGGGCGCAGTATCGCAATGCGCTGCAGAGCTACTCGCGGCAGGGCACGGTGGGCGGGCGGCTGCCGCGCTCGCTCGAGGACCTCGTGCGCGACCCGCGCACCGCTGACGTTCGGCGCCACATCCGCCGGCTGTATCCGGACCCGCTGACGGGCTCCGCCGAGTGGGGGCTCATCCGCGTCGCCGACGGCGGCATCATCGGCGTCTACAGCCTGAGCGAGCGCGCGCCGATCAAGCGCGCTCACTTTCCGCCCGGCTTCGAGCATTTCGAGGGGGCCGAGCGCTTCGCGGACTGGAAGTTCCTGCTCGACCCGCGCATG
>DATIUV010000056.1:0-5768 GCA_035466595.1 Pelomicrobium sp.
TGAGCAGCCCGCAGTCGACGCCCAGGGGACACCCAGGCGCTGTCGTCGGCAGGTTTGGCTCCATCGAGATCCATCCTTTCTCAGGAAGAACTCCCGCGCCGATCATAGTCTACCCGGCAGCGAGGAAGAAAGACCACGCTAAAGAAATGGATTTACCTGGGGCGACCGGGCGCCCGCATGCGCGGCCGGCCGGACGCTTCACTCGGCGCTAGACATGCTGCGCGCCGACGCTGCCGCCGAGCAGCCGCGCCAGCCGGGCATAGTTCACCGGCTTGACCAGGTGCTGGTCGAAGCCCGCTTCCGTGGACTTGCGCCGGTCCTCCTCCTGGCCCCAGCCGGTCAGCGCGACGATGGTGGCCTGACCGCTCCAGGGCTCGCGGCGCATCGCGCGGCAGGTGGCATGGCCGTCCAGTTCCGGCATGCCAATGTCGAGCAGCACCAAGTCGGGACGGAAAGCGGGCGCCTTCGCGAGCGCCTCGCGTCCGCTGTGCGCGACCTCGACGTCCTGGCCGGCGACTTCGAGCAGCAGTCGCAGGCTGTCGGCGACGTCGGGGTTGTCGTCGACGACCAGGACGCGGCGGCGCGGGAACTCGTGTAGCTCGGGCGCCAGCACGTTATCGGCGGGCGGTTCCGCCGGGAGAGGCAGCGTCACGACGAACTCGGCGCCGCGATTCCTGCCTTCGCTGCACGCCCTGACCGTGCCCCCGTGCAGCGCGACCAGCTGGTGGACCAGGGCGAGCCCGATGCCGAGCCCCGCGCGCGGCGGACCGTCATCGTCGGCGACCTGCGTGAATATTTCGAACACGCGCTCCAAATCGCCGGGCGCGATGCCGACGCCGTCGTCCTCGACGCGGATGACTGCCTCGTGCGCCGTTGCCTCGACCCGCACGCGGATCACGCCGTGCGCGGCGGTGAACTTGATCGCGTTGCTGAGCAGGTTGCCGATCACCTGTGTGATGCGCTCGGGATCGCCCCGGATCCAGACGGGCGCCTCGGGCAGCTCGAGCGCGACGCGGCGCGCCTGCAGTCCGTCCCCCGTCGCCTCGACCGCGGAGCGCACGGCCGCGGCGAGGTCCATCCGCGCCGGCCGGAGCGTCACCTTGCCGCGCGTGATCCGGCTCACCTCGAGCAGATCGTCGGTCAGGCGCACCAGCTGCCGCAGCTGGCGCTCCATCATCTCCAGGCTCCGCTGCCGCACCCTGGGGTCGGCGCTGGCCTGCATGGTGCGGACGCCGGCCACCAGCGGCGTCAGCGGGTTGCGCAGCTCGTGGGACAGCGTCGCCAGGAATTCGTCCTTGAGCCGGTCGGCCTTGCGCAGCGCTTCCTCGGCGCGCTTGCGCTGCGTGATGTCGACGAAGGAGGCCACGGCGCCCAGCATCCTGCCGCCCTCGTCGCGCACCGGTTGGGCGTTGACGAGCCGCCAGCAAATGTCGCCGCCGTCGCGGCGCACGCCGACCTCGACGTCGCGCCGCGGGCTGCCATTTCTCAGCACCGCGAGGGCGGGATGATCTTCGCGCGGCAGCGGTGTGCCGTCGGGATGCACGAAAGGCGAGCGCGTGGCGCCCGGGTTGCTCAGCGCCCGCAGGGTCGGTGCGAACGCGCGCTCCAGCGCGCGGTTGGTCTGGACGACGCGTCCGTGCGGGTCGAAAAAGGCGACGCCTTCGGCGAGCGCATCGAACACCGCGTGCAGGCGCGCCGTGGCCGTGCGCAAGTCCTCCTCGGCCCGCCGGCGGTCGTCGATGTCGATGACGCCGCCGACGTAGCCCGCGAAGTCCCCGTTCGGCTCGTAGCGCGGCCGGCCGGCGTCGACCGCCCAGCGCCAGGCGCCGTCCGCGCGGCGCAGCCGGTACTCGATGGTGAAGGGCTCGCGCTCGCGCGCCGCCGCCAGGAACGCCTGCGCGGCATTCTCCCGGTCGTCGGGATGGACCGCGTCGGTCCATCCCATCCCGAGGCCTTCCTTCTCGGGCTGGCCCGTGAAATCGCTCCAGGCGCGGCTCAGCAGCGTCGTCTGGTGCTGGCGGTTCGACATCCACAGCATGGCCGGCGCGGTGTCGGCCATGATCCGGAAGCGCCGCTCGCTTTCGATCAGCTCCGCTTCGGACCGCACGCGCGCGGTCACGTCCCGAAACAGCGCCGCGACGCGACGCTCCTGCGCGTCCCCGAAGGGGAAAGCGTCCACCTCGAACCAGCGACCCAGTGACGGCGAGTAATCGGTGAAGCGCTCGCCGCGGCCGGTCGCGACGATGCGGCCGTAGCGCTCCGCCCAGGTCGACTCCATCTGCGGCACCAGGTCCCGGATCCGCCGGCCCACCGCGCCCTCGATGCCGGCGTGCCGCTCGAACGCCGGGTTGGCCTCCAGCACGATCACGTCGACGCCGCGGCCGCTCGCGTCCAGCAGCACCTGCATCACGCAGAAGGCTTCGTCGATGGACTCGAACAGCTGCCGGTAGTGGCGCTCGCTCCGCCGCAGCGCCGACTCCGCGCGCGAGCGCTCGACCGCCTCCCAGGTGCGCTCGGCGACTTCCTCGACGAGGGCTACCTCGTCGCCGCGCCAGGCCCGCGGACGGTCCTGGTGGACGACCAGCACGGCGGTGGGACGGCCGTCCTTGACGAGCGGAACCAGCACGTAGGCGCCGACCGAGAACCGCGCCGTCGCCTCCCGCTCGGCCGGGGAAAGCCGCGGATCGGCCGCGACGTCGGCGACGACGAGCGTGCGGCCGGCGCGGAACTCGGCCATCACCGCGGGCCCGTAGTCGTCGAAACGGTAACGGCCGACCACGCTGGGTACGCCATCGCAGTAGTCCGCCAGCACCAGCCCGTATTCGCCATCCTCGCTCACCTCGCCGTAGTGCACGCGGCTGGCGCCGAGGTGAACCCCGAGCAGTCGCGCCGCCGCGTCCTGGATGTCGCGCGGACCCGCGAGCGGGCGCAGCGCGTCGGCCAGCCCAATGCGGAAGGCGTCGCGCTCGGCGGCCTGGCGGACCGCCTCCTCGGCGCGCTGGCGCTCGGTGACGTCCTGGATGCCGAGCAGGATCAGCTGCACGTGGTCGAGCCGTCGCGCGTTCAGCAGCATGACGCGGCGGCCGAGCTCGTCGAACTCGTGCTCGACCTCGAAGTCGTTGAAGACGTGATTGGCCGGCAGCACGTCCTCGAGCAGGCGGCGCAGCGCCGGGATGTTCCACTGGCCGTTGCCGAGCTCGTAGATCCGGCGGCCCAGCGTCTCGGCGGGCTCGACGCGGAAGTGCCGGAAGAACGCGGGGTTGGCCGACTTCACGCGCAGATCCGGGAGCAGCACCAGCAGCGGCTCGTGGATCGTCTCGACGATGCTCTCGGCATAGAGCTTGGCCGCCGTCAGGTCGGCGAAGGCGTCGGCGTCGTTGCGGGAGTCGTCGGCTGCCGCGCTGGCGGGGTCGGGCGAGGGATCGAGGAGCGGCGCGGGCTCTTCCTGGGCCTTCATGGCTTGATCGTCCCAAACGGCGGTGGCGGGCCCGGTCGCCGGGACCCGGGGGCATTGCCACGGCGAGGTCGGCCTCCCGCCCGGAGTGGGCTGCGCCGAGTTGTTCTTGGTCGAGGCGCGCGGGGAGGTGAGGGACCAACTTAACACCATCCCGGCCGCTTGGGAACCCGACGGTGCCCGCAGGCGTTCTGCGGCGGCGAAACGCGCGCGTCAGACGCGGCGACCCCGGTGGCGTCTGCAGAGCGCGAATCTCTTGATGCGAAGGCGTTGCGCTCCCGCCGCCTCGAAGCTGCGTGTGTTCCCCCGCGCAAGACGAGATGCTTTCGGATCGATGACGTCCGCATGACGGCGCGGGACGCTCGCTCAGTTGCTGTGAAGGTTTTGTGAAGCGCGTATGCCGTGGAATCCCGGCATTGCCGGCATGGTCGTTTTCGCTCTGAACTTCGCGGATCAGATTCCCTCACAGGAGGGGAGCGATGTCATGACGATCGCATCCTTCCGCAGGCGAATCAACGCCGTACAGGAGCGGGAACGTCATTTGCAGTGGCGAATGCGTTCGGTGATGAAACGTACGTAAGCGTACGGATTACGATCGCGTCGGTATGCGGGCAACATAGAGTCAAAGCAGAACAACAAGTCACGAGCGGGTCGAATCCGCCGCAGGGGCGCAGCAGGAATCGGAGGGCCCTGCATTCAGGTGGAGCACCGATCGAGGACTCCAGATTCGCGGCTTCTGCGGGCGCAGTTCCCGCGGGGACCACGTCAACCGAGGCGGGCGCCGCCGGCGTTCCGGAGTTTGCAGCCGAGCCTTAGCCCCCTCGACCAAGACAAGAAAGCGAGGTGTCGATATGACCACGTTCCAACTCCCTTCGCCGAGCACGATGGCAGGCTGGCAGCGCCAACAGCAACGCGAGCAAGATAAGCGCAACGGCGCCAAGCGCGGCGCGGCGGCCGAGGCGGGCGAGCGCGCGCCGGCGCGGCGTAACGCCGATGCCGAGCTCGTCGCCCGCGCGCAGCGCGGCGACAAGGAAGCGTTCAGCCTGCTGATGGCGAAGTACCAGCGCCGGCTGGCGTGGGCGATTTCGCGCATCATCCGCGACCACGCGGAAGTCGAGGATGTCACGCAGGAGGCGTTCATCAAGGCGTACCGCGCGCTGCCGGCGTTCCGCGGCGAGTCCGGCTTCTTCACCTGGCTCTACCGCATCGGCATCAACACGGCGAAGAATTACCGGGTGGCGTTGAGCCGGCGCCCGCCGATGGCCACCGAGATCGACGCCGAGGAGGCGGAATCGTTCGACGACGCGGAGCAGCTGCACGAGACCAGCACTCCGCTCGGCGAGCTGTCGGCGAAGCAGATCGCGGAGACCATCAACCATTCGCTGCGGCAGCTGCCGGCCGACCTGCGCACCGCCATCATCCTGCGGGAGATCGAGGGCATGAGCTACGAGGAGATCGGGCGGCGCATGAAGTGCCCCATCGGGACGGTGCGCTCGCGGATCTTCCGTGCCCGCGAGGCGGTCGCCGACGAAATCCGGCCGATGCTGGAAACGCCGCACGAGGGCCGCTGGTAATGCCGCGCGGCGGGCGCCGGCCGCGGTAGTAGCGGCGGCGTTCGCGGCGCTGCTGCCGCTTCAGGCGGCGCGGGCCTGCGGCGCGGGCCGGTGAATCCAGCCCGGCAGGAAGGCGCTCGGGTCGAGGTCGTCGCGGGCCGGCGTGATGCCGTGGCGCGCGAGCAGCGCCTTCAGTTCCCCGCCGCGATAGGCGTCGAATACGTCCGTGCAGCCGCCGACCGGCGTGCCGCCGACGAAGATCTGCGGGATGGTGCGGCTGCCGGTGCGCGCGGCCAGCTCCGGGCGGATGCGCCCGCCCAGGTCGTCGCGCTGGTACGCAACCGAATCCAGGTCCACCGAGCGGTACGGAATCTCCAGCGCGGCGAAAAGTTTTCGCACCGCCCAGCAGAACTCGCACCACTCCAGCGCGAACATCACCACCGGCTGCTGCGGATCCGCGACGATTTCCTCGACCAGCGCCGCAATTTCCGGATCGGCGGCGGGCGCGGGCTGGTCCGCGGCCGGCGCCGGCGCGGGGGCCGCGGGCGGCGCGTCGAAGCGGTAATTGGGCGTGGAGCGCGCGATGTCGAGCTCCTCGTCGTCCATGTCGGCGCCGACGGACTCGAACAGCGGGGTCGTCATGTAGCGCTCCCCCGTGTCCGGCAGCATGCACAGGATCGTGCTGCCGGCCGGCGCCTGCCGCGCCACCTCCAGCGCGCCGGCGAGCGTGGCGCCGCCCGAGATGCCGGTGAAGATGCCTT
>DATIUV010000057.1:0-11597 GCA_035466595.1 Pelomicrobium sp.
GTGATGGGACCGGAAGGCGGCGTCCGGGTGGAGGAGGCGGGCACGGGGCCGTACGCCAACTTCATCCACGCCGGGCGCCACCGGCTGCGCGCGGACGAGCCTTCATCCCTCGGCGGCGCCGACACCGGGCCTTCCCCCTACCAGCTGCTGCTCGCGTCCCTCGGCGCCTGCACCTCGATGACGCTGCGCATGTACGCCGAGCGCAAGGGCTGGCCGCTCACGCGCGTGGCGGTCGATCTGGCGCACGCCAAGGTGCACGCCGAGGACTGCGCCGAATGCGAATCCCGGGACGGGAAAGTGGATCGGATCGAGCGCCGCGTGCACCTGGAAGGTGCGCTCGACGCGGATCAGCGGGCCCGCCTGCTCGAGATCGCCGACCGCTGCCCGGTGCACCGGACGCTGCACGGCGAGATCTCAATTCCGACCCGGCTTGCCGACTGACCGCCGGCAGCCTGTCGGCGTTTCGACAGGGTCCGGGCGCCCTGTCGTCATGCCGACAGAATCGCTGCAATGCATCGAATTCGGTGGCCGCGGCTGCGCCGGCCGGACGTTTACCGCTCATCGGCCGCTGGCGACCGCTCGTGATCCGCCTTCCGGCATGCGAAACCGACGTGCCGCCGGTCCTCGGTTCATGACCACCCGTTGACGCACCCGGGGCCGCATCCCCTCGTGGCACGCTCCTTGCCATATGTTAATCGACCACGCTGCCCGGCAACTTGCCGGCGGCGAACCGAAATACAACGAGTGCGGAGCGGCTTATGCGTATCGCGATTCTCGAATCGGACCGGGAGCAGGCGGAGGAAATCCGGTCCTGCCTCGCAGGCGCGGGACACGATTGTCATGTCTTCGGCAGCGGACGCCAGTTTCTGGTGGCCGTGGGGCGCGAGAGCTTCGACATCCTACTGATGGGATGGGAGCTCGCCGACCTCCCCGGCCTTGAAATGCTGCGCGCGGTGCGCCGCAGCTCGTCGCCGGACCTGCCGATCATCTTTGTCACGCACCGCGACGCCGAGTCGGACGTGGTCGACGCGCTCAACAACGGCGCCGACGATTACGTGGTGCTGCCGCTGCGGGCCAACGAACTGGGGGCGCGGGTCAACGCGGTCTGGCGGCGGGCCAACCCGCGCGCCGAGGCCCGGGTGGTGGAATTGCCACCCTACACGTTGGACGTCGCCGAGCGCGAGCTGATCCTGCACGGCCGGCGCGTCGAGCTCACGCACAAGGAGTTCGACCTGGCAGCGTTCCTGTTCCGCAACGTCGGGCGGCTGCTCTCGCGCGGGCATCTGTTGGAGGCGGTGTGGGGCAAGAGCGTCGACGTGCCAACGCGCACGCTCGACACGCACATCAGCCACCTGCGCACCAAGCTGGGCTTAAGGCCGGAGAACGGCTTCCGGCTGGCGACGGTTTACAACTTCGGCTATCGCCTCGAAGTGGTGCGCAATAATGGCGGCGCGAAGGTCACCGAACTGCCCCAGCGCAGCGGCTCCGCCAGCGGCTCGGCGGGCGGTCTGGCGCGCGAAGCGGCGACGGCAAACTAATATTGATGATGGGCGGAAGGCAGGGGTCTCCTCCTCACCCTGCCATGTGCGCCCGGCTCCGCGAGCCGGGCGTTTTTCTTTTCAAACGCCGGCAATGAAGCCCTCGATGCCCACCGCGACGAACTGCACGCCGATGCACACCAGCAGGAAACCCATCACGCGCTTCACCGACTCGATGCCGCTCGGGCCGAGCCAGTTGCTGATGCGCCCGGCGCTTCGCAGCACGACGAATGCGATCACCGCCACGGTGAGGATGGTCAGCAGGTAGATCAGCGCCGAGACACCCTTGTCGAGCAACGAGTGCTTGGCCGCGATCTCGGCCGAGACGCTGATCACCACGGCGATCGAGCCGGGCCCGCTCAGGCTCGGCATCGCGAGCGGGATGAGCGCGACGTCGGCCTTGCCCTCGGCGCCTTCCGCCAGGCTGGCGACGCGGCCCGGGTCGCCGAACAGCATGTGGAAGCCGACGTAGGCCACCACCAGGCCCCCGGCCACGCGCAATCCCGGCAGCGAGATGCCGAAGAAGTGCATCACCGTGCTGCCGACGAACAGCGTGCCGATCAGGATGACGGCCATGTAGATGCTGGCGCGGCGGCTCACCGCGCGCCGCTCGGCCTCGGCGCTCGCCGGCAGCAGGCTGATCAGCAGCGGCGCGGTCGAGAACGGGTTGGAGATCGCCAGCAGGCCGACGACTCCGGTAAGGTAGCTGTTGAAGAGATCGGTGGCAGTCATTTGAGGCGCACTCGGAAAATGATTGTAGCATCGGCTCCTGCCGGCGCCGCGACACGGGGCTGATTCCCGGCTAAACTACATCGCGCCGTTACCGCGCCCGCGCATGACCGCATTGAACGCACAGTGGCTCGACGTCGAGACCGGTGAGGCCGGCGCGGTGCTGCGTTTGCAGGGCGCATGGCGCCTGCCGGTGCTGCCGGATATCGCGGATTCCCTCAAGGCGACGCCGCGCCGCGCCATCACCGCCATCGACGGCGCCGGCCTGACGCAGCTGGACACCTCGGCCGCCGCCCTCATTCACGATTACGCGGTCGACTGCGGCCAGCACCTGGCCGACATCCGGCTCGAGAACTTCTCCGCCGAGCATCGCAACATCCTGTCGCTGGTCGCGCAGCGCCTCGATACCTGCGAGCACTGCCCGCAGACGCACCATCTGGGGCCGCTCGAGAAGGTGGGGCGCGCCTTTTTCAATGTCGCCGACGTCGTGCGCGCCATCACCGGCTTCCTCGGCACCGTCGCGCTGGAGATCTCGGCGCTCGTGCGGCGCCCGCGCCTATTTCGCGCGCGCGAGACCGCCTCCCACCTGGAGATGGTGGGCGTCGACGCGATTCCCATCGTCATGCTGGTCACGTTCCTGATCGGCGTCGTCTTCGCCTATCTGCTGGGCATCGTCATCCAGCGCTTCGGCGTCAACATCTTCGTCGTCGACGGCGTCGGCCTGGCGATGACGCGCGAGCTCTCGCCGATCATCGTCGCCATCATTCTGGCTGGGCGCACCGGCGCTGCCTTCTGCGCCCAGCTCGGCACCATGAAGGTGACCGAGGAGATCGACGCCATTCGCACGCTCGGCCTGTCGCCGATCCAGGTGCTGGTGATCCCGCGCCTGATCGCGATCGTCATCGCGCTGCCGCTGCTTACCTTTCTCGGCGACATCATGGGCATCCTCGGGGGCATGGTGGTCGCCGACGTCCAGCTCAACGTTACCTACGTCACCTTCCTCGACCGGCTGCAGGGCGTGCTGGACGTCAAGCACGTGTTCGTCGGGCTGGTGAAGGCGCCGGTGTTCGCGGTGTTCATCGCCCTGATCGGCTGCCGCATGGGCATGAGCGTGAAGCGCGACGCGCGCAGCGTCGGCGAGGCCACCACTTCGACCGTCGTGCAAAGCGTGGTTTCCGTGATCCTGCTCAACGCGGGCTTCGCCGTGCTGTTCGTCGAGCTGGGGATCTGACGTGAATAAACCCGTGGACCGGGAGGTGACGGAAGCGCAGCCCGCCGGCGACCGCGAGAAGGTGGTGGAGGTCGACTCCGTCGTGACCCGCTTCGGCGACAGCGTAATCCACGACAATGTTTCGTTCGACGTCCACCGCGGCGAGATCGTCGCCGTCATCGGCGGCAGCGGCTCGGGCAAGACCGTGCTCCTGCGCGAGATCATCGGCCTGTTGCGACCGACGTCGGGGCAGGTGCGCCTGCTCGGCACGGACGTCTGGTCGGCCGACGAGCGCACGCTGGAACGTCTGCGCCAGCGTTTCGGCATGCTGTTCCAGGACGGCGCGCTGTTTTCGTCGCTGTCGGTGGCGGAGAACATCGCCGTGCCGCTGAAGGAGCACGCCAACATGCCGGACGATCTGCTGGAGCCGCTGGTGCGGGTCAAGCTGGCGATGGCCGGGCTGCCCACCTCCGCGGCCGACAAGATGCCGAGCGAGCTCTCCGGCGGCATGCGCAAGCGTGCGGCGCTGGCGCGCGCGCTGGCGCTGGAGCCGGAGATCCTGTTTCTCGACGAGCCGACCTCCGGCCTCGACCCGATCAGCGCGCGCAGCTTCGACCGCATGATGCAGCTGCTGAACCAGGATCTCGGCATCTCCGTGTTCATCATCACCCACGACCTCGACACGCTCTATGGCATCATCCAGCGCGTGATCGTGCTGGGCGAGGGCAGGCTGCTGGCGGCGGGGCCGGTACGCGAGGTGGCGCAGGTGGACCATCCCTGGATCCGCGAGTACTTCCACTCGCGGGCGAAGGCCTGAGGGGCGGCCGTGGAAGCGCAGGCCCGCTACGTTCTGGTCGGCACCGTCATCATCATCCTGTGCGCGGCGCTGGTGGTGTTCGTGCTCTGGCTCAACCGCACCGGCCTGCAGCGCGACACCGACCCCTACCTGATTTTCTTCCGCCAGCAGTCCCTCGACGGCCTGCAGGTCAACAGCGACGTCAAGATGCGCGGGATCAAGGTCGGCTTCGTCGTCAACTTCGCCATCGTCCCCGAGGACGTCACGACCGTGCGCGTGCTGGTGCGGTTGGACGAGGGGACACCCGTGCGGGCCAGCACTGAGGCCACCATCGTGCGAAACCTGGTGACGGGGCTGGCGCAGATCCACCTCGTCAACACCGATCCGAACTCGCCGCCGCTGACCAAGGCGCCCGAGGGCCTCCCGCACCCCGTCATCGGCGAGGCGCGCTCGGGCTACGACGAGTTCACCGACGCGCTGGGGCGCTTCGCGGAGGAGGGCGTGCAGACGCTGGAGCGCATCCAGTTGGTGCTCACCGACGACAACATCGCGCGGCTGCGCGGCACACTGGCGAACCTCGAGAACCTCACGCTCAAGCTCGAGCAGCAAACCGGCAAGATGGCGCAGACGCTGACCGCCGTGACCCGCGCGGCCGACGACTTCCGCACGCTCACCGCGACGCTGAACCGCACCGCCACCCGCATGGATGCCAACTTTGCCACGCTGTCGCAGGAGACCGTGCGGACGCTGACGACCTCGCGCGAGGCGGTCGAGGCGCTGCGCGGCGACCTGACCGCGATGGCGGCCAGCATCGAGCGCCTGTCGGGCAGCGGCGACCAGGAGCTGCGCGCGACGGCGCGCGAGCTGCGCGCGGCGGCGGACTCGCTCGCGCGCACGGCGCGGCGGCTGGAAGATCCCTCGGCGGCGCTGTTCGGGCCGCATCCGGGCGAGCTGGGACCGGGAGAGGCGCAATGAAGACGCTCGCGGCAGCGCTGGCCGTGCTGCTCGTCGCAGGCTGCTCGCTCACGCGCGAGGAGCCGGTGGTGCACTACGTGCTGCGCGATGGCGGCGCCGCCCGAAGCGTCGCCGGGGCGGCGCGCCCGGCCGACCGCACTCTCGTGGTCGCAGGCACGGTGACCGACAGCTTCTACGACACCACTGCCATCGCGTTCAGCCGCGAGGAGGGTAAGCGCGGCGCCTATCAGTACGCGTTCTGGACCGAGCGGCCCGGCCGCGCGCTGCATGGGCTGCTGGTCGCACGGCTGGCGGCGGCCGGGCTGTACGCCGCAGTCGTCCCCTCGGCGGTCGGCCTGCCGGGCGACCTCGAGCTGCAAACCGAGGTGCACTCCCTGTACCACGATGTCCGCGAGGCGCCCGGCGTCGCGCGCGTTCGGCTTACCGCTACCCTCGTCGATCGGCGGCAGCAGCGGCTGCTGGCGCGGCGCACGTTCGCGGCCGAGGCGCCGGCCTCGGCCTACAGCGCCGCCGGCGCGGTGGACGGCTTCAACGCGGCCGTCCGCCGCGTCCTCGACGATCTGGTCGTCTGGCTGCGCGAGATCCCGCCGCGCTGAGCGCGGCGTCGCGCCCGCCGGCCTAGGCGCCCGTCGCGTTCAGGCGCCGGCCGCCGGGGCGCGTTCCGTCGCGTAGCGCTGCCGCACCCACGCGATCATCGGATGCGTCGCGCGCTGCGCGCGGAATTCGGCCACCGGTTCGGGCAAATGGGCCTCGTCCGCATTCACGAGTGGCGAGAGCAGGGCCGCCGCCGTCAGGTCCGCGCGGCTGAATTCCTTCCCCACCAGGTACGTGCGGCCCGCCAGCGCTCCGGCGAGGCGGTCGAGCGCCACCGCGACGCGCTGCTCGGCGTCCCGCGCGGTACGGGCGTCGATGCCCATCGCGCGCCGCATGACCTTCCCGATGCGCGACCAGGCGAGCGCGTACAGCAGATGGCCGTGCCACGGCGCGCCCTGCAGGATGAAGCGCGTCGCCAGCCCGCGGTCCGCGAGCGCGTGGTGGTAAAACCATAGCCGTAGCAGCACGCCGATCTCCGCGTCGAGCCAGCGCTCCCATTCCCGCGCCGCGTGAGCCTCGGCCGTGGTGCCCGGCGTCAGACGCCGGCGCGGGTAGTGCGCGTCGAGGAAGTCGATGATCTCGCCGGAGCCCTGGATCACGTGCTCGCCGTGGCGCAGGATCGGCACCGAGGTACGCTGCGCCAGCCTGCGCGCGGTGCGCGCGTGCGGTCCCGGCACGAGGTTCTTCGGCAGGTAATCGATGCCTTTCCAGTCCAGCGCCCAGCGCGCCTTCTCGCAGAAGTGCGAGCACTGGAACTGGTACAGAACCGGCGTCACGCGATGGCCCCGACGATGGTCGTTCAGTCGAGGTAGATCATCTTCTTCGTCATGCCGCCGTCGGTGACGAAGTTCTGGCCGGTGACGAAGCCGGCCTCGTCCGAAAGCAGCCAGGCGACCAGCGCGGCGACATCCTGCGGCACGCCGACCCGGCCGACGGGATGCTGCGCGTGATCCTCGGGGCGCAGCGCCGGGCCCTGCTTGCGCCGGCTCGTCGCGCTCACGTCGATCCACCCGGGGCTCACGCAGTTCACGCGCACGTCGGGTCCCAGACTGATCGCCAGCGCGTGGGTGAGCGCCACCAGAGCGCCCTTTGAAGCCGCGTAGGCTTCGGTGTCGGGCTCCGACTGGAGGCAGCGCGTCGAGGCGATGTTGACGATGGCGCCGCGAGCGGCGCGCAGGTGCGCCGCCGCATGCTTCGTCAGCAGGAACGCGCCGGTCAGGTTCACCGCCAGCATCCGGTTCCAGGCTTCCAGGGCGAGCTCCTCGACCGGACCGCGGTGGGGCGCGGCGATGCCGGCGTTGTTGACGAGCGCATCGAGGCGGCCGAACGAGCGCATCGCGGTGGCCACGCAGGCCGCCACGGCGGGCTCGTCGGCAACATCCGTCTCGACGAACAGCACGCGGCCGCGCGCCGCCAGCGCGGCGGCCGTCGCCTCGCCGGCTTCGCGGTCGACGTCGGCGAGCACGACGCCGTAGCCGCGCGCGACGAGCAGCTCGGCGATGCCGCGGCCGATGCCCTGGGCGCCGCCGGTGACGAGGGCAGCGCGCGCCGCTGCGCTCATCGGCGCTGCTCCGGGCGCTTCGGCGCGCCCTCCTGGCCGAACATCGGCGCCTCGCGGATCAGCAGGCCGGTGGTGGAAACCTTCAGCTCGAACTGCGCCGGCCGGTCCGCCATGACGAACGTCGCCGAGCCGTACTGCGCGTCCACCAGCGGCGCCAGGAACGGGTAGCGCTGGCGCAGCCGGAACAGGTCGATCGGCTTGTCGGCCGCCAGCGAGTACACGGTGCGCGGCGCGCTCTGCTCGTCCTCGAGCTTGTGGTAGCGCCCGGCGATGCGGGAGAGCTCGTAGGCCGTGTGCAGGCCGAACAGGTTGGCCGTGGGCGACCATTTGAGGATGTGGGCGTCGACGTAGACCTCGTCGCCGGCCAGCTCGAAGCGGCGCTCGGAGCCGTCCGGGAAGCGCAGCCAGGCCTCGAAGCGCTGGGGCCCTTTCGGCGTCACCGCGATCAGCGCCGCGGTTTCCTCCCGGGTCAGCGCCTGGTAGCCGATGGTGGCGACCGTCAGCGCGCCGAGCAGGCCGGCCGCCGTGAACAGCAGCAGCGACGCCAGCAGCGAGGTGAACGCGCGCAGCGGCCGGCGCCGGAAAATGGCGGCCAGCGCGAGAAACAGCGCGAGCAGGGCGACGAACGCCAGCGCGACGGCGACGAAGGCGATCGAGCTCTCCATGTGGGTGCTGAACACGGCAAGCCTTTCCATGGCGGTCAGGGGCTCGCGAAGCTGGGCTCGAATTCGGCGCGAGCCTGCGCGCGGGCCGCCGGCGCGGGTGGGGCGGCGCTGCCCGTGCCGCAGAGCCAGGCCGGCGTCGGGCGCGGCCAGTTGGCCGCCTCGTAATCGAGCGCCCAGCGGATCGCGCGGCCGCGCGCGTCGGGATTCCCGGCCAGCAGGGCGACGGCCGGCGCGAGCCCCAGGTCGCGCTCGACCCGCTCGATGGCGGCGTTGCCATCGGGGCAGGCAAGTGCGTCCACCCGCGCGGCGAGCCGCGCCGCCGCCAGATACTCCAGCGCGCGATCGCGCCAGCCGGCGGCCTCCGCGTAAGCGGCCATGAAATAGAGCGCCGGGATATCGCCGCGGTGACGGCGGCCCTCGAGCCAGAACAGCGTGATCTCGGCGTCGTCCTCGCTCACGCGACGCACGCCGTCCCGGAGTGCCGCGTACAGGGCGGCCGGTTCCGTGCTGCGGTCGAGGCGCTCGAGCGTGGAGACGAAGGCCGACTCGGCGGCGCCGCGCTCGTAGCTCGAGTGCAGCCACCAGGCCGCCAGCGTAAGCACCGCCGCCAGCACCGCCAGGCCGATGACGATATGCACCGTGAGCCGCAGCAGCTGGCCGCCGTAGGTGCGCGCCGGGCGCTCGCTCATCGGCTCAGTTCCGGCGCGCCACCGGCTCCACCTCGAGGTCGACGCGGGTCGGATGGTCGCGCGTGATGACGTGGTAGGTGCGCGTGCTGATGTAGAGCAGCCTGCCGCCCGCCTCGATGCGCGCGCTGGCGGCGTAGGTGTGCGGGGCCAGGATCATCGCCGGATCGTAGAACACCTGGAACTCGAGCGGCAGCGAGACGACGCTCTGGCGCTGCTCGCCCATCAGCTTGGCCGGCGCGTCCATCTTCGACACGTCGTAGACGCGCACGATCAGCTCCGCGTTCGCGGGCAGCGTCGCAGGCGCCGCGGCGGTCACGCGGCCCGTCACCGACGGCACCTCGGCGCGCGACGCCGGGACGCCGGCGGCGAGCGCCAGCGCGAGCACGACGGCGAAGCGCAGGCTCACCATTGCTCGGCGGCGGGCTCGCCGCCCGGGGTTGCGAGGCGCGCGACGACGGCCTCGGTTTCCGCGATCAGTTCCGCCACCAGCGCCGCGGCAGGCTGCTCGCGCAGCAGGCCGACGCCCTGGCCCGCCCAAAGCGACATGTAATCCGCCTTGCCGGTCGCCTGCGACGCCCTGCGGATGTCGAGCGTCAGCGCGTTCTGCACCGGGTACGCCGGCAGCCCGTTCTCGTGCTTGCGCAGGCGCTCGATGAAGGCGTTGCGGATGCCGCGCGCCGGCTTGCCGGAGAACGCGCGCGTCATCACGGTGGACTGGTCGCCGGCCTCGCGCAGCGCCTGCCGCCAGGGCTCGGCGACGCCTGCTTCCGGGCAGCCGAGAAACGCGGTACCCAGCTGCGCCGCCGACGCGCCCAGCGCCAGCACGGCGGCAATGGCGCGGCCGTCCATGATGCCGCCGGCGGCGATGACCGGCACCGCCACCGCGTCCGCGACCTGCGGCACGAGCGCCAGCGTGCCGACCATCGAATCCTCGAACTCGCCGAGGAACGTGCCGCGGTGGGCTCCGGCCTCCGCGCCCTGCGCGCAGACGGCCTGCGCGCCGATTTCCTCCCACGCTTTCGCCTCGGCCACCGTCGTGGCGGTGCCGATGAAGCGGATGCCGGCCGCCGACAATGCACGGGCCTGCCTGGGCTTGAGAATGCCGAAGGTGAAGCTCGCCACGGCGGGGCGCGCCTCGATCAGCGCCTCGAGCTGCTGCTCGAACGGCTGTGCATACAGCGTGACCTGCGGCGTCGGCGGCAACCCCAGCTCGGCGCGAATGGGTTGCATGCGCTCGAGCGCGCGCGCGATCTGCGCGTCGCGCGGGCGCGGCGGCCCCTGCACGAACAGGTTGACTGCGAACGGCCGGTCGGTGAGGGCGCGGATGCGCTCGACACCGGCGTGGATCTCGTCCGGCGGCAAAAGCGCGGCGGCCCACGAGCCCAGCGCGCCGGCGCCGGAAACCGCTGCCACCAGCTCGGGCGTCGCTGGCCCGCCGGCCATCGGCGCCTGCACCAGCGGATGGCGGATGCCGAAGCGGGCGGTGAACGCGGTGGAGAGAGTCATGCGGGGTTGATGGGTGCGCCGCGACGGCGGCGATCACCGCAGTATAAGCCTCCCCGGCGAAGCGGGAGAAACCGCGCGTCAGAAAAGCTGCGTCGACGCCGCCAGCGCCTTCTTCGCCACCTTCGACGCGCTGCCGCCTTTCATCAGCACGAACGCCGCCCCCGGAAACTCGATTTCGTCGAGCAGGAGGCGCACGAGCTTCGCCTCGCTGGGCGAGAGGCCGCGGCCTTGGAAGACGACGACGTAAAGCGGTGCCTCCGGCAGGACCTCCAGCGCCTTCTCGCAGATCCACGCGTGGCGAAATCTGCCGAGCGCCGCAATGCGCGCGCCGAGGTCGTCGAGCGCTTCGGCATCGAGCCCGCAGGCGACGAAGCGGTCCTTCACCGTCAGCTCGCCGCGCTCCCGCTGCGCCTTCGCCTCGAGGTCGAAGTGCGCCTCGGCGCGCTCGCGCCAGCGCTGCGCCGCGCTCTCGTCGCCGCGGCCGCGCAGCCAGGCGTAGGCGGTCTCGCAGGCCGGCACCACGAGGGGAAAGCGCTCCAGCGCGGACTCGAGATGGCCGAGCCCGCGGGGATCGTCGCGCGCGAGCAGCAGGCGGCCGATCGCAAGCTGCGCGTCGCGGTCGTGCGGGTGCGCCGCCGAGAGCTCCTGGTACAGCGGCAGCGGGTCCGCTTCGGGCCGGTAACGCTCGGTCCAGGCGGCCAGCTTCCAGCGCTCGTCCAGCGAAAGCGAATCGCGCGGGCGCGCCGCGAGCTCGTCGAGCTTCGTGCGCGCCTCGCTGGCCTCGGCGCAGCGCGCCTGCCAGGCTTCGCCGTTGCGCGCGAGCCAGGCGCGGTCGAACTCCGCCAGCACCGCGCCGTAGCGCGGTCCCAGCCACGCCTCGGCGGCGCTGTGCGGCACGGGCTTCGGCAGCACGGGCGGGCCGTCCATCGCCGTCAGGCGGTCGTTGAGCGACGGGTGCGTGTCGGCGTGATCGGTGCGCCGGTCGATGGCGCGGCGGATGCGCGCGAGCCACTCCTCGCGCTCGACCGCCAGCGCGCGCAGGAAGCGGTCGAGCCCGCTGAAGGGATCGGCCGGCGGCTTGCTCTCGCTGTCGGCGCGCGCGATCAGCGGGCCCCAATAACGTTCGCCGATGATGTCGCCGATGACGTGGGTCGTGACCAGCGCCTGCGCCGCGGCGGCGCGGCTGGTGACCTCGACCGACATCGCGTCGGCCTCGAACTCGTTGGCGCGCGCCAGCGCGAAGCTGTAGGCGTCGAAGGTGGGGGCGTACCAGTCGAAGAAGCGACGGATCAACCCGGTGCCCCAGCCGTCCGTGGCGTCGAGCGCCTCCATGA
>DATIUV010000058.1:0-9626 GCA_035466595.1 Pelomicrobium sp.
GACACCTGCGCCGCGGAGTTCGCCACGCAGACCGCGTACATGTACTCCACCTACGAGGAGGAGTGCGAGGCGTTGCCGACGACACGCGACAAGATCATGGTGCTGGGCGGCGGCCCGAACCGCATCGGCCAGGGCATCGAGAACGACTACTGCTGCGTGCACGCCGCGCTGGCGATGCGCGAGGACGGCTTCGAGACCATCATGGTCAACTGCAACCCGGAGACCGTCTCCACCGACTACGACACCTCCGACCGGCTGTACTTCGAGCCGCTCACGCTCGAGGACGTGCTCGAGATCGTGCACGTCGAGAAGCCGCGCGGGGTCATCGTCCAGTACGGCGGCCAGACGCCGCTCAAGCTGGCGCGCGACCTGGAGAAGAACGGCGTGCCCATCATCGGCACCACGCCGGACATGATCGACTGCGCCGAGGACCGTGAGCGCTTCCAGAAGCTGCTCAACGAGCTCCGGCTCAAGCAGCCGCCGAACCGCACCGCGCGCAGCCCGGAGCAGGCGCTGCGGCTGGCGGACGAGATCGGCTATCCGCTGGTGGTGCGGCCCAGCTACGTGCTGGGCGGGCGGGCGATGGAGATCGTGCACCAGCAGAGCGAGCTGGAGCGCTACATGCGCGAGGCGGTCAAGGTGTCCAACGACTCGCCGGTTCTGCTGGACCGCTTCCTCAATGATGCCGCCGAGGTCGACGTCGACGCGGTGTGCGACGGCGAGCGGGTGCTGATCGGCGGCATCATGGAGCATATCGAGCAGGCCGGCGTGCATTCGGGCGATTCGGCGTGCTCGCTGCCGCCCTACAGCCTCAGTCCCGAGGTGCAGCAGGACCTGCGCCGGCAGACCGTGGCGTTGGCCGAGGGCCTGAACGTGGTCGGCCTGATGAACGTGCAGTATGCGATCCAGGAGGGCACCGTCTACGTGCTGGAGGTGAATCCGCGCGCCTCGCGCACGGTACCGTTCGTGTCCAAGGCCACCGGCCTGCCGCTGGCCAAGATCGCGGCGCGCTGCATGGCCGGCCGCACGCTGAAGGCGCAGGGCATCGCCGGCGAGGTGGTGCCGCCGTACTTCTCGGTGAAGGAGGCGGTGTTCCCCTTCATCAAGTTCCCGGGCGTCGACTCGCTGCTGGGTCCGGAGATGAAGTCCACCGGCGAGGTGATGGGCGTGGGCGAGACGTTTGCCGAGGCCTTCCTCAAGTCGCAGATCGCCTCCGGCACGCGCCTGCCGACCCAGGGCAAGGTGCTGATGTCGGTGCGCGAGAGCGACAAGCCGCGCATGCTGGAGATCGCCCGCGCTCTCACCGCGCTGGGCTTCGGGATCCTGGCGACCAAGGGCACTGCCGCCGCGCTGGCGGCTGCCGGCGTGCCGGTGACGCCGGTCAACAAGCTGGCCGAGGGCCGGCCCAACATCGTCGACTTCATCAAGAACGGCGAGATCAGCCTCATCATCAACACGGTCGAGGACAGCCGCGCCGCGATGCAGGACTCCTTCTACATCCGGCGCGAGGCGCTGCAGCACCGGGTCACCTACTACACCACCGTGGCGGGCGCGCGGGCGGCGAGCCTCGGCATGCAGTTGATGCGCGAGTCCAAGGTCTACGACGTCCAGGGCCTGCACCGCGACCTGCTGGCCGCCCGCCCGGCGGCCTGAATCCGGCCGGCCGGGGCTTGGCGCGGCCGGCCGGCCCGACTATCCTTCCCAGGTAACCGTTGCCCGAAAGAACCCCTGCGATGAGCAAAATCCCGTTGACCGTTACCGGGGCCGAGAGGCTGCGCGCCGAGCTGCAGGACCTGAAGGCCGTGCAGCGTCCGGCGGTGATCCAGGCGATCGCCGAGGCGCGCGCGCACGGCGATCTGTCGGAGAACGCCGAATACCACGCCGCCAAGGAGCGGCAGAGCTTCATCGAGGGACGCATCGCCGAGCTGGAGGGCAAGCTCACCAACGCCCAGATCATCAACCCGGCGCTGCTGGACGCGGACGGCCGCTGCGTGTTCGGCGCCACCGTGGAGCTCGAGGACATGACCAACGGCGAGGTGGTGACCTACCAGATCGTCGGCGACGACGAGGCCGACATCAAGGACGGTAAGATCTCCATCAGCTCGCCGATCGCCCGCGCGCTGATCGGCAAGACGAGCGGCGACGTCGCCGAGGTGCAGGCGCCCGGCGGCGTACGCGAGTACGAGATCCTCGACGTCCGCTACGTCTGACTACCCCGACCGCACTGGCCCGTTTCGCTGCGCAACTGGCGCTGACCCTCTGGGTCGGCGGGCTGTGGATCGTCGGCTTCGTCGCCGCGCCGACCCTGTTCGCCACGCTCGACGACCGCGCGCTGGCGGGCACCGTGGCCGGCCGGCTTTTCACGATCACGGCCCATCTCGGTTTCGCCTGCGGCGCGGTGCTGCTGGCGGCGCGCTATGTCGAGGCGCGGGGCGCCTTCTGGCGCGAGAAGATGGTCTGGGTCGTCCTGGCGATGCTGGCACTGTCCGCGATCGGCCATTTCGGTCTGCAGCCGATCATCGCGGGACTGAGGGACGCGGGTTACGCGGCGGCGCCGCCAGGCAGCCCCGAGCGCGCGGCATTCGGCGCCTGGCATGGCGCCGCCAGCGTCGTCTACCTCCTGGAGAGCCTTCTGGGCTTGGCCCTGGTCTGGCTGGCGGGCCGCTGCCGCGGCGGCTGACGCCGGGCCGCGGTGCGCCGGCGCGGCGCCTCCGGCACCGCGGGCGGCTGCGGCTTTTCGGGGGCCTTGCGGTACAGGACCAGAATCTTGCCGATATGCTGCACGGGGGCGGCGCCCAGGCGCTCGCAGACGGTGGCGCTCAGCGCTTCCCGCTCGGCGCGTTCTTCGCCGCCGGCCTTGATCTTGATCAGCTCGTGGTCGTCGAGGCAGCGGTCGATCTCCGCCAGCACTGCCTCCGTGAGACCGGCGTCGCCGATCAGGACGACGGGTTTCAGCTTGTGGGCGCGGGCGCGCAGCGCACGGCGCTCGTCCGCAGCGAGTTCGGTCATGGTCATGGAGCCGGGAGTTTAGTGAATGGCGAAGGGTAAGACCAGCAAGGCGTGGATGCGTCAGCACGTCACCGACCCCTACGTGAAGCAGGCGCGCAAGGAGGGTTACCGCTCGCGCGCCGCCTACAAGCTGCTCGAGCTGGATGCCCGCGACCGCCTGCTGGCCCCCGGAGCGGTGGTGGTGGATCTCGGCTCGACGCCGGGCGGCTGGTCCCAGGTGGTCGCCGAGAAGGTGGGCCCGCGCGGGCGCGTGGTGGCGATCGACCTGATCGAGATGGCGGTCGTGCCGGGCGTGACGTTCGTCCAGGCCGATTTTCGCGAGGCCGATGGCCTCGCACGGCTGGAGGCGGCGCTGGGGGGCGGCGCCGTCGACCTTGTACTTTCCGACATGGCCCCCAATCTAAGCGGTATCGCCGAGGCGGACCAGGCGCGCACCATCCATCTGGCTGAGCTCGCACTGGAATTTGCCGAAGCCCACCTGAAACCCGGGGGCGCGATGCTAGTCAAAACGTTCCAGGGCGGGGGCTTCGCGGAACTGGTCAAGGCCATGCGGGTCCGTTTCCTGAGCGTGGCGGTGCGCAAGCCCCAGGCCTCCCGCTCCGCGAGCAGCGAGGTGTACCTCGTCGGCAAAGGCTTCCGGGCGGCTTCCCGCAGCGGGTAACGCCCGGAGCGAAAAGGGATTAGAATAGGTCTCGAAGGGCCCTGACGGGCCCTGAAGTGTCTTTACGCAAGGAGCGGCTTTGAACAACCTGGTCAAGAACATCGCCATTTGGCTCGTCATCGCGCTGGTGCTGATGACCGTCTTCAATCAGTTCAGCGCACGCCAGGCCCCGCAGGCGCAGATGAACTATTCCCAGTTCATCGAGGAGGTCAAGGCCGGCCACATCGCCAAGGTGCAGATCGAGGGCCGCACGCTGCGCGGGGTCAAGACCGACGGCAAGCGGTTCGTGACCTATTCGCCGTCCGATCCCTGGATGGTCAGCGACCTGCTCAAGAACGGCGTCATCATCGAGGCCAAGCCCGAGGAAGAGCCGTCGCTGCTGATGAACATCTTCGTCTCCTGGTTCCCGATGCTGCTGCTGATCGGCGTCTGGATCTTCTTCATGCGCCAGATGCAGGGCGGGGGCCGCGGCGGCGCGTTCTCGTTCGGCAAGAGCCGCGCGCGCATGCTGGACGAGTCGCAGAACACGATCACGTTCGCCGACGTCGCCGGCTGCGAGGAGGCCAAGGAAGAGGTCGCCGAGCTGGTGGAATTCCTGCGCGATCCCGGCAAGTTCCAGAAGCTGGGCGGGCGCATCCCGCGCGGCGTGTTGATGGTGGGCAACCCCGGCACCGGCAAGACGCTGCTCGCCAAGGCCATCGCGGGCGAAGCCAAGGTGCCGTTCTTCTCGATCTCCGGCTCCGACTTCGTCGAGATGTTCGTCGGCGTCGGCGCGGCGCGCGTGCGCGACATGTTCGAGCAGGCGAAGAAGCACGCGCCGTGCATCGTCTTCATCGACGAGATCGACGCCGTCGGGCGCCAGCGCGGCGCCGGCCTGGGCGGCGGCAACGACGAGCGCGAGCAGACGCTGAACCAGCTGCTGGTGGAGATGGACGGCTTCGAGACCGGCTCCGGCGTGATCGTCATCGCCGCGACCAACCGGCCCGACGTGCTGGATCCCGCGCTGCTGCGTCCCGGCCGCTTCGACCGCCAGGTCGTGGTGCCGCTGCCCGACATCCGCGGGCGCGAGCAGATCCTCATGGTGCACATGCGCAAGGTGCCGGTGGCGCCGGACGTGAAGCCCGACGTCATCGCCCGCGGCACGCCGGGCTTCTCCGGCGCGGACCTGGCGAACCTGGTGAACGAGGCGGCGCTGTTCGCCGCGCGCGCCAACAAGCGCCTGGTGGACATGGAGGACTTCGAGCGCGCCAAGGACAAGATCATGATGGGCGCCGAGCGCAAGTCCATGGTCATGCCCGAGCACGAGCGCATGAACACGGCCTACCACGAGTCCGGCCACGCGGTGGTGGCGAAGCTGCTGCCGAAGACCGATCCGGTGCACAAGGTGACCATCATCCCGCGCGGCCGCGCACTGGGCGTCACCATGCAGCTGCCGGAAGAGGACCGCTACAGCTACGACCGCGACTACATCATGAACCGCATCGCCGTGCTGTTCGGCGGCCGGATCGCGGAGGAGGTGTTCATGAACCAGATGACCACCGGCGCCTCCGACGACTTCAAGAAAGCCACCGACATGGCGCGGCGCATGGTCACGGAGTGGGGCATGAGCAGCTCGCTGGGCCCGATGGTCTACGGCGAGAACGAGGGCGAGGTGTTCCTCGGGCGCTCGATCACTACGCACAAGAACGTTTCGGAAGCGACGATGCAGCAGGTGGACGTGGAGATCCGCCGCATCATCGACGAGCAGTACAGCCTTGCGCGCCGCCTGCTCGAGGAAAACCGCGACAAGGTCGAGACGATGGCGAAGGCCCTGCTCGAGTGGGAGACCATCGATTCCGAGCAGATCAACGACATCATGGAGGGCCGGCCGCCGCGGCCGCCCAAGCCGACGGCACCGCCCCCGGTGGCGCCGTCCTCGACCGACAAGCCGAGCCCCGGCCCGAGCACCCGGCCGGCCGCCGAGGCCTGACGAGTCGTTCGCGGAAGCAACGGGCGGGTGATGGATTCCCATCACCCGCTCTTTTTTTGTGAGCCTGGTTTCGTGAGACTGCCTTGAAGACCCTGCGCTGCGGCCGCTTTCAGCTCGAGCTCGACCGGCCGCTCATCATGGGCGTCGTCAACGTCACGCCCGATTCCTTTTCCGACGGCGGCCGCTTCGCGACCCACAAGTCAGCCGCCGCCCAGGCCGAGCGGCTGGTGGCGGAGGGGGCCGACCTCCTCGATATCGGCGGCGAATCCTCGCGCCCGGGGGCCGAGCCCGTGTCGGCGTCCGAGGAGCTCGCGCGCGTGCTGCCGGTGCTGGAGGACGTGGCGCGACTCGGTGTGCCGGTATCGGTGGACACGGCCAAGCCGGAAGTGATGGCGGCCGTGATCGGCGGCGGCGCCGCCATGATCAACGACATCACGGCGTTGCAGGCGGGCGCCGCGCTCAAAGCGGCGGCCGCTGCCGACGTCGGCGTGTGCGTGATGCACATGCGCGGCGAACCGCGCACGATGCAGCAGGATCCGCGTTACGAGGACGTCGTCGCGGAGGTGGCGGCGTTCCTGGCCGGCCGCGTCGCGGCGCTCGAGGCGGCGGGCGTCGACCGGGGACGAATCGTCGTCGATCCCGGCTTTGGGTTCGGCAAGACGCTGGAGCATAATTTGCAGCTGTTGCGCCACCTGCCGAGGCTGCGGGCGCTCGGTGTGCCCGTGCTGGCGGGCTTGAGCCGCAAGTCGATGCTGGGCAAATTGACCGGCCGCGACGTCGGCGAGCGCGTGCACGCCAGCGTTGCCGCCGCGCTGTGCGCCGCCGAGCGGGGCGCGGCGATCATCCGCGTTCACGATGTGGCCGCCACGCGGGACGCGCTCACGGTATGGCAGGCGGCACGGGAGGGAACAGCATGAGCCGCCAATACTTCGGCACCGATGGGGTGCGCGGGCGCGTCGGCGAAGCGCCGATCACGCCGGATTTCGTCATGCGCCTCGGCTACGCGGCCGGGCAGGTGCTGGCGGCCCGCGGACACGCGCATGTCCGGCCGGCCGTGCTGATCGGCAAGGACACCCGGATCTCCGGCTACATGCTGGAGGCGGCGCTGGAAGCGGGCTTCTCGGCCGCCGGCGTCGACGTCTATCTCGCAGGGCCGATGCCGACGCCGGCCGTGGCCTATCTCACCCGTGCGCTGCGGCTGCAGGCGGGCGTCGTCATCAGCGCCTCGCACAATCCCTACGACGACAACGGCATCAAGTTCTTCTCCGGCAACGGCCTCAAGCTGCCGGACGAGACCGAGCTCGCCATCGAGCGGGCGCTGGAAGAGCCGATGCGCACGCGGCCGTCGGCGGAGCTGGGCAAGGCGCGCCGGGTCAACGATGCCGCCGGCCGCTACATCGAGTTCTGCAAGAGCACGTTTCCGAACCAGCTGGACCTGCGCGGCCTCAAGCTGGTGGTTGACTGCGCCCACGGCGCCACCTACCACATCGCGCCGCACGTCTTTCACGAGCTGGGCGCCGACGTGACCCCGATCGGCGTCGAGCCCGACGGGCTCAACATCAACCTCGAGGCCGGCGCGACGCATCCCCTGGCGATGCAGCGCGCTGTCGTCGAGCAGCAAGCCGATCTCGGCGTCGCCTTCGACGGCGACGGCGACCGGCTGGTGGTGTGCGACGAGACCGGGGCGGTTTTCGACGGTGACCAGCTGCTCTACGTGATCGCCATGCTGCGCCTGCGCGCCGGGCTGCTTGCCGGCGGCGTCGTCGGCACGCTGATGACGAACCTGGCGCTGGAGAAGGCGCTGGCCGCGGCGGGCGTGCCCTTCGCCCGCGCCAAGGTGGGCGATCGCTACGTCCTGGAGCTCCTACAGGAGCGCGGCTGGCAGCTCGGCGGCGAGAACTCCGGCCACATCATCTGCCTCGACAAGCACACCACCGGCGACGGGATCGTCTCGGCACTGCAGGTGCTGCACGCGATGCGCGCCGGCGGCGCGACGCTGGGGGAGCTGACGCGGGAGCTGACCCTGTTTCCGCAGGTGCTGGTCAACGTGCGTGTCGCCCGCCGGTTCGACTTCGAGGGCAGCGCCGCCGTGCGCTCGGCGGTGGCGGACGCGGAGCAGAGCCTGAACGGGGAGGGGCGGGTGCTGCTGCGCGCTTCCGGCACCGAGCCCGTGATCCGCGTCATGGTCGAAGGACCGTCCGAGCCCCGGGTGCGGGAACTCGCCGACCGCATCGCGGAGGCCGTGCGGGCGGCAGCCTGAGCGGCGCGGCCAATTGTCCCTTTTGGCAGGCCCGGTTCCGGGCCCGCCCATTCAAAAAACCGTAACACGCCGGCAATAAACTGGCGGCTTCGCGCGATCCCATTGGGGGGCCGCGCGCGGCCGGGCGCAAGCCGCCGCGGTCTGCCAAGCCCGCGCCCGGTTCGGCCCCGCGACGCGGATTGCCCGGAGGAAACCGGCACCCGTGTCCATTCTGCTGGAAGGCCACACCGTCCGTCGCTTCGACGGTGAGCTCAACCAGGTTCACCTCAGCGTGCTGGAGCTCGGCGGGCTGGCGCTCGATCAGTGGCGGGTCGCCCTGGAGGCGCTCAAGGCCGACAACCTCGATGCCGCCCGCCGGGTGGTCGCGCGCGAAGACGAGGTGGACGGCCTGCAGGTTGCGCTCGACGCCCGGATCCTGGCGCTGATCAGCCGCCGGGCGCCCGTGGCCCGGGACCTGCGGGCGGTCCTGGCGCTGTCCAAGTGCGTCGCGGACCTGGAGCGGATCGGCGATCTGGCTGCCAAGGTCGGCCATTTCGTCGTCGATGTCCATGAAGGGCGCGAGCGCCGGCTGCCGCCCGTCATGGTCCACGATGTTTTCGCCATGGGACGCGTCGTTCTGGCGATCGTCGACGACGCGTTGCTCGCGCTGGACGACTTCGATCGCGCGGTCGCCGAAGAAGTGGTCCGGCGGCATACCGACCTCGACAGGCTCTTTCGCGGCTGCGTCCGCCGGATCACCACCGTGGTGCTGGAAACCCCACGCCTGGTCGGCGGAGCCGTCGCCGCCGTGCTCCTGGTCAAGGCCGTGGAGCGGGCCGGGGATCACGCGCGCAACGTCGCCGATTGCCTGCTGCGCTTCAACCGGGACGAAGTCGAGGAGCCGTCGCCGGCTCCATAAGTACGTGCTCACCATCGAGTGCCGGCAGGTCGCGGCACACGTCGGCCGGTTTGAATAAGCTTTTGAACGGAATAGCCATTCGCGGGTGGACGCGGGCTGGCGCGAGCGCTCGCCGTCGTTCAACGCGCGGGGCCGCCCGTGCCTCCGGCAAGATAACGGCCGGTCGTTAAAGAAACTGTCACATAACTGCCGTATAACGTAAGCCTTCGCAACGTAGAGTCCGTCCTGCGAGTCGGGCCGCAATGGAAGCCGCGCAAGTCCGGTTTCGCCCCGCTTCTCTAAACGTGCTCATTAGCGTTTGTTCAACAGGAGGCAATTCATGAAGAAGGCGACTTTCGCCATCGCCGCGTTGGCGGCCGCCGTGTCCGGCACGGCATTCGCGCAGTCCTCGCGCGACTACATCAGCATCGTCGGCTCGTCGACGGTGTATCCATTCTCGACCGTCGTCGCCGAGCCGTTCGGCCGCGCAACCCGTTTCAAGACGCCGAAGATCGAGTCGACCGGCAGCGGCGGCGGCCTGAAGCTGTTCTGCAACGGTATCGGCGTGCAGCATCCGGACATCACGAACTCGTCGCGCCGCATCAAGGCGTCCGAGCTCGAGCTGTGCCACAGCAACGGCGTCGACAACGTCGTCGAGGTCAAGATCGGCTACGACGGCATCGCAATCGCGAATTCGAACGAAGGCGAGCACTTCGACCTGACGCTGCGGCAGATCTACCTGGCGCTCGCGAAGAATGTGCCGGACCCCGACGGTGCCGAGCGTCTTGTCGCGAATCCGTATACGCGCTGGTCCGAGATCGACGCCTCGCTCCCGGACAACGAGATCGAG
>DATIUV010000059.1:0-10202 GCA_035466595.1 Pelomicrobium sp.
GTACGCGAAACGCTCGGGCTGCTTGCGGCAGAGGGCATCGCATGCGAGCGCGTGACCGGCGGCGGCACCGGCACCTACCTGCTGGAAGCCGCGAGCGGCGTCTACACCGAAGTGCAGCCGGGATCGTACCCGCTGATGGACGCGGACTACGGCCGCAACGAGCCGGCCCCGCGCGCCAGCCTGCCGTTCGAGCAGAGCCTGTTCGTGCTGGCGACGGTGATGAGCCGGCCCTCGCCCCGGCGCGCGGTGGTCGACGCCGGCCTGAAAACGCTGGCATTCGATTCCGGGCTGCCGCAGGTGGAAGGCCTCGAGGGCGTCGCCTACGTCAAGGCGAGCGACGAGCACGGCGTGCTGGAAACCGCCGCCGACGCGGCGCCCGCGCTCGGCGCGAAGATCCGCCTCGTTCCCGGGCACTGCGACCCGACGGTCAACCTGCATGACTGGTTCGTGTGCGTGCGCGGCGGCCGGGTGGAGGCGCTGTGGCCGGTGGCTGCCCGCGGCGCCCTGTTCTGAGCCGCCCCGCTCGCGGAATTTCCGCCGCAGCCGCACGGTCAAAGCAGGACAAGGGCACTGACGCCCGCGAACCGACGCGGAGGAAAACATGCTGAAGACATTCGCTACGCTCGTGCTGCTGCTCTTCACCGGCGGCACGCTGGCGCAGACCACGGCGGCGGAGTATCACCAGCGCCTCGCGCAGACCGACCGCGCGACGTTCCAGCAACTCGATCGAAACGCCGACGGGCGCGTCTCGCGCCAGGAAGCCACCGGCATGGTCGACTTCGTCGGCCGCTTCGAGGCGATGGACCTGAACCGGGACGGCTACGTTTCCGCCGAGGAGCTGAAGACCTACCACGACCGGCAGGAGTGGGTCACCGCCGCCAGCGCGCAGTAGCACCGACCGACGCGCCATGAAAAAACGGGGCCGCTCGCGTGGCCCCGTTCTCCGTCGGTCGTCCGGAACGCAACGTCAGACGGCGAAGCTCTCGCCGCAGCCGCACTCGTCCTTCACGTTCGGGTTGCGGAAGGTCAGGCGCTCGTTGAGCCCTTCCTTGAGGAAATCGACTTCCGTCCCCTCCAGGAAGGCCAGGCTCTGGGGGTCGACCACCACCTTGACGCCGTGGCTCTCGAAACAGGCGTCGCCTTCCTTGAGTTCGTCGGCGAAGTCGATCTTGTAGGCATAGCCCGAGCACCCCGCGGTGCGAACGCCGAGCCGCAGCCCGATGCCCTTGCCGCGCCGGGTCAAGGTCCTGGCGACGTATTGCGCCGCGTTTTCCGTCAGTGTCACTGCCATGGTTCCCATCCCGCTTCCGGTTGCTTTGCTGCTCCAGATTTTAACTCGCGCCGGCCCGTCTGCCCGCCCCGCGCGCCTCAAACTCAGACCGCCACCGCGCTCAATCGTTTTAGACGATCCGCGATCCGTTCCACCGCGTCGGCAAAGCCCGCCACCTCGTCCGCCGTCGTCGAGCGGCCGAGGCTGGCGCGCACGCCGGATCTCGCCAGCGGCGTGTCGTAGCCCATCGCCAGCAGCACCGGCGAGCCGGGCGAACCGCTCGAGCACGCCGAGCCGGTGCCGGCCGCGAAGCCGACCCGGTCCAGCTCGATCACCAGCGTCTCGCCGGTAATGCCCTCGAAACCGAAGAAGGTCGTGTTCGGCAGCCGTTCGGCGCCTTCGCCGAAAACCACCGCGCCGGTTGCCCGCAGCCGCTCCTCCAACTGCGCGCGCAGCGCCTGCAGCCGCGCGGCGTCGGCCGCCTGCCGCTCCTTCGCGATCTGGCATGCCATGCCGAAGCCGACGATGGCGGGCACGTTCTCGGTGCCGGAGCGCAGCCCCTGCTCGTGGCCGCCGCCGTGAACCAGCGGCTGCACCGAGACGCGCTTGTCGAGGATCAGCGCGCCGGCGCCCTTGGGGCCGTAGAGCTTGTGGGCGGCGAGGCTCATCGAATGGACCTTGAGCGCCTTGAAGTCGAGCGGGATCTTGCCCAGCGCCTGCACGGCGTCGGTGTGCACCCACGCCCCGCGGGCGCGGGCCTTGTCCGCCACCGCGGCGACGTCCAGGATCACGCCGGTCTCGTTGTTGGCGAGCATCACCGCGACGAGGCCGGTCGGCTCCGCCAGCGCCGCGTCGAGATCGGCCAGGTCGAGGCGGCCCTCGCCGTCGACGGCGATGCGGCGCAGCCTCCAGCCACCGCGGGCGAGCTCCTTCGCCGGGTTGGCGACGCAGGAGTGCTCCACCGCGCTGACCGCCAGCTGGGACGGCTTCAGGTAGGCCGCGGCGCCTTTCATGAACAGGTTGTTCGCCTCGGAACCCGTGCTGACGAACGTCACCTGGGCGGGCTGCACGCGGACCGCGTCCGCGACCTGCTCGCGGGCAAGGTCCACCGCGCGGCGCGCGCGCGTGCCGAACTCGTGCCGGCTCGACGGATTGCCGAACTCACGGCTGAAGTACGGCAGCATCGCCTCCAGCACCCGCTCGTCGACGGGCGTGGTGGCGTTGTGGTCCAGGTAGACGTGGGTCATGCCGCCGGCATCAGGCGGACACCGCCGTCGGACCGACGCTGCGCAGCGGCCGCTGGTCCTTGATCACGGCAACGTTGTTCTCGTGCTGCTTCGCCACCAGGTGCGCCAGCGTCACCGACGAGAGGTATTCGTAGATTTTATCGTTCAGGCTCGCCCACAGGTCGTGGGTCATGCAGCGCTGATCGTCGTGGCAGTTCTCCTTGCCGCCGCACTGGGTGGCGTCGATCGGCTCGTCGACCGCGATGATGATCTCGGCCACCGTGACGTCCTTCGTCGGCTTGGCCAGCGTGTAGCCGCCGCCGGGGCCGCGCACGCTTTCCACCAGCCCGTGCCGGCGCAGCTTGCCGAATAGCTGCTCCAGATATGACAGGGAAATTTTCTGCCGCTGGCTGATTCCGGCCAGCGTGATCGGTCCCTGCCCGTCGCGCAGCGCGAGGTCCACCATCGCCGTCACCGCAAAGCGTCCCTTGGTCGTCAGTCTCATCGGTCCCTGCCCCTCCAGAAGGAATGCGAAAAGGTCATAACGCGTTGAAAACCTGCGTCAAGGTTACTTAACCCTACTAATTCAGTCAACAATTTTATTGAGGTACTCGGCGTCGAACTTCTCGTCCGCCTTTTCCGCGTCCTCGACCCGGGCGCCGAGCCGCTCGAGGGCCGCGAGGACCTTGGCGAGGCGCTGGTCGGTCACCACGGAATGATCGATGAGACCGTGGATGGCTTTCACGACCGGGTCGTCCATGTCCTTGCTGACGGCGTAGGCGGCGAACCCGATCGCCTCCGCCCGCCGCTCGCGAGCGCTCTCCGGCTGCACCTCCACCAGCCGTGCCGGAATGCCGACAGCGGTGGCACCGGGAGGCACATCCTTCACGACGACGGCGTTGGAGCCCACCTTGGCACCGTCGCCGAGCGTGATGGGGCCGAGCACCTTGGCGCCGGCGCCGATCACCACGCCCCGACCCAGCGTCGGGTGGCGCTTGCCCTTGTTCCAGGTCGTGCCGCCGAGCGTAACCCCATGATAAAGCGTGCAATCGTCGCCAATTTCCGCAGTCTCTCCGATCACCACCCCCATGCCGTGGTCGATGAAGAACCGCCGGCCGATGCGCGCGCCGGGGTGGATCTCGATGCCGGTGAGCCAACGGCCGAAATGGGAAATCCACCGCGCCAGCCATTTCAGGCCCAGTTCCCACAGCCAGTGGGCGAAACGGTGGAACAGCAACGCGTGCAGCCCCGGATAGCACGTGAGGATTTCCCACGTGGTCCGCGCGGCGGGGTCCCGGCTGAATACGCTCTGGATGTCTTCGCGCACCCGCTCAAACATGCCCTGCACCCCCTTAGGGTTATGTTTCAGTATCCAATTCCCTACTGGATTGGTCAAGAATTGCGCTCCTGCGTTGCGCGCAGAATGCCGCGCAGCAGGCTCACCTCCTCCTTCTCCAGCGCCGCCTTGGCGTAAAGCCGCCGCAGCCGCTGCATGATCTTTTTCGGATGGCGCGGATCGAGAACGCCGATCTCGCGCAGCGTCTCTTCCAGATGCACGTAGAACCGCTCGACATCCTCCAGGGCGGCGGGCTCGCCGGCGGCGGTCGCGCCGAGGCTGCCGGCGCCGGCCGCGAGCCGCAGCTCATAGGCCACGATCTGCACCGCCGCGGCCAGGTTGAGCGAGCTGTACTCCGGATTCGCCGGGATCGATATCACGGTCTGGCAACGCGCCGCCTCCGCCGCCGTGAGACCGCTGGTCTCGTTGCCGAACACGACCGCCACCGGAGCGGCTGCCGCCAGCGCGACGAGCTCCGGCGCGGCGTCGCGGGGCGTCGAGAAGCGGGGCATCAGTTCGCGCCGGCGGGCAGTAAGCGCCGCCGCGTGCACGGTGCCGGCGAGCGCCTCGTCGAGCGTCGCGCATACGCGCGCCCGTTCGAGCACGTCGAGCGCGTTCGAGGCCATCGCGTGCGCCTGCGGATCGGGAAAACGCTGCGGCGCCACCAGCCAGAGCTCGCCGAGCCCCATGGTCTTCAGCGCCCGCGCCGCGGCGCCGATGTTGCCGGGGTGGCTGGTGTGCACGAGCACAACGCGCAGGTTCGCCAGCGGATCGGGTTTATTCGCCATGGGATTCAAACTAAAATGCGCGGACTTCCGCCCGCGCCGGCCGCCGCCATCGCGCTCATCCTCGGACACGATCAACCATGCATCCCATGCTGAACACGGCCGTCAAGGCCGCCCGCCGCGCCGGCAACATCATCCTGCGCGCGTCGCAGAACCTCGACGTGCTCCAGGTGACGGCCAAGGCGGAGAACGATTTCGTGTCGGAGGTGGACCGCGCGGCGGAGCAGGCAATCATCGAGACGCTGCACAAGGCCTATCCGGGCCACGCCATTCTAGCAGAGGAGAGCGGCGACCACGGCCGCTCCGAGTACCAGTGGATCGTCGATCCGCTCGACGGCACCACCAACTTCCTGCACGGACTGCCGCAGTACGCCGTGTCGATCGCCCTCGCGCACAAGGGCGCGGTCACGCAGGCGGTGGTGTTCGATCCGGTGAGGAACGACCTCTTCACGGCGTCGAAAGGCGCCGGCGCCTACCTCAACGACCGGCGCATCCGCGTCAGCAAGCGCGCGCGGCTCGAGGGCGCGCTGATCGGCACCGGCTTCCCCTACTCCCGCATGGAGCACGTCGACGCCTACCTCAAGATGCTGCGCGCCGTGATGCAGGACACCGCCGGCGTGCGCCGGCCCGGCGCCGCCTCGCTCGACCTCTGCTACGTCGCCGCCGGCTGCTACGACGGCTTCTGGGAGATCGGCCTCTCGCGTTGGGACATCGCCGCCGGCACGCTGCTCATCACCGAGGCCGGTGGCCTCGTCGGCGACCTCCTCGGCGAGCCGAACCACATGCGCAGCGGCAACGTCGTGGCGGGCACGCCGAAGGTGTTCGCCCAGCTGCTCAAGGTCATCGAGCCGCATTTGACCGAGAAGCTGCGCGCCGCGTGAGCGCTCGTCCCGCCGTGAGCACGCCCGGGCCGCAAGGCGAGACCTCTCCCGCAGCCGATCTCGCGCGCCACACGCCGATGATGCAGCAGTACCTGCGCATCAAGGCGCAGCACCCCGGCCTGCTGCTGTTCTATCGCATGGGCGACTTCTACGAGCTGTTCTTCGACGACGCCGTGAAGGCGGCAAGGCTGCTCGACATCACGCTCACGCAGCGCGGCGCCTCCGCCGGCGAGCCGATCAAAATGGCGGGCGTGCCCTACCACTCGGTGGAGCAGTACCTCGCGAAACTGGTCAGGCTGGGCGAGTCGGTGGCGATCTGCGAGCAGATCGGCGACCCGGCCGCCAGCAAGGGGCCGGTGGAGCGCAAGGTCACACGGGTGGTGACGCCGGGCACGCTCACCGACGCGGGGCTTCTGGACGAGCGCGCCGAGAGCGTGCTGCTGGCGGTCAACCCGGCGCGCCGCCGCCTCGGTCTGGCCTGGCTCAATCTCGCCGCCGGCAGCCTGCGCCTGATGGAAGTCGACGCCGATGCGCTGGCCGCGGAGCTCGAGCGCATCCGGCCCGCCGAAATCCTGCTGCCCGACGGCGCGCAGATCGCGGAAGCGGATCGCGCCGGCGCGGCGCGCCGGCAGCTGCCGCCGTGGCAGTTCGACCTCGACAGCGCACGCGCGCAGCTCGCCCGCCAGTTCGAAACGCAGGACCTTTCCGGCTTCGGCTGCGACGACCGGCCGCTCGCCATCGGCGCCGCCGGCGCGCTGCTCGAGTACGCGCGCATGACCCAGGCCGGCGCCATCGCGCATCTGCGCGGCCTCGCCGTCGAGACCGCCGGCGAGTTCGTGCGGCTCGATCCGGTGACGCGCCGCAACCTCGAGCTGACCGAAACGCTGCGCGGCGAGCCGGCGCCGACGCTCGCCTCGGTGCTCGACCGCTGCGCGACCGTCATGGGCAGCCGATTGCTGCGTCACTGGCTGCACCATCCGCTGCGCGAGCGGGCGCCGCGCCAGGAACGCCTCGCCGCGATCGGCGAGCTCAACGCGGACGGCGCCGCGCTCGCGGAGCGACTTCGCGCCGGGCTCAAGGACGTCGCGGACGTCGAGCGGATCGTCGCCCGCGTTGCGCTGCGCAGCGCGCGCCCGCGCGACCTTGCGGCGCTGCGCGACAGCCTCGCCGCGCTTTCGGCGCTGGGGCCGGCGCACCAGGCGCTGACCGCACCGCGGCTCGCCGAACTCTCGCGTGCGCTCGCCGTGCCCGCGGGCCTGAGCGACCTGCTGCGGCGCGCGCTCCGGGAAGCGCCGGCGGCGGTGCTGCGCGAAGGCGGCGTCTTCGCCGACGGCTACGACACTGATCTCGACGAGCTGCGCGGCATCCAGGACAACTGCGGCGCGTTCCTGCTGGAGCTGGAGGCGCGCGAGCGCGCCCGCACCGGCATCGGCAACCTCAGGGTGGAGTACAACCGCGTGCACGGCTTCTACATCGAGGTCACGCGCGCGCAGGCCGACAAGGTGCCGGAGGACTACCGCCGCCGGCAGACGCTGAAGAACGCGGAGCGCTACATCACGCCGGAGCTGAAGGCGTTCGAGGACAAGGCGCTCTCGGCGCAGGAGCGCGCCCTGGCACGCGAGCGCGAGCTCTGGGAGCGGCTGCTCGACGCGATGAACGCCGATCTGGCGGCGCTGACGCGGCTCGCGCGCGCGGCGGCGGAGCTGGACGCGCTGGCGAACCTGGCGGCGCGCGCCGCGGCGCTCGACTACTGCGCCCCGCAGTTCAGCGACGAGCCGGTCATCGAGATCGTCGCCGGCCGCCATCCCGTGGTGGAAGGCGCGGTGGAGCAGTTCGTAGCCAATCCCGTGCGCATCGGGCCAGAGCGGCGCCTGATGGTGATCACGGGGCCCAACATGGGCGGCAAATCCACCTACATGCGGCAGACCGCGCTCATCGTGCTGCTCGCCTGCTGCGGCAGCTTCGTGCCGGCGGCGCGCGCCGTGATCGGCCCGGTGGACCAGATCTTCACTCGCATCGGCGCGGCGGACGACCTCGCCGGCGGACGCTCCACGTTCATGGTGGAGATGACCGAGACCGCCAACATCCTGCACAACGCCACCGGGCAGAGCCTGGTGCTGATGGACGAGGTGGGCCGCGGCACCTCCACCTTCGACGGCCTCGCGCTGGCGTGGGCCATCGCCTGCCACCTGGTGGAGACCAAGCGCTGTTTCACGCTGTTCGCCACCCACTACTTCGAGCTGACGCAGCTCGCCGGCCTCTATCCCGACGCCGCCAACGCGCACCTCGACGCGGTCGAGCACGGGCACAAGGTGGTGTTCCTGCACAGCGTCGAGGAAGGCCCGGCGAGCCAGAGCTACGGCCTGCAGGTGGCGGCGCTCGCCGGCGTGCCGGCGGCGGTGGTGCGCCAGGCGCGGCGCCATCTCGCGCGGCTGGAGAGCGAGGGCCTGACGCGCGATCGCCAGGGCGACCTCTTCGCGGCGCCGCCGGCGGAACCCGCGGCGGCCGCGCCGCCCCATCCGCTCCTGGCGCGGCTGGCGGAAGTCGATCCCGACACGCTGACGCCGCGTGCAGCGCTCGATCTCGTCTACGAGCTGATAAAGCTGGCGAAAGACTGACCCGCGCCGCGGGCGCGCAACTCAGTGATGGTGCCCGTGCGCTCCGTGCACGTGACCGTGCGCGACTTCCTCTTCGGTGGCTTCGCGCACGTCGGTGACGCTGCACTCGAAGCGCAGCGCCATGCCCGCCAGCGGATGGTTGCCGTCCACCACCACCTTGTCCTCGGCGATGTCGGTGACGGTGAAGATGGCAGACTCCTGCGAGCCCTCCCGCCGCCCCTCGAAGCGCATGCCCACCTTCACCTCGGCGGGGAACAGCTTGCGCTCCTCGACGCGCACGAGTTCGGCGTCGTAGTCGCCGAAGGCGTCGTCGGGCTCCATGCGCACGGTGCACTGGTCGCCCGGCTGCTTGCCCTCGAGCGCCTCTTCGACGCGCGGGAAGATGCCCATGTAGCCGCCGTGCAGATAGGTGACGGGATCGGCGCTGCGCTCGATCAGCTTGCCTTGGGCATCGAACAGCTCGTAGGTGAGCGAGACGACGGTATTCTTGGATACGATCATGCGGAGTCCCCTTGCGGCGGCGGTGCCGCCGGTTACTTTGACCTGGCGCCGAGCCGCTTCACCAGCTCCAGCACCGCGTGCGCATGGCCCTTGGGCGCCACGCCGTAGAGCGCGTGCCGGACGATGCCCTTCTTGTCGATGACGAACGTCGAGCGGGCCAGCCCCTTGCGCAACCGCCCGTCGACTTCCCGCTCCTGCAGCACGCCGTAGAGCTCGCACACCTCGCCCTCGGTATCGGCGAGCAGCTGGATCGACAGGCCGTGCTTGTCGCGGAACGCGCCGTGGCTGATGCAATCGTCCCGGCTCACCGCCAGCACGATGGTGTCGTGACGGAGGAAGTCCTCCTCCATGTCGCTGAAGTCGACTGCCTGCAGCGTGCAGCCCGGCGTGTCGTCCTTGGGATAGAAGTAGAGGACGACGTTGTTCTTGTTGCGATACGCCGCCAGCCGGACCATCTCCATGTCCGCGTTGGGCAGGTCGAATTCCGGTGCAGACTGTCCCGGCGCAAGCATCCCGTCGTTCCCGCAGAAGCGGCGCTCATTCTAACGCATTTACCTCGCGCGACAACCGCACCAAACACGCGCGGGCGCTTCATAATACGCGCCATGCGAATCGCGCTGCTGGGCGGCCTCGACCTCGACACGTTCCTGCGCCGCCACTGGCAAAAGCGGCCGTTGCTGGTGCGGGGAGCGCTGCCCGGTTTTCGCGGGCTGGCGACGCCCGCCGGGCTTCGAGCGCTCGCCGCGCGCGACGAGGTCGAGTCGCGCATCGTCGCGCGACGCGGCGGCCGCTGGCGGGTTGCTCACGGACCGTTCCCGGCCCGCACCTGGCGTGGCGCGCCGGCGCGCGACTGGACCCTGCTGGTGCAGGGCCTCGACCTGCATCTCGACGCGGCGCACGCGCTGCTCGCCGGGTTCTCGTTCATCCCGTACGCGCGCCTCGACGACGTCATGGTGAGTCATGCGGTCCCCGGCGGCGGCGTCGGCCCCCACTTCGACTCCTACGACGTGTTCCTGCTGCAGGGCTCGGGGCGGCGGCGCTGGCGCATCTCCGCGCAGCGCGACCTCGACCTCGTGCCCGGCGTGCCGCTCAAAATCCTGCGCCGCTTTCACCCCGAGCAGGAATGGGTGCTCGAGCCCGGCGACCTGCTCTACCTGCCGCCGCGCTACGCGCACGAAGGCACCGCGATCGACGAGTGCACCACCTACTCGATCGGCTTTCGCGCGCCTTCGCACCAGGAGCTGGCGAGCCAGTTCCTCGACTTCCTGCACGACCGCCTCGACCTCGACGGCCTCTACGCCGACCCGGACCTCGCGCCGCAGCGGCACCCGGCCCGCATCCCGCCGCAGATGGTCGCGCGCTTCGCCGCCGCGCTCGAGAAGGCGCGCTGGAAGCCGCGCGACGTCGCCGAGTTCGCCGGCGTCTTCCTGTCGGAGCCGAAGCCGAGCGTGGTCTTCGATCCGCCGCAGCGGCCGCTGTCCGCGTCCCGCTTCCGCGCAGCCGCCGCGCGCCGGGGCATCGCGCTCGACCGGCGCTCGCGCCTGCTCACGGCCGGCGCGCGCGCGTTCATCAACGGCGAAGCCGT
>DATIUV010000060.1:0-5194 GCA_035466595.1 Pelomicrobium sp.
GGCGCTGCGCGGCGCGCTCACCCCGGTACCCGTGCTCGGCGTGCCCGGCTGGAGCGAGCGCGCCGGCGACGTGAGTTTCTACGATGACACGACTTACTTCCGCCCCCCGCGCATGGCGATGGCGTAGCGCGCTGGCGGCGCTCGGCGCGCTGGCCGCGCTCGCTGCCGGCGCTGCGGAGCAGCCGACGGTCGTCGCCAGTCGCGCACTTGGCGCGGCGGAAATCTATCCGGCGGGCGCTCCCGCGGCGGCGCGCTGGGCGGTGGCCCCGGCGCTGGTGATCCTCCAGCGTAGCCGCTGGACGGACGAGCGGGCCGTTGCCGCGCTGCGCGAGGCGGCTGGAATACTCGCCCAATGCGGCGTTCAGCTGACGTCGGCGACGCTCTACCGGGTCGACGGTCCCGAGCGCTACGCGGATTTCTCCACCGCGGCGGGACGGGAGCTTGCGCGCCGGCTGCCCTTCGCGAAGCCGACGCTTTATTTCGTGCGCGAGACGCGTCAGCCGGTCCCGTTCGAGGCCGAAGCGATCGGGCGTGGCAACAGCGCGACGCGACCGGAGCTCGCCTACACGGTGTGGATGATCGAGAGCGTGCGCGACCCCGGCGTCGCGCTGGCGCACGAGCTCGCCCACGTGCTGATGGACAGCGGCGAGCACGTCGAGCTGCCGGGCAACCTGATGCGCGACGAGACCGATCCGGCCAACGTCACGCTCACGGCCGGCCAGTGCGCGCGCCTGACCGACAGCGGGGCGGCGCTGGGCCTGCTGGCGCCTTCGCGCTGAGCGTCACGACCGGGCATCGTGCCCGCCGGACCGCGGTTGCCTGCGACTCGCAGCACACGGAAATCCAGGGTTGCAAATCCCGTCTCACGGTGTTCTGATAACGATGACGGCCATGGCAGGCTGAAGGAGAATTCCATGCCGCAACCGATCCCGGAGACACCGGCGGAGCACGACAACACGCGCATCATCGAGCGCCCCGACGGCTTCTACTGGCAGGACAAGGAAACCGAGGCGGTCTATGGCCCGTTCCCCTCGCTGCTCGAGGCGGTGCGGGACATGGAGTTCAGCGACGACGAGGGGGATCTCGCGCCGGACGAATCCCTCGAGGAAGTCGAAGCGGAGCTCGGCATCGCCGACTGGATCGAGCCGGAAACCGGCGAGCCTGCGGAAGACACCTACACCCGCCTCGAAGAGCACTGACTCCGCCGGGGATTCAGAACCCGTAAGGCCCCGGAAACGGGCCCACGGGGCAGACATGGGTCACCAGGCGACCCGCGCTCCAGCGATGCAGCAGGAACGCGGGCGGCTCCAGCGTATAGCGCGGCGGCGCGTCGGCGCCGAGATCGAGGTCGATCTGGTGCGCGGTGCTGGGCGCCGTCATCGCCAGCGCTCCCGCCCAACGGGTCACCACGGGCCGATGCACGTGCCCGCAGGCGACCACGTGGACCTGCCCGTGCCGTCTGACGAGCCGTTCCAGCTCGTCCGCGTGGTCGCAGCGCATCGCATCCATCGCCGCGAGCCCGGTGGCGAACGGCGGGTGATGCATGAACACGAGAGTTGGCACTCGCGGTTCGGCATCGAGCTGGGCCGCGAGCCAGGCGAGGCGCGCCGCGTCGAGCGTGCCGGCGTCGCGGCCGGGGTCCAGCGTATCGAGGAGCAGCACGCGCAGCGGGCCGGCATCGAACGCGCAGTGAACGTAGCGCGGATCCTCCCTCAAATAAGCGTGCTCGGGGAATGCGTCGCGCAGGGCGTCCCGGTCGTCGTGGTTGCCCACCATCAGCCGGAAGGGCAGCTGAAACCCCGTCAGCAGGCGGCGCAGATGCTGGTATTCTTCGGGCTTGCCGGTGTTGGCCAGGTCGCCGCTCAGGATGACGAGGTCGGGCGGGGGATCGAGCGCGGCGAGCCGCTCGACGCAGCGGGCGAACAGCGCCGAGGTGTCGACGCGGCCGCCCATGAGTACGCCGGGCACCGTCACGTGGGGGTCGCTGGCCTGGGCGATGAGGATCGATTCCCGCAATTTGGTGTCGAAGAGGCGTTGCGGCGCGGTTTCACGCCGCCGCCGTTTCCCTGGATACGCACGGAGGAGAGAACGATGATACGCCTGATCCTGACGGTGATCGCCGTGGTGGCCGCGGCGGCCGCGCACGCCGACGAGCTGACCGATCGCGCGGAGGCCGCGCTGAAGATCTCCGACCCCAAGGAGATGGTCCGGCAGCTGGAACGCGAGCTCAACTGGGGCAACGTCGTGGCGGGCTACGAGCTCGGCGTGCTCTACCGCGACGGCAAGGAGCTCAAGCAGGATGACGAGCGCGCCCTCGAGCTGTTCGAGGAGGCCGGCACGCCGTGGGTCGCGCGCAACTGGCACAAGCTCGGCGTGCCGAGGGCGCAGTATGCCGCCGGCATGATGATCCTGGAGGGTCGCGGAACCGAAAAGGACACGGAAGCGGCGGCCAAGTGGATCGAGAGGGCGGCCGACCAGGGCCATACCAAGGCGCAGCTCGAGATCGCCAAGCTCTACGCCTCGCCCGAAGCGCCGAACGATCCGGAGCGCGCCTTTTTCTGGGCGGCGCTGGTGGAGAACAAGTTCGACCTCGACCGCGAGGAGAAGGAACTCGCCGGCCAGCTCAAGGAACAGGCGGCGGCCAAGCTCGGCAGCCCGAAAGTCGAGGAGCTTACCGCCGCGGTCGAGAACTGGAGCCCGCGCCGCATGGCAGCCGGGTGGTAGGCGACTGACGCGCTGCGATCGGGGTTGCCGCCTGGTCGCGTGATCGGGCTGCTGCAGCGTGCGGCCAGCGCGCGCGTCGAGGTGGACGGCGCCGCCGTCGGCGAAATCGGGCGCGGACTGCTGGTGCTGGTCGGCGTCGAGCGCGGCGACACGGAGGCCGAGGCGCGGCGTCTGCTGGAGCGGCTGCTCGGCTACCGCGTGGTTCCGGATTCGCAGGGCCGCATGAATCTCAGCGTGCGCGACGTCGGCGGCGGCCTGCTGCTGGTGCCACAGTTCACGCTGGCGGCGGATACGGCGAAAGGGACGCGCGCGAGCTTCACCCCGGCCGCTTCGCCGGAAGAGGGGCAGCGGTTGTTCGCCTGGCTGGTCGAACTGGCTCGGGCGTCCCACGCGCCGGTCGCAAGCGGCCGCTTCGGGGCTGACATGCAGGTGGCGCTGGTAAACGACGGCCCGGTGACCTTCTGGCTGCGCGCCGCGCCTGCTCCAGCCGGCGCCGGGGCCGCGAACTGACGCCGGCGCGTTGACGCGGTCACCGCTCCACGCTTAAATTCCCCTCGTTCCATCCGCAAACGCTGCAGCGCTGGCGGCCTCGCGCTCGCGGCGGCGATCGGCCCGGCACTTTCCGCCGGCCGCCTTCGAGACCCGAAGTTGAACCCAGGAGGGCACCCGTGAAGCTCACCAGCGCCTGCTTTTCCGACAACGAGCGAATCCCGAGCGAGAACGCGTTCTGCGCCGCCGATCCGGCCACCCACGCAACGCTGGCGGCGAACCGCAACCCGGATCTCGCCTGGTCCGATCTGCCGGCGGGCACTCGGTCGCTCGTGCTCATCTGCCACGACTACGACGTGCCGAGCAAGCCCGACGACGTCAACCAGGAGGGACGCCAGGTGCCGGCCGACCTGCCGCGGGTCGATTTCTTTCACTGGGTGCTGGTCGACCTGCCGGCCGACTCGATGCCCATCTACAAGGGCGAGTTCGCCGACGGCGTGACGCCGCGCGGGAAGGCGGGTCCCGAAGCGCCGCGCGGCGCGCGCCAGGGGCTGAACGACTACACGGCATGGTTCGCCGGCGACCAGGACATGGAAGGGCAGTACTTCGGCTACGACGGGCCGTGCCCGCCGTGGAACGACACCATCGTCCACCACTACGTGTTCACGCTGTACGCGCTCGACGTCGCGCGCTGCCCGGTGGAGGGCGTTTTCCGCGGGCCCGATGTGCTCAAGGCGATCGAGGGCCACGTCCTCGGCAGCGCGACCCTGACCGGCCTCTACAGTCTCAATCCCGAGGTCCAGCCCTGACGCCGCTCGCGGCGCGATAGCGCTCCGCCTTCAGCGCTGGACGACGGGCTCGGCGGCGGTGCCGCTGACCGTGAGCGTCCCGCGCAGGGGAGTCGCAGCCGAGGAGATCTCCACGTAGAGGCGGCCCGAGAGGGCCTGGTCCGGCGCCGCCTCCACCGTGCCGGTGGCGGAAAGCAGTCCGGCCCCCAGCTTGAGATCGGTGAACGTGTAGCGGTTCTGCGCCAGCGCCATCTTGCCGGCGAGGTCCTGGAACTTGGTCTGGCCGCGGGATCCCTCGCGGCTGCCGGCACGCAGCGCCTTCGACAGGTCGACGCTGTTGAGCGCGCCGCGCTCGATCAGGAAGTCGCCGCCCACTTCCGGCGCCGCAAACATCCCTTTCAGGCTGTCGCCGCGCGTTGCCAGCGTCAGCTTCGTGCGCAGCGAGCCCGCGACGGGCGCCGCATTCAGGTAGGCCTTGAGCAGGCCCTCGACATTGACGGCGGTGAGTTCGGCGTCGCCGGCGAGCGCCCAGCCGTTGCCCCAGGTGATGATGCCCTTGCCGACGGTGCGCCCGCCGAACAGCAGGCCGTCGAACTGCTCCACCTCGAGCCGCCCCGGCGTCGCCGTCGCCTTCAGCTGCAGGTTGTCGAAGGTCAGCGGCGCGCCGAGCGGCAGCTGCCAGCTCTGCGCCGTCGCCTGGATCTTGAGCGCGCCGCCGGCGAGCGCGATCTGGCCGCTGATCCTGCCGTCGGCGCTGGTGAGGTCGATGCGCTGCACCTTGCCGTCGCTCGCCATGACGAGCTCGCCGTCGAACGCGGGCACGCTGACTTCCGGCAGGGCTAGCGTGACGTTGCGCAGCTCGACCGCTTCCACCGGCAGCGCGGCGCCGCTGCCGCCCGCATTCCATTTCGCCAGTTTCTGCACGCCCGCCTCGCTGACCCGGACGTTCTCGATGCGGAAGCGCTTGAGCTCGCCGACGTTCCCCAGCAGGCCGGTCAGGCCCGGCAGGCTGGCACGCTCTGCCGTCAGCGCGCCGTCGGCGCCGATCTTGAGCCCGTGCAGCGTGAGGTGCGGCGGGAACAGCGCGCCCTGGGCGGATGACACGCTGACCGGCTCGCCCAGACGGGCCGCGAGCGTCGACTCCGCCGCGCTGCGGGCAAAATCGAGCGGCACCACGTGGATCAGCCCGATCG
>DATIUV010000061.1:0-6412 GCA_035466595.1 Pelomicrobium sp.
GGCGGCTATCGGCGCATCGTGCGCACCATGCCCAACACCCCCGCGCTGGTGCACGCCGGCGTGACCGGCCTTTACGCGCCCGCCGAGGTCGGCGCCGACGGGCGCGAGCAGGCGGAGCAGATCCTCGCCGCAGTAGGCCGCACCCTGTGGGTGGACGACGAAGCACGCATCGACGGCGTCACCGCCGTCTCCGGCAGCGGACCGGCGTACGTGTTCTACTTCATCGAGGCCCTGGAGCAGGCCGCACTGGAGCTCGGTTTCGATGCCGACCAGGCGCGGCTGCTGGCGATGGAGACCTTCCACGGCGCCGTGCTGCTCGCGCGCTCGAGCGCGGAAGATCCGGCGACGCTGCGCGCGCGGGTCACCAGCAAGGGCGGCACCACCGAGCGGGCCGTGCGCGAGCTCGACGGCGCGGCGGTCAAGGCGAAGATCGTCGCCGCCGTGCGCGCCGCGGCCGGGCGCTCGCGCGAACTGGGCGACGAGCTGGGCAAAGGGGGCTGACCGTGGTCGGCAACGCGCTCGAATTTCTGGTGCAGACGCTCTTCGGGCTGCTGGCGCTCGCCTTCCTGCTGCGCTTCTATCTGCAGCTCTTCCGCGCGCCGCCGCGCAACCCGCTGTCGCACTTCCTCGCCGCCCTGACCAACTGGGCAGTGCTGCCGGCGCGCCGGGTGGTGCCGGGTCTGTGGGGCGCGGACCTGTCCTCGCTGGTGCTGGCCTGGCTGACGACGCTGGTGGAGCAGCTCGTGGTGCTGGGCCTGCGCGGCTACGCGCTGGGCGCGGCGGTCGGCGTTTCGATCATCGCGCTGGCGCTGCTGGCCGCGGTGCAGGTGCTGAAGATCAGCATCTACATCCTCATCGTCGCCGTGATCGCGCAGGCGATCCTGTCGTGGGTGAATCCGCACACGCCGGTGGCGCCCATCCTGCACGCGCTGACGCGACCCTTCCTGCGGCCGTTCCAGCGCCGCGTTCCACTCGTCGGCGGCGTCGACCTGTCGCCGCTTTTCGTGCTGATCCTGTGCCAGCTGGCGCTGATGCTGCCGGTCGCCTGGCTGGAAGCCAGCGTGCTGCGGCTGCTCTGACGCCGTGGCGGCGGCCTGGTACCGGATCGAGGACGGCGGCCGCCTGATCCTCACGCTGCACGTCCAGCCCGGGGCGCGGCGCACCGAAGTCGTCGGCCTCCACGGCGACGCGCTCAAGCTGCGCCTCGCCGCACCGCCGGTGGAGGGCAAGGCCAACGCCGAGCTGATCCGTTTCCTGGCCGCGGCGCTCGGCGTTGCGCCGCGCGCGGTGACGCTGGTCGCCGGAGACGCCTCGCGCCGAAAGCGCGTGGCGGTTACCGGCCCCGCGCGGCCGCCTCAGGCGCTGCTGCCCGGCTGGGGCGATTCGGCCGGCGGCGAACCGCAGAGGCGCGGAGACGCAGAGAAAGACACGAAGAGCTGAACCGCGGAGGACGCTGAGGACGCGGAGGAGGAGCCATGTTGCTTCCTGTGCGCTTTTGACGCCCGTTGCACAGTGACGCGCTTAGCAAATCGCGATGAGCGCAAAGAAATTGTGAAGAAGCCTTCCTCCGCGTCCTCCGCGGTGAAACGATCCTGAAATCGCCTCCGCGCCTCTGCGTCTCCGCGGTCAATAAACGGCCTGCCGCGCGCCGCGACGCGACGCGGATCACATCAGCACGACGTCGTACTGCTCCTGGGTGTAGAGCGTCTCCACCTGCAGGCTCACCGGCTTACCGATGAAGTCGCCGAGCTGGGCGAGGCTGTGGGACTCCTCGTCGAGGAAGAGGTCGATCACGGTCTGCGAGGCGAGGATGCGGAACTCGCGCGCGTCGAACTGGCGCGCCTCGCGCAGCAGCTCGCGCAGGATCTCGTAGCACACCGTCTGCGCGGTCTTGATCTCGCCGCGGCCCTGGCAGGTCGGGCACGGCTGGCACAGGATGTGGGCCAGGCTCTCGCGCGTGCGCTTGCGCGTCATCTCGACCAGGCCCAGCGCGGTGAAGCCGTTCACCGTCATCTTCACGCGGTCGCGCGACAGCGCCTTCTTGAGCTCCGACAGCACTGCGGCGCGGTGGTCCTCGCTGTCCATGTCGATGAAGTCGAGGATGATGATGCCGCCCAGGTTGCGCAGGCGCAGCTGGCGCGCGATCACCTGCGCCGCCTCCAGGTTGGTCTTGAAGATGGTCTCGTCGAAGCTGCGGCCGGAGACGAAGCCGCCGGTGTTGACGTCGATGGTGGTGAGGGCCTCGGTCTGGTCGATGATGAGGTAGCCGCCGGACTTGAGGTCCACGCGCCGCGCCAGCGCCTTCTCGATTTCGTCCTCGACGCCGTAGAGGTCGAACAGGGGCCGCTCGCCCGCGTAGTGGTCGATGCGCTCCACCGCGTTGGCGACGAAGTCGCTCGCGAACGCGATCATCTTCTGGTAGGTCTCGCGCGAGTCCACCAGGATGCGCGCGGTCTCATCGCCGACGAAGTCGCGCAGCACCCGCATCGACAGCGTCAGGTCCTGGTAGAGCAGGCTCGGCGCGCCGGAAACGCGAAACTTCTCCTGGATGTCGGCCCACTGCTTCTTGAGATAGGCGATGTCGGCCACCAGCTCGCCTTCCGTCGCCGCCTCCGCGTTGGTGCGAATGATGTAGCCGCCGCCCTCGCCGGCCGGGATCAGCTGCAGCAGCTTCTCCTTGAGGAGCTGACGCTCGGTCTCGTCCTCGATGCGCTGGGAGATGCCGATGTGCGATTCCTGCGGCAGGTAGACGAGGAAGCGGCCGGCGATGCTGATCTGCGTGGACAGGCGCGCGCCCTTGCTGCCGATGGGATCCTTGATCACCTGAATCAGCAGGTTCTGTCCCTCGGACAGGACACGCTCGATGGGCAGCTCGCCCGGGTTGCCGTTTTGCCGCAGCCCCCAGATGTCCGCCACGTGCAGGAAAGCCGCGCGGTCGAGCCCGATGTCGATGAAGGCCGACTGCATACCGGGCAGCACCCGCGACACGCGGCCGACGTAGACATTGCCCACCAGGCCGCGGCTGGTCGTGCGCTCGACGTGCAGCTCCTGGACGACGCCCTGCTGGATCGCCGCAACGCGGCTCTCCTGGGGCGTGACGTTGATGAGGATCTCGTCGCTCATGGCCGTGGGCTTTTGCCGCAGTTCCGGCCGGCGCGTCCCGAGGGGAAGTCGCTAGCCGCCCGGAGCGGGGCGGTCAAAGGATTCCACAGCCGAAATGTTTGAGCAACCGGGCCGTCTCGAACAGGGGCAGGCCCATCACGCCCGAGTAACTGCCGTGGAGGGACTCGATGAACACGGCCGCCAGCCCCTGGATCGCGTAGGCGCCGGCCTTGTCCATCGGCTCGGTGCTGGCAACGTAAGCGGCAATCTCGGCGTCGTCGAGATCGCGGAACGTCACCGCGGAGGCCGACAGCGCCGTCTCCACGCGGTCCTCGAACGCCACCGAGACGGCGGTGAAGACCTGGTGGGTGCGTCCCGACAGGCGCCGCAGCATGTCGGCGGCGTGATGCGCGGACTCCGGCTTGCCGAGGATCTCGTCTCCGAGCGTCACGGCGGTGTCCGCCGCGACCAGCGGAAAAACCGGATACATGCGCGGCAGGCGGCGCTGCATCAGGTAGCGCATGCCGACCGCGGCCTTGGCCTCGGCGATGCGCACCGCGTACGCGTCGGGCGGTTCGTCCGGCAGCGGCGACTCGTCGACGTCGCGGCCGCGGTCGGTGCCTTCCCGCAGCATGAGCAGCTCAAATTCGATGCCGATCTGCTTGAGCAGCTCGCGGCGCCGCGGGCTGCGCGAAGCGAGATAGACGCGGCGGCGGAGGCTGGCGCTCATCGGGCGACCGGGACGGCTGCCGTCATTCGCGGTGATAGGGATGTCCCTTGAGCAGGGACATTGCCCGGTACAGCTGCTCCGCGAGCAGCACGCGGGCAAGGGCGTGCGGCAGCGTCAGGGCGGAAAGCGAGAGCATGCGGTCGGCGGAGCGCTTCACGTCCGGATGCAGGCCGTCCGCGCCGCCGATGACGAACGCCAGCGGCGTCCCGTCGGCCAGGGCCCGCTCGAGAAACCGCGAAAACGTCCGCGTGTCCATCGCCTGCCCCCCTTCGTCGAGAATGATGCGCCGCGCCCCGGCCGGAATGGCCGCGATGATGCGCTCGGCCTCCGCTTTCATCGCGGCTCTGGCGTCGCCGCGAGACGATCGCCGCGTGGCCACCACCTCCCTCAGCTCGACCCGCGCCTCGCGCGGCATGCGCTTGAGATACTCCGTGGTCGCCGCCTCGGCCCATGCCGGCAGCTTCTCGCCGACCGCGACGATGGTGAGCTTCACTTCGCGGGCGGCGGCTGACAGCGCTCAGCGCGCCCTCGCTGACGCCGCCCGGCGCTGCGCGGCGCGCGTCGGCCGCTCGCCGCCCCACAGCTGCTCGAGGTCGTAGTACTCGCGCACCGCGGGCTGCATGATGTGCACGACGGCGTCGCCGAGGTCCACCAGGATCCACTCGGCGGAGCCCTCGCCCTCGACACCGTGAACGGTGCCGCCGGCCTTCTTCACTTCTTCCTGGACATTTCGGGACAGCGCCCGCGTCTGCCGCGCCGACTCGGCCGAGGCGATGATCATGCGATCGAACAGGGGCGTGATTTTCGAGACGTTGAGCACCACGATGTCGCGCGCCTTGATGTCCTCCAGCGCACCCACCGCGGTCTTGACCAGCTTGTCGATTCTCATCGGCCTCCGGCCAGATAGAGGGATTGCGAGCGAATATAATCGAGAACCGAATCGGGAAGCAAATAACGCACGCTGGCGCCGCGCGCGAGCCGCTCGCGGATCTCACTGGCGGAGATCTCGAGCAGCCGCGTCGCCGCCAGCACGATGCGGCCGGCCGGCTCCCCGGCCAGCTCGCCCGGCGCATCGGCACGGCGCTCGCGCCACAGGCGCGCAAGCGCCGCATCCCACCGCTCCGGCGCAACGTCTTCCCCCGGGCGGGCCACCACGGCGATGTGGGCGAGCTCCGGCAGGCGCTCCCAGCGCGCCCATTCCGGCAGCCGCGCGAAGGCGTCGGCACCGAGAATCAGCACCAGGGCGGCCTGCGTCCCGGCGCCCGCGCGCAGGTACTCGAGCGTATCGACCGTGTAGCTGACGCCCGGACGATCCAGCTCGCAGCGCTCGAGCGCGAACTTCGGGTTGCCGGCGATCGCCAGCGCCACCATCCGCGCGCGCTGCGCGGGGGTCGCCGACGGCTCGCCTCGCAAATTCGGCCGCGCCGCCGGCACGAAGCGTACCTCGTCGAGCGCAAGCTGCTCGGCGACCTCCTCCGCGACGCGCAGGTGGGCGAGGTGGATCGGATCGAAGGTGCCGCCGTAGAGGCCGATCAGCCGCACCGGCGAGACTCCGGCGGCAGCGCGTGGGCCGCCCGAGGGCGTTGGCAGGCGGTTCCGCGCGTCGCGAACGCCGCCGTCAAAGGACCAGCCGGCGCAGATCCGCCAGCAGCGCCGCCAGGTAGCCGTTGAAGCGCGCCGCCGCGGCGCCGTCCACGACCCGGTGATCCCACGAGAGCGACAGCGGCAGGATCAGCCGCGGGACGAACTGCTTGCCGTCCCATACCGGTCGCATCGACGAGCGGCACACGCCGAGGATCGCCACTTCCGGGGCGTTGATGATCGGTGTGAAGTAGGTGCCGCCGATGCCGCCCAGCGACGAAATGGAGAACGTGCCGCCCTGCATGTCGCCCGGCGCCAGCTTGCCGGCGCGCGCCTTGGCGGCGAGCTCGCCCATCTCACGGGCGATGTCGATGACGCCCTTCCGGTCGGCGTCCCTGATGACGGGCACCACCAGGCCGTTCGGCGTGTCGGCGGCGAAGCCGAGGTGGTAGTACCTCTTGAACACGATCGAATCGCCGTCGAGCGACGAGTTGAACTCGGGAAAGCGCTGGAGCGCGGCGACGCAGGCTTTCACCAGGAACGCCAGCATCGTGATCTTGACGCCGCCCTTCTCGTGCTCCTTGTTCATCTGGACGCGGAAGGCTTCCAACTCGGTGATGTCCGCGTCCTCGTGATTGGTGACGTGCGGGATCGACACCCAATTGCGGTGCAGTGCGGGGCCCGAGATCTTCTTGATGCGCGACAGCGGCTGCACGTCCACCGGGCCGAACTTGGCGAAATCCACCTGCGGCCACTCGGGCAGGCCGAAGCCCATGCCGCCGCCGGCCGCCGCGCGCGGCGCTGCCAGCGCCTGCTTGACGTAACCCTGCACGTCCTCCTGCAGGATGCGGCCCTTGGGCCCGCTGCCCTGAACCTGCGAGAGGTCGACGCCGAGCTCGCGCGCGAAGCGGCGCACGCCGGGACTCGCGTGCGCCTTGCGGAACGCCTCTTCGTCGATCGGCGCCGCATACGCCCGGGCAGGCTTCTCCCCGGGCTGCG
>DATIUV010000062.1:0-7254 GCA_035466595.1 Pelomicrobium sp.
GCCGCGCTGGTGATGGTGAACACGCAGCTCGCCACGGCAGCGGCGGTGCTGGGCTGGCTGTTCATCGAGTGGATGGCCAAGGGCAAGCCGAGCCTGCTCGGCGCGGCCTCGGGCGCCATCGCCGGTTTGGTGGCGATCACCCCGGCCTGCGGCAGCGCCGGCCCGATGGGCGCCATCGTCCTCGGCTTCGTCGCCAGCATCATCAGCTTCTGGGCGGTCACCAGCCTGAAGAAGTCGCTGGGCTACGACGACTCGCTCGACGTGTTCGGCGTCCACGGTGTGGCCGGCATCATCGGCGCGGTGGGCATCGGCATCCTCGCGGCGCCGGGTCTGGGCGGCGCCGGCTACGCCGAGGGCGTCAGCATGGGCGGTCAGGTGGTCACGCAGATCATCAGTGTGGTGTTCACCCTGGTCTACACCGGCGTGATCAGCTTCATCCTGCTCAAGATCATCGGCGGGATCGTGGGCCTGCGCGTCACGGACGAGGAAGAGACCCAGGGTCTCGACGTCTCCGAGCACGGCGAAAGCGCCTACAACTGATTTACTTCTCCTCCTCTGAAGCCTCAAGGGCGCCCGCGGGCGCCCTTTTTTTTTCCGCGGGCAACGGTTTCACGGATTCGCAGATTTTTCTTCCGTTCAGGCGCGTCACCCGGCCGAACTTCTCTATAATCGCGCCCGGCGCGCGTTGCTGCGTGAATCAAAACCATATGACGAAAGGTGTTTTCGATGCTGACCAACTACATTCTCATGCTGGCTCCTGCCCTCCTCATGTTCGGCGGCGTCTGGTTCGCGCTGCACCCGTGGATGGAGCAGAAGGCTAACTTCGACGAGCGCACCCGCGCCGCGAAGGAAGGGCTCGAGGGCGAGGGTGCGCTGCGCAAGGCTGCGTAAGCGATCCGCCGTGGCCGCCCGAAGGCGGCTGGAGCAACGCAACGGGCGCCCGCGGGGCGCCCGTTTTCTTTGGTCGGAAGTCCACAAAAATTTTGCGGATTTCCCGCGCGAACTTCCGCACGCCGGCCCCGCACTAACGGTCGGTGCGCTCGCCGCGCCAGCCCCAAAAACCACGAGAACGGAGTTGGCTCATGCTCACGAATTTCATGCTGATCGCCCTGCCCATCCTGATGGCATTCGGTGGCGTCTGGTTTGCCCTGTCGCCATGGGAGCAGCAACGGAAAATGGATGCGCAGCGCTGGCGCGAGGCGGGACTGGTTCCGCCGGGAGAAGAGGCGCCGCGCACGCAACCGCGCGCCGACGCGGCTTGGGACGAGCGCCAGGCGGCGTAACGCGTCGCCTTTGTCGAAGCAAACGGGCGCTCGAGGCGCCCGTTGTCGTTTTTGCCAGCTTTATCGCCACGCAGCCTGCCGGCCCGTCCCGCACGCGCCTCGGCAAGGTATCATCTCCCGCTGCGCCGAGCGCCATGAGGGCGCCGCGCAGAGACAAAACCAAAGACCCACAGGAGACTTGCCATGCTTTCCAGCGTCAAGGCGGCCGCCGCTGCCGTCGTGTCTGTGCTGCTCGCCGCCGTTCCCGCCAGCGCGCTGGCGTGGGAGATGCAGTGGTTCGGCCAGTCCGCGTTCAAGATCACCACGCCGGGCGGCAAGGTGATCGTCATCGACCCGTTCATCACCGGCAACCCGAAGACCCCCGACGAACACAAGGATCTCGCCAAGCTGGGCAAGGTCGACCTGATCCTGCTGACCCACGGCCACGGCGACCACATCGGCGACACGCCGAAGCTCGCGCAGATGACCGGCGCCAAGGTCGCGCTGAATGCGGACATGGGCCACACGTTCGACGCGCTCGGCATGGTGCCGGCGAACCAGATGATCCGCTTCAACAAGAGCGGCCCGATCAAGCCGCTGGAGGGCATTACCGTCACCATGGTGCGCGCCGAGCACAGCTCCGAGGTGGTCCACACCGACCCGCAGACCAAGGCGAAGAGCGTACACCCGGGCGGCGAGCCGGCCGGCTACATCATCGAGCTGGAGAACGGCTACAAGATCTATCACGCGGGCGACACCGGCGTGTTCGCCGACATGAAGTTCATCGCCGAGTACTACAAGCCGGATCTCGCGCTGTTGCCGATCGGCGGGCACTTCACGATGGATCCGGTGCATGCCGCCTATGCGGTGAAAGAACTGCTCAGGACGAAGAACGTGATGCCGATGCACTACGGCACCTTCCCGCCGCTCAAGGGCACGCCGGAAGAGTTCAAGAAGGCGCTGGGCGATTTCCCGACCAACGTCATCGTCATGACGCCGGGCGAAACCCGGAAGTTCTGACGCGAGGCGCCGCCGATGAAGGCCGCTGCCCTCGTTCCGCGCGGGGTATGGATCGCGGAGCTCGTGCTGGGCGCAATCGTCGTCGCGCTCGCGCTGGCCTGGGGTCCGCGCACCTGCGAGGGCGGCACGGACAAGTACATCGTCGCCGGCCTCGCCGCGCTCCCGGTGGCGTTCGGCATACCGGTGGCCATGGCGCCGCTCAAGGTCTGTCAGCGGCTTGCGCTCGGCATCGGCTTCGCGCTTGCCATCCTCGGCGTATGGGTCCTGGGATGGGCGCTGGGCGAGTTCCGCTTCCTGTGCCGGCTCTGGTGAGATGACCTTAACTACTCAGACCGACCGCGCGGTCGCATTCCGCGCGCTTCACGAGCGCTCCGGCATCTTCGCCATCCCGAATCCGTGGAACGCCGGTTCGGCGCGCATGCTCGCCGCGCTCGGATTCGAGGCGCTGGCCACCACCAGCGCCGGCTTCGCCTTCTCGATCGGCAAGCCCGACGTCGAGGGCGCCGTCACCCGCGAGGAGACCCTCGCCAACGCGCGCGAGATCGTCGACGCGACGCCGCTGCCGGTCTCGGCGGACCTCGAGAACGGCTTCGGCGACCTGCCCGAGACCTGCGCCGAAACCATCCGGCTGGCCGCTGCGGCGGGGCTCGTCGGCGGCTCCATCGAGGACGCCACCGGCCGCGCCGCGGACCCGATCTACCCGCTCGAACTCGCCGTCGAGCGCGTGAAAGCGGCAGTGGCGGCGGCGCGCGCGCTGCCGTTTCCGTTCACGCTCACCGCCCGCGCGGAGAACTTCCTCAACAAGCGGCCCGACCTGCCCGACACGATCCGCAGGCTGCAGGCGTTTGCGGAAGCCGGCGCCGACGTGCTCTACGCGCCGGGCCTGAAAACCGCGGAGGACATCGCCGCGGTCGTGCGCGCGGTTGCGCCGAAGCCGGTCAATGTGGTGATGGGATTGGCGGGAGCCGCCTTCTCGCTCGCCGAACTCGAGCAGCTCGGGGTCAAGCGCGTCTCGGTCGGCTCGGCATTCGCGCGCGCGGCGTACGGCGCATTTCTGCGCGCGGCGCGCGAGGTCAAGGACAAGGGCACATTCACCTTCGCCGGTGAGGCGGTGCCGTACGCCGAGATCAACGCGCTGTTCAAGCGCTAGCCCGCTGCCGGCGCTGGGGCACACGGCACCCGGTTGTCTTGCCCTGGCCGCTTTCTTGCCGAGCCGACCGTCCTTCGCAAAATGCGTCCTGCGGGCGGCGAAGACGGCCGCGACAAACCCGACTGCGCAGGAGGTGACGCCATGCCTTGGTTGGTTCTTTTTCTCGCCGGCCTGTTCGAGGTGATCTGGGCCGTCGGCCTGAAGTACACCGCGGGCTTCACGAAGCTCTGGCCCAGCGTGGGCACCGTCGCCGCCATGCTCGTCAGCTTCTGGCTGCTCGCGGTCGCGATGAAAAGCCTCCCCCTCGGCACCGCCTACGCGGTATGGACCGGCATCGGCACCGTGGGCACCGTGATTCTCGGCATCGTGCTGCTGGGCGAGTCGGCTTCGTTCGTGCGGCTGGCGTGCATCGGCCTCATCCTCGCCGGCATCGTCGGGCTCAAGCTCAGCAGCGGATCCGCGTAGCGTTCCCGGCGGAAACGAACCGCGCCCCGCGGCGGTCCCAAGGCTTAACCCCTGCATGACATCGGCAAGCGTCCATGCCCGGCATTCTCTTCGACCTCGATGGCGTGTTCTATGTCGGCGGCAGTCCCATCCCCGGGGCGGCCGAGGCGCTGGCGTGGGTGCGCGAGCGCGGGATTCCGCACTGCTTCCTGACCAACACCACCTCGCGGCCGCGCAGCGCGCTCACGGAGAAGCTCGCCGGCATCGGCCTCGACGTCGATGCCGACGACATCCTCACGCCCCCGGTGGCGGCGGCGCGCTGGATCGCTGATAACGTGAAAGGCGGCGTGGCGCTGTTCGTTCCGGACGCGACGCGCGCGGAGTTCGCCGAGCTGCCGGTGAGCGACGACCCCGACGCGGCGGTGGGCGCGGTAATCGTCGGCGACCTCGGCGAAAAGTGGGACTTCTTCGTGCTCAACCGCGCGTTCCGCCTGCTGATGCACGAGCCGCGGCCCGCACTCATTGCGCTCGGCATGACGCGCTACTGGAAGGCGCCCGACGGGCTGCGGCTCGACACGGCACCGTTCGTCATGGCGCTCGCGCACGCGACCGGCGTCGAGCCCACGGTGCTGGGCAAGCCGGCACGCACTTTCTTCGAGATCGCGCTCGCCATGATCGAGTGCGACGCCGCCAACGCCGTCATGGTGGGCGACGACATCAAGGGGGACATCGGCGGTGCCCAGGACGCCGGAATTCGTGGCATCCTCGTCAAAACCGGCAAGTTCCAGCCGGCCGACCTCGACGGGCGCATCCAGCCCGCCGCGGTGCTGGATTCGGTCGCCGGCCTGCCGGATTGGTGGAAACAAGAATACGAGGGTCACTGACATGAGCAGCGAGCAGAACGTGCAGAGCAAGCGGACCTGGTGGCTGGAGGACGCCGAAGCCACGGCCAGGGCCCATCCCTACACTTTCTACAAGCCCGGTGCCGGGCTCATCGCGCAGCTCAAGCCGGGCAACCTGGCCAAGGTCGTTTTCCGGTTCGACACGGACGACCCGGCCGCGCCCCGCGCGGAGCGCATGTGGCTGATCGTCGAGTCGGTCAAGGACGGTCGCTTCGTCGGCAAGCTCGACAACGATCCGATCTACATCGGCGATCTGAACCCGGGCGACCTGGTCGAGTTCGAGGCGAAGCACATCATCGACACCGATCTGCCCGGCAAGGAAGACAACCTGGTCGAGCGCTACCTCAAGCGCTGCTTCGTCAGCCACCGCGTGCTCTACGACGGGCAGAAGGTGGGCTATCTGTATCGCGAGGAACCCGTCGCCGACGACGACAGCGGCTGGCGCATCACGGCCGGCAGCGAGGACGAGAAGTACATGGACGATTCCGGCAACGTCTCCTACGTCTCGCTGGGCGCGGTGCTGAACCTCGACGACCGCATCATCGGCCTGCTCGATTCGCCGGTCGGCGCGGAGTTCGGCTTCGATGCCGCCAGCGGGCGCTTCGTGCCGATCGACGACTGACCGGCGCGGCGCCTCGAGAGTCGTCGCACCGGCGGATTCGTCGCACCGGCGCAAGCCGGTACCCAGAAGCCGCCGCGGGGTTGCTCCCGATAACCCCTGGATGCCGGCCCCCGTATCGCGGTACGGGCAAGCTCCGCCGGCATGACGAACCCTCGAGATCCGACATGACTCGTCGCACCGAAGCTGGACGGTGCCCAGGCAGACGTAAGTGATTCGTCGCACCGGCGAAGGCCGGTGCCCAGAAGCCGCCGCGGGGTTGCTCCCGAAAACCCCTGGATGCCGGCCCCCGTATCGCGGTACGGGGCAGGCTCCGCCGGCATGACGAACCCTCGAAATCCGACATGACTCGTCGCACCGGCGCAGGCCGGTGCCCAGATGAACTGCCTCGGGCGCGTCGCGGTCGCTCTGGATGCCGACCCCCGTATCACGGTACGGGGCAGGCTCCGCCGGCATGACGGAATTACGATCGTCGCGGTTCCGTTGCCCCCGTGCTGAATGCGAGCCTCCGCCGGCATGACGAATCATGGAATCGGCCCGGCCGGTCACACGCAAACCGGTGTCCCGCGCAATCGCCTGCGCCCGCCATGGGCAGCGCCCGCGGGATTGGCTACACTGTGGACAGGCCGCCGGCTTCGGGGCCGCAAAAACCATCGCATCGCCCCGCCCATGACCCTCGACGCCAAGACGACCGACGTTCTTTCCGCCGTTACCACGGCCACGATCACGACCATCCTGCTCAAGAAGGGGCTGCGCAACGTCTGGATGCGCGGCACGCGCCCGCTGCGCGCCGACGAGCCGCGCCGCGTCGGCCGCGCCTTCACGCTGCGATTCGTGCCCGCGCGAGAGGACCTGGCGACGCCGGAATCGTGGTCGAGCCCGAAATCGACCCGCGCCGCCATCGAGGACATGCCGGCCGGCTGCATCGCGGTGGTGGATGCCAGGGGCGTGACCGACGCCGGCATCTTCGGCGACATCCTCTGCGCGCGCATGGCGAAGCGCGGCGTCGCGGCGCTCGTCACCGACGGCGTGATGCGCGACCTCGCCGGCGTGCTCGGCACCGGCCTGCCGGTCTGGTGCCAGGGCGCGGCAGCGCCGCCGTCGGTGGCCGGCCTCACCTTCGTCAACTGGCAGGAGCCGATCGGCTGCGGCGGCGTCGCGGTGTTCCCGGACGATGTCGTCGTCGCCGACGCCGACGGCGCGGTGGTAATCCCCGCCGCGCTGCTGGACCACGTGCTCGCCACGGCCCCCGAGCAGGAGCGCATGGAGGGCTGGATCATGCAGGAAGTCGACAACGGCGCGAAGCTGCCCGGCCTGTACCCGATGAATGCCGAGACCAAGGCGCGCTACGAGGCCGAGCGCGCGAAAGAGGCGAAGGGCCCCTGATTCATCGCCCGAAAACGCCCGCGCCGCCTCCGATCACTGCGAGGGCCCTGGAAATCTCGGATGCCACGCGAATCGGGATACCGGCCTGCGCCGAAATGACCCTCATACGATCCGCAGCGCGCCTCTCTGCGGACACTTGACGACGAATACCGACCCACCGACACGGAGCCGAGCGAGAGAATGATCACCTACCTGTATTGGGGCGCCGTCATCGCCCTCGTCATCGGCGCGATGGCGCTGTTCGCCGGCAAGATGAACAACATCCGCGCGGCGTTGATCTCCTCCGCGGTGATTCTCGTCGTCGGCTGGGCAGCGTACTACTTCCACTTCCAGCAGATCTTCGTGAAGCGCTTCGGCGGCGTGATGTCGGTCACCGTCCCGGACGGGCAGCACCACATCGCCGCCACCTGGAAGGAAGACAACCTCTGGATCGAGAACTACGATCCGGCCACGAACACCTGCATCTTCTCG
>DATIUV010000063.1:0-11689 GCA_035466595.1 Pelomicrobium sp.
CGTCAAACGGGAAACGCGGCGCGGCGGGCCGGCGCGGCGGGCCGGGTCCGTCACCCGAAAAAACTGATAATCTTACTGGGGCTTAGACGCTGCCGCAACGAGCATACCGGATGAAACTGCACTTGAGCACCGCCGGCGACCGCTACGCCTTCACCGGCTACGGCGACGGCTACGTTCTCGTCAACAACCAGCGCTTCGAGACCAGCCTGGTGTTGTTGCCCGGGCGGATCATCCCGGACTGGGACGTCCGGACCACGGCCGACCTGGCGCCGCGGGAAATCGAATTCCTCGGCGGGCTGGACGTGGACATCGTCCTCCTCGGCACGGGGCCGACCCAGGAATTCCCCGAGCCCTCGCTGCTGAAGCCGCTGGCCCGCGCCGGCGTCGGCGTCGAAGTGATGGACACCAGCGCCGCCTGCCGCACCTTCAACATCCTGATGGCGGAGGACCGCCGCGTCGCCGCCGCGATCCTGATCCGCTAGGCGCTCGGCTGGAACAGCCCGGCGAAGGTCGCCACCGACGGGAACTCGCTGGCAGGCAGTTCGCGCGCCCCCGAATCCGGCCGCCGAATGCCCAGCAGGTAATGGATGCCGTACTCCCTGGCCGAGCGCAGCACCGGCAGGCTGTCGTCGATCAGCAGCGTGCGGCGGGGGTCGAACGGCTCGACGGCCTGCAGCTTGTCCCAGAAGCCATGGCGCTCCTTGGGCAGGCCGAGCGCGTGGGAGGACACCACCGCATCCAGGTAACGCTGGATGCCGGTGCGCCGCATCTTCAGCGTGATGCTCTTGTGATGGGCGTTGGTGACGAGCACGGTGCGCTTGCGCGCCGCCCGCACGGCCAGCAGGAACGGCACCACGTGCGGATGCACCGCGATCAGGTGCTCGATCTCCTGCTTGAGCCGCGCGATGTCGAGCCCCAGCTCGCCGGTCCAGTAGTCGACACAGTACCAGTCCAGCGTGCCGGCCTTGGACTGGTAGCGCGCCAACAGCGCCTCCCGCGCCTGATCCAGCGGAATGCCGCGGGTTTCGGCGAACCGGCGCGGCACGTGGCTCAGCCAGAACTGGTTGTCGAAGTGAAGGTCGAGGAGCGTCCCGTCCATGTCCAGCAGGACGGTGTCGATGTCGTCCCAGGGCAGTTGCATGGTCCCCTCCTTCCGGCGCGTGGCCGGCGGCGCTAGATTTCCGCCAGCACCTTGATGTGGGCGGCGACGCTGCGGCCGAGCGCGTGGAGCTCGTAGCCGCCCTCCAGCAGCGACACCACCCGCCCCTGCGCGCTGCGCTCCGCCACCTCCTTGAGCCTTTCCGTCACCCACGCGTAATCCGCCTCGGTCAGCATGAGCGAGGCCATGTCGTCGTCGCGATGGGCGTCGAAGCCGGCCGAGATGAAGACCATCTCGGGCGCGAACGCGTCCAGCGCCGGCAACCAGTGGCGGCTGACCGCTTCGCGGAAGCGCTCGCCGCTGCTGTAGGCGGCGAGCGGGATGTTGACCATCTGCTCCGAGCGGCCCTCGACGCCGCTGTAGGGATAGAACGGATGCTGGAAGGTCGACGCCATCAGCACGCGCGGATCGCCGGCGAAGATGTCTTCCGTGCCGTTGCCGTGGTGGACGTCGAAGTCCACCACCGCCACGCGCTTCAGCCCGTGGTGCGCGAGCGCGTGCACGGCGCCGACGGCAACGTTGTTGAAGAAGCAGAAACCCATGGCGCGGGCGCGTTCGGCATGATGGCCGGGCGGGCGCACCGAGCAGAAGGCGGCGCGCACTTTTTTGCCGATCACGAGGTCGGTTGCTAGAATGGCGGCGCCTGCAGCGCGCTTTGCGGCCTGCAGCGTGTGCGGATTCATCGCCGTGTCCGGGTCCAGGTGCACCAGCCCGTGCTCGGGAACGCTGGCCTCGAGGGCATCGATGTACGCGGCGGGATGAACCCGCTCGAGCTGCTCGCGGGTGGCAAGGGGCGCCTCCTCGTGCAACAGGAGGTTGATCATGCCGGAGGCGATCAGCTGGTCCTCGATCGCGGTGAGACGCGCCGGGCACTCGGGGTGATAGGACCCCATGTCGTGCAGGCCGCAATCCGGATGCGTGATGTACGCGACGGGCAACGGTTCCTCCTCGATCCGCCTGAGCGGTGGTTTTCGGTAAAACGTCCAAAATCTTATAGTCGCGAAAACGCCGTGTCCACGACGAGGTCCGTGTGTCCATCCCGGTCGAACGCCATCATCTGACGGCGCTGTTCGCGCCTCGCTCCGTCGCCGTGGTCGGCGCCACCGATCGCGCGGGCTCGGCCGGGCGCCAGCTCATGGCGAACCTCGTCCATGGCGGCTTCCGCGGCGAGATCTTCCCGGTCAACCCGAAGCACGCCAAGGTCATGGGCCGTCGCGCCTATCCGGACGTCGAAGCGATTGCGCCGGCGGTTGACCTGGCGGTGGTGGTGACGCCGGCCGAAACCGTACCGGCCATCGTTGCCGCCTGTGGCCGCAAGGGCATCCGCTCGGTGCTCCTGATCTCCGGCGATCTCGGGCCGCCCGACCCGCGCAGCGTTCGGCTGCTGCGGGAAGCGCTCGCCAACGCGCGGGCGCACGGCGTGCGGCTGCTGGGTCCGGACTGCCTCGGCGTCATCCGCCCCGCGCTCGGTCTCAACGCCACCTACAGCGGCTTCGGCGCCAAGCCGGGCCCGATCGCCCTGGTCTGCCAGTCCGGCGCGCTGACCAATGCCATGCTCGACTGGGCTGCCACCAACGAGGTGGGCTTCTCCAGCGTCATCACGCTGGGGGAAGCCGCCGACATCGCCTTCGGCGAAATTCTCGATTATCTGGCCTGGGACGTCGCCACCGAGAGCATCCTGCTCTACCTGGAGGGCGTCTACGCCCCGCGGCGATTCGTCAGCGCGCTGCGCATGGCCGCGCGTGCGAAACCGGTGATCGTCGTCAAGACCGGCCGCGAGGCGGCGGCCTACAAGGCCGCGATCACGCACTCCGGCGCGCTGGTCGGCGCCGACGACGTCTTCGACTCGGTGCTGCGGCGGGCCGGCGCCGTGCGGGTGCGCACGTTCAACATGCTGGTATCGGCCGCGCGCTGCCTGAGCTCGCGCTATCGTCCCACCGGCAATCGGCTCGCCATCGTCACCAACGGCGGCGGCGGCGGCATCATCGCCGCCGACTGGGCCGCGCTGCACGAGGTCGAGGTGCCGGAGCTCGCCCAGCCGACGCTCGACCGGCTCGAAGGTGCCCTGGCCGCCAACTGGTCGCGCGGCAACCCGATCGATCTCGACGGCCGGGCGACGCCGGCGCACTACCGCGCCGCGATCAGCGCCTGCTTCGAGGATCCCAATGTGGACGGCGTCATGGTGATCCTGACGCCGCAGGTGGAGACCGACCCCACCGCCGTCGCCCGCGAGGTGGTGGCGCTGCACGAGGAGTTCCGCCGGCCGCTGGTCGGCTGCTGGATGGGCGGCGACGCCGTGGGCGAAGGCCGCCGCATCCTCAGCCAGGGCCGCATCCCGGTGTTCCGCACCCCCGAGCCGGCGGTGGAGGCGTTCTCGCACATCGCCACCCATCACCGCAACCAGCAGCTGCTGATCCAGGTCCCCTATTCGACCTCCCTCACCGACCGGCCGGACGTCGAGGGCGCCCGCCTGCTGATCGAGAGCGCGCTCGCCGAGAAGCGCAAGGTGCTGTCGGAGACGGAGTCGAAGGCGCTGCTGGCCGCGTTCCGCATCCCGGTGACGCCGACCATGGTGGTGCGCACGCTGCCGGAGGCAGTGATGATGGCCGAGCAGATCGGCTTTCCGCTGGCGATGAAGATCAACTCGCCGGACGTCACCCACAAGAGCGATGTCGGCGGCGTGCGGCTCAACCTCAACAGTGCGGCGGAAGTGCGCGCCGCGTTCAACGACATCCTCGCGACGCTGAAAGCGAAGCTGCCGCAGGCGCGCGTCGACGGCGTCACCGTGCAGCCGATGACGGTGAAGCCGCACGGGCGCGAGCTGCTGGTGGGCATTGCCACCGACCGCGTGTTCGGGCCGGTCATCACCTTCGCCGCCGGCGGCGTCAATGCCGAGGTCACCGGCGACCGCGCCGTGTGCCTGCCGCCGCTCAATGCGGTGCTGGTGCGCGACCTCGTCGGCCGCACCCGCGTCTCGCGCCTGCTGGGCGCGTTCCGCAGCCTGCCGCCCGTGGACATGGAGGCGCTGGAGCAGGTGCTGATGCGGATCTCCGAGATGGCGAGCGAGCTGCCGTGGATCCGCGAGCTCGACATCAATCCCCTGATCGTCGATCAGCACGGTGCGGTGGCCGTCGATGCCCGCGTCGTGGTGGACTACGCCACCGCCGGCCCGGGCCATCGCTACCCGCACATGGCCATCTGCCCGTATCCGGCGCATCTCGCGCAGAAATGGCCCGCCGCGGACGGCCGCGAGATCACGATCCGGGCAATCCGGCCCGAGGATGCCGAGCTGCTGCAGGAGTTCGTGCGCAATCTCTCGGAGGAGTCGCGCTACTTCCGCTTCATCAGCACGATCCAGGAGCTCAGCCTGCGCACCGTGGCGCGCATGACCCAGATCGACTATGACCGCGAGATGGCGCTGATCGCCGTCGTCCCCGGCGAGAACGGCCGCGAGATCGAGCTGGCCGCGGCGCGCTACGTGACCAACCCCGACGGCACGTCGTGCGAATTCGCCCTGGTGGTGGCCGACGACTGGCAGGGCAAGGGCATCGGCTCCCGCCTGATGAACGCCCTGATGGACGTGGCGCGGGACGCCGGACTGACCTCCATGGTCGGCGATGTGCTGTCGAACAATGCCAACATGCTGAGGCTGATGGCCAAGCTCGGCTTCGCCATCGAGAACAATCCGGAGGATCCGTCGCTCAAACGCGTGCACCGATCCCTGTGATTGCAAAGGAATGTAAATGACGGCTGCCATCGAGCGGGTGATCCGCCAAGCCGGCGCGGTGATCCTCGGCAAGGAGAAGCAGATCCGCCTCGCGGTGGCCTGCCTGCTCGCGCGCGGACACCTGCTGATCGAGGAACTGCCGGGCGTGGGCAAGACCACCCTCGCCCACGTGCTGGCCATTTCCCTGGGGCTGGAGTTCCGCCGGATCCAGTTCACCAGCGACCTGCTGCCGGCCGACATCGTCGGCGTGTCGATCTACGAGCGCGACACCGGCGCGTTCAAGTTCCACCCGGGCCCCATCTTCAGCCAGCTGATCCTGGCCGACGAGGTCAACCGGGCGACGCCGAAGACGCAAAGCGCGTTGCTGGAGGCGATGGAGGAGCACCAGGTCACCGTCGAGGGCGAGACGCGGCAGCTGCCGGAGCCGTTCTTCGTCGTCGCCACGCAGAATCCGTCGTACCAGGTCGGCACCTTTCCGCTGCCGGAATCCCAGCTTGACCGCTTCCTCATGCGCATCCAGCTCGGCTATCCCGATCGCCAGGCGGAGCGCGGCCTGCTGCAAGGCGTCGCGCGCCGCGACCTGTTGGAGAAGCTCGCGCCGTGCGTGGACGTCGCCGAGCTGCAGGCGCTGCAGCGCCAGGCGGCGCAGGTCCACGCCGCCGACGCGCTGGTCGACTACATCCAGGCCATCATCGACTACACCCGGCGCAGCGCCGACTTCCAGAGCGGCATGTCGCCGCGCGCCGGCCTCGCGCTGCTCGCCACGGCCCGCACCTGGGCGCTGATGGACGGGCGCAAGGCGGTGCTGCCGGAGGACGTCCAGGCGGTGCTCGCCGGCGTCGTCGGCCACCGGCTGCGGCTGGCGGCCGAGCGCGGCGCGCTGAACGGGGTGGACCTGGGCGAGCGCATCGTCGCCGAGGTCGCCATCCCCTGAGGCGGACCGTGGCCGCCATCCCGCCCGCCGACCGCGGCGCCGGCTTCGCCGACAGCCGCCTCGCGCGAACCGCCTCGGACTGGATCTTCAAGCCGCGCGGGCGCGAGCGCGGCCGCGTCGTGCTGACGCAGCGGCGGGTGTTCATCCTGCCGACCCGCCAGGGCATCGTCTTCGCGGGCATGCTGCTGCTGATGCTGATCGGCTCGACCAACTACCAGCTGAGCCTCGGCTTCGCGGTCACCTTCCTGCTGGCGGCGATGGCGATCGTCTCCATCCTGCACACGTTCCGCAACCTCGCCGGCCTCGTCGTCAGCGCGGGCCGGACCGCGCCGGTGTTCGCCGGCGACAGCGCCGTGTTTCACGTGCGGATCGACAACCCGGGCGGCGTCATGCGCCACAGTGTCGCGCTCTCGCACCCCGGCAGCCCGACGATGTTCACCGACGTCGCGCCGGGCCAGAGCGTCGAGCCCGGCATCGCCGTGCCGGCCGCAGCGCATCACGGTGCACACGCGCTATCCGCTCGGATTGATGCGGGCCTGGTCCTACGTCAATCTCGACGCGAGCTGTATCGTCTATCCGCAGCCCGAAGAGGGCCGGCCGCCGCTGCCGCTCAACCGTGACCATGCCGGCGAAGGCCGCGAGCACGGCGCCGGCTCGGACGACTTCGCGGGCCTGCGCGCCTACCGTGCGGGCGACTCGCCGCGCCACATCGCCTGGAAGGCCGCGGCGCAGGAACGCGGCACGCTGACCAAGCAGTTCAGCGGCCGCGCCGCCGACGAGATCTGGCTCGACTGGGACCTGCTCGCCGGACTCGACGTCGAGCGGCGGCTGTCGCGCCTGACGCGCTGGGTGCTGGACGCGGAGGCGGCGGGCGCCACCTACGGACTGCGCATCCCGGGAGTGCGGCTCGAGCCGGAACGCGGGGCGCGTCACCAGCTCGCGTGCCTCGAGGCGCTGGCGCTGTTCGGCCTGCCCGCCGATGGAGGCGCTGCGTGAACCCGCGCCTGCCGGCTGTCCCCTTCTACGGCCTGCTGGCCGCGCTCGGGCTCGCGCTCGGCCCGCACGCGCTGCGGCTGCCGTGGTGGATCACGGCCTTCGCCGTCGCCCTCGGCCTGTGGCGGCTGCACCTCGCACGCGGCGGCCGGCGGCTGCCGTCGCGCTGGTTGCTGATGGCGCTCACCGTCGCCGGCATCGGCGCGGTCATCCTCGGCTATGGCACGGTCTTTGGCCGCTCCGGCGGCGTCGCGCTGCTGATCGTGCTGATGGGCCTCAAGCTGCTGGAGACCCACTCGCGCCGCGACGCCGTGCTGCTGGCGCAGCTCGGCTATTTCGTCGTCATCACCCAGTTCCTTTGGGACCAGACCATTCCCGTGGCGCTGTACCAGATGCTGCCGCTGACGGCGCTGACAGCGACGCTGGTGGCGCTGAGCCGCGAGGGCAACGTGCCGACACCGGTGCAGGCGCTCGGCACGGCGGGCGCCCTGCTCGCGCAGTCGCTGCCGGTAATGCTGATCCTCTTCGTCTTCTTCCCGCGGCTGCCGAGCCCGCTGTGGGCGATCCCGCAGGATTCCGCGGCGGCTGTCAGCGGCCTGTCCGACACCATGTCGCCCGGCGACCTGAGCCGGCTGTCGCTGTCCGACGCGGTGGCGTTTCGCGTCGATTTCCGCGGCGATGCGCCGCCCTCGACCCAGATGTACTGGCGCGGCCCGGTCCTGATCCGCTTCGACGGCCGCGTCTGGTCGGCGCCGTTCACCAGCGAATATCGCAGCGGCGGCTTCGAGCCGCTCGACGCCGGCGTCGACTACACCGTGACCCTGGAGCCGCACCAGAAGCGCTGGCTGTTCGCGCTCGAGTTGCCGGCGACGGTGCCCGACAAGGGCGTGCTGGGGGCCGATTTCCAGCTGCTTTCCAAGGCCCCCGTGCGCGACCGCATCCGCTACGACATGCGCTCGCACGTGCGTTACCGCACCGACCTCAAGGAAGCCGAGTGGGAGCGGCTGCGCGCGCTGCGGCTGCCCGACGAGGGCAACCCGCGCGCCCGCGCGCTGGCGCAACGCTGGCGCACGGAGCGCGACGATCCGCGCGCGATCGTCAACGCCGCGCTTCAGCACTTTCGCAGCGAGCAGTTCTTCTACACGCTGCAGCCGCCGCTGCTCGGTGAGGAGCCGATCGACGACTTCCTGTTCAACACGCGGCGCGGCTTCTGCGAGCACTTCTCTTCCAGCTTCGCCTTCCTGATGCGCGCCGCCGGCATTCCGACCCGCGTCGTCACCGGCTACCAGGGCGGCGAGTTCAATCCCATCGGCAACTACCTGATCGTGCGCCAGGCCGACGCGCACGCCTGGGCCGAGGTCTGGCTCGACGGCGAGGGCTGGGTGCGGGTGGATCCGACCGCGGCGGTGTCGCCTACGCGCATCCAGCGCGGCATCGCCTCCGCGGTGCCGGTGGGCGACCCGCTGCCGGTGCTGATGCGCGCGGAGTTCGGCTGGCTGCGCCAGCTGCGCCACGGCTGGGACGCCGCCGCCAACGCGTGGAACCAGTGGGTGCTGGGCTTCGACGACCGCCGCCAGCGCGACCTGCTGCGCCGGGTCGGCCTGTCGACGCCTTCGTGGGAGGCGATGGGCGCCGCGATGCTGGTGGGCACCGGCCTCGTGCTGCTGGTGTTCACCGTCCTCATGCTCTGGCGGCTGCGCCAGCAGCCGGCCGACCCGGTGCAGCGCGTCTACGCCCGCTTCTGCCGCAAGCTGGCGGGCCGCGGCCTGGCGCGGCGCGATGCCGAGGGCCCGCGCGATTTCTCGCAGCGCGTCGCGCTGGCGCGGCCGGACCTCGCCGTCGCCGTGGCTGCCATCAGCCGGCTGTACATGGAGTTGCGCTACGGACCGCGCGCCGATCCGGCGGCGATGGAACGGCTGAAGACCCTGGTGGGCGCATTCCGGCCGTAACGGGCGAGGCGCGGTCCGCGCGCAACCGGCGCCGACGGTCGCCCTAAAGCAGGACGTCCTTGCCCATGCCGTGGCGGTGAATCAGCCGGCGCAGCGACTGCAGCGCCTCCACCTGGATCTGCCGCACGCGTTCGCGCGTAAGATGCATGCCCTCGGCCAGCTGTTCCAGCGTCGCCACCTCCTGGCCGTTGAGGCCATAGCGGCGCTCGATCACCCAGCGGTGCTTGTCGGAGAGCTGCGACAGCCAGTCCCGGATGCAGGTCTCGATCTGCACCTGCTCCAGGCGCAGATCAGGCGTCGGATTGTTGTCGTCGGGAATCGATTCGCCGATGGAGAGCATCGGGTCGATGTCGAGCGGCGCGTCGAGCGAGGCCGTGCGCTCGTTCAGCGACAGCACCCGCCGCACGTCCTCGACTGGCCGCGCCAGCATGTTGGCGACGTCCTCGGCGGTGGGCTCGCGCTCGTTGTGGGCTTCCAGGTGCCGCATCGCCCGCAGCACGCTGTTCAGCTCCTTGATCACGTGCACCGGCAGGCGGATCGTGCGCGACTGGTTCATGATGGCGCGCTCGATGTTCTGCCGGATCCACCAGGTGGCGGAGGTGGAGAAGCGGAAGCCGCGCTCGGGATCGAACTTCTCCAGCGCGTGGATCAGGCCGAGGTTGCCCTCCTCGATGAGGTCCATCAGGGCGACGCCACGGTTCACGTAATGCTTGGCGATGTTCACCACCAGCCGCAGGTTGTGCTCGATCATTTTCTGACGCGCGGCGAAGTCGCCCTGGCGCGTCAGGCGCGCCAGCCGCAGTTCCTCCTCGGGCGTGAGCAGCGGCGCGTGGCCGATCTCGTTCAGGTAGAGCTTGGTGACGTCGGAGATGAGATCGCCGGTCGGCGTCTCCGCCTCCGCCGCGCGCGGCTCTTCCGCCTCGAGCTCGGCCCGAGCCTCGGCGTCCTCGAGCGGTTCGTCTTCCGGCGTCGAGCCTTCGGTGCTCACGACGGCTTGTCCCCAGGCAGGTAGCGCAGCGGATCGACCGGCTTGCCGAAGCGCCGGATCTCGAAGTGCAGCTTCACGCGGTCGGCGTCGCTGTCGCCCATCTCGGCGATCTTCTGGCCGCGCGACACGGCGTCACCCTCTTTCACGAGCACGCTCCGGTTGTGCGCGTACGCGGACAGATACTCCTCGTTGTGCTTGATGATGACGAGCAGACCGTAGCCGCGCAAGCCGTCGCCCTTGTACACGACCTTGCCCGGCGCGCTGGCGTGCACGGGCTGACCGGCCTGGCCGGCGATGTCGATGCCCTTGTTGGCATCGGAGAAGCGCGTCACCACCTTGCCCGTGACCGGCCATGCCCAGGCGATCGGGCCGTCCGGCGCCGGCTCGGCTGCCGGTTCCTTCGGCGCGACCTCGGCCGCCTGGGGGCCGGGCGCCGGCGCCGCCGGCTTCGCCAAGGCCACCGTCGTACCCCGCTTCATGTCGGCCAGGGCAGACTCGGAATACGGCACCTTGTAACCCTTGGGCTCGCTCTTGAGGCTCGGCGAATTGCCGAGCGGCTTGGCCTCGACCGCGGGGCCGACCGCGATCGGCGCCGTGACAAAACCCGTTTGCGGCGCCGGGGCGGGCGGCGGCGCCGCGGCGACCGGCCGCGGGATGGTAAGCGCCCGGCCTACCGCCAGCGCGGAGGGATCCGCGATGCCGTTCACGCGCGCCAGCTCGCGGTGATCGACGCCCTGCTCCAGCGCGATGCTGTAGAGCGTGTCGCCGCGTTTCACGACATAGGTGTCCGCGCGCTGGCCGGGCTTGGTCGCCACCTCCGGCCTCCGCTCGCCGCTGCGATCGGACACCGGCGCGCCGACCCGCGTCGAACCGCAGCCCGCGAGGGCGAGCGCAAGGAAAGCGACGACGAGGACGTTACGTTGCATGCGGCAGCGTTCCAGGTATGGGCTGCGCGGGCCGTGCCCGCCGGGAAGAACCCTCGCTCAGCGTTGACCGGCGGCGACGAGCTGCCCGTCAGCCGGCTAGCCCGCCACGCCCGGAATCAGCGGAACGAACTTCACCGACTCCAGCGTCGTTTCGGTGACGCCGGCATCGGTGCGCTCGAACAGATGCAAGACCTGTTCCTGCACACCCACCGGCGCCACCATTCTACCACCCGGTGCCAGCTGCTCCAGCAACGCGGGCGGCAACTGCGTCACCGCCGCGGTGACGATGATGCCGTCGAACGGCGCGGCCTCGGGAATCCCGCGGGAGCCGTCACCGTGCCGCAGCCGCACGTTGTTGACGCGAACCTCCCGCAGCGCGCGCCGCGCACGGGCGTGCAGCTCGCCGATGCGCTCCACCGAGTAGACCTCGCGGGCAAGCGGCGAAAGCACCGCGGTCTGGTAGCCGCAGCCGGTGCCGACTTCCAGGACCTTGTCCAGCGCGCGCCCGCCGCGCAGCACCTCGGTCATGCGCGCTACCGTGTAAGGCGAGGAGATGGTCTGGCCGAAGCCGAGCGGCAGGGAGACATCGTCGTAGGCGCGCGTGGCGAGCGCCTCGTCGACGAAAAGATGGCGCGGCACGCTGCCCATCACGGCCAGCACCACCTCGTCGCGGATGCCGCGCTCGCGCAGCCGCTCCACCATGCGCGTGCGCGTGCGCAGCGACGTCATGCCGATGCCGTCGTGACGGAAGCTCACCCGATCCACCCCCGCAGGGCCTCGAGCTGGGCGAAGCGGGTCAGATCCATCTGCAGCGGCGTTACCGACACCGCGCCGTCGGCTACTGCGTGAAAGTCGGTGCCCTCGCCGGCGTCCTGGGCGCCGCCGGCGGCGCCGACCCAGTAAACAGTTTCCCCGCGCGGGTTGACGGTCTTCACGGTGGGCTCCGCCTTGTGCCGCTTGCCGAGGCGCGTCACGCGCATTCCCGCGATCTGGGCGGCCGGCAGGTCGGGCAC
>DATIUV010000064.1:0-4433 GCA_035466595.1 Pelomicrobium sp.
CCGCTGCCGCCTGCCCCGGTGCCCGCAGTCGCGCCGCCGCCCAGCGGACCGGCCAGCGCGGCGGCGCCCCCGCCACCGCCGACCCGCGCCGACCCCCCACTGGTGGCCAGCGCCCCCGGCGGGCATTTCCTGCAGCTCGGCGCGTTCGGCTCCCGCGAAAATGCCGAGAGCTATCTCGGGCGCGCCCGCGCCGAGCTCGCCTGGCTCGCGGAGTCGCTGCAGCTGTACTTCCACGACAACCTGTTCCGGGTCCAGGCCGGTCCCTACCCGGACCTGCCGGCGGCCCGCGAAGCCGCCGACCGGATCGGCGGCACGTTCAACGTCAAGCCGCTGATCGTGACGCGCTAGGCGCGGTGGATCGGATCCCGCGGCTGCGCATTCTGCTGTTCCCTCCCGCCAACCGCGGCTTTCGCGGCAAGCGCTGGCTGGGCATCGCCCTGCGGACCGCGCATCTCGTCGGCACCGCCGGCGCCGGCGCCCACTTCCTCTACGGCGCGCCGGCCGCCGCGTGGCTGCCGTATCTGTGGCTCACTTTGGCCAGCGGCCTCGTCATGACCGCCCTCGAGATCTGGAGCAACGGCGTCTGGCTGATCCAGCTACGCGGCGTCGCGGTGCTGGCCAAGCTCGGCCTGCTGGGGGTCGCAATGCACGCGCCGGCCTACGCTGCGCCAGCGCTCGTCTTCATCGTCGTGATCTCGGGCGTGGTGTCCCACGCGCCCGCACGCGTGCGCTACTGGTCGGTGCTGCACCGCCGGCGCGTGGACGCGCTGCCCGCGCCCTGACGCGCCGTCAGAGGATGTAGCGCGACAGGTCCTCGCTCTGGGCGAGGTCCTTCAGGCGGGCGTCGACGTAGGCGGCGTCCACCGTCACGGCGAGGCCGGACTGACGGCCGGCGTCGAACGAGACCTCCTCCAGCAGCTTCTCCATCACCGTGTGCAGCCGGCGGGCGCCGATATTCTCGGTGCGCTCGTTGACCTGGAACGCGATCTCGGCCAGCCGCCGGATGCCGTCCGGGCGGAAGTCGAGCTGCACGCCCTCGGTCTCCAGCAGCGCCTGGTACTGCCGCGTCAGGCACGCCGACGTCGAGGTGAGGATGCGCTCGAAGTCCTCCACGGTGAGCGAGGCCAGCTCGACGCGGATCGGGAAGCGGCCCTGCAGCTCGGGAATCAGGTCCGAGGGCTTCGCGAGATGGAACGCGCCGCTGGCGATGAACAGGATGTGGTCGGTGCGGATCATGCCGTACTTGGTGGACACGGTCGTGCCCTCGACCAGCGGCAGCAGGTCGCGCTGCACGCCCTGCCGCGACACGTCCGCGCCCTGCACCTCGCTGCGGCTGGTGATCTTGTCGATCTCGTCCAGAAACACGATGCCGTTCTGCTCGACGTTGGCCACCGCCGCGGTCTTCACCTCGTCGTCGTTGACGAGCTTCGCCGCCTCCTCGTCCGTGAGCAGCCGCATGGCATCGCGGATTCTGAGCTTGCGCGTGCGCCTGCGTGTCTGCCCGAGGTTCTGGAACATGCCCTGGATCTGCGAGGTGAGCTCTTCCATGCCCGGCGGCGCGAAGATCTCCATCGACGGCGGCGCGACGCTGACGTCGATCTCGATCTCCTTGTCGTCGAGCTCGCCCTCGCGCAGCTTCTTGCGGAATTTCTGGCGCGTCGCCGTATCCGCCTCGCCGGGCTCGACGCCGCGCGGCCCCGGCAGCAGCGCGTCGAGGACGCGGTCCTCGGCCTGGTCCTCGGCCCGATGGCGCACCTTGCTCATCGCCTTCTCGCGCCCGAGCTTGACCGCCGCCTCCACCAGGTCGCGCACGATCGAGTCGACGTCGCGGCCGACGTAGCCGACCTCGGTGAACTTGGTCACCTCGATCTTGATGAACGGGGCGTCGGCGAGCCGCGCCAGGCGGCGCGCGATCTCGGTCTTGCCGACCCCGGTCGGGCCGATCATGAGGATGTTCTTCGGCGTGATTTCCTGCCGCAGCGGCTCCGGCACCTGCTGCCGGCGCCAGCGGTTGCGCAGCGCAATGGCCACGGCGCGCTTCGCGGCGTCCTGGCCGATGATGTGCTGGTTCAGCTCGTGGACGATTTCCTGGGGGGTCATCTGGGACATGGCGGGCGCGGGCGCGGGCGATGGGTGATGGGGGATGGGGGATGGGGTTACGCATTACTCATTACCCGTTACTCATAACTCGTTACCGATTACCCATCGCTCATCACCCGCCCCCCATTACCCGAGAACCTCGATCACGTGCTGCTGGTTGGTGTAGATGCACAGCTCGCCGGCGATGGCGAGCGACTTGGCGACGATGTCCCGTGCCGGCAACTCGGTGTTCTCGAGCAGCGCGCGCGCGGCGGCCTGGGCGAAGGCGCCGCCGCTGCCGATCGCGACCAGGCCGAATTCCGGCTCCAGCACGTCGCCGTTGCCGGTCAGGATCAGCGACACATCGCGGTCGGCCACGGCCAGCATCGCTTCCAGCCGGCGCAGGATGCGATCGGTGCGCCAATCCTTGGCGAGCTCCACGGCCGCGCGGGTCAGGTTGCCCTGGTGCTTCTCGAGCTTGGCCTCGAAGCGCTCGAACAGCGTGAAGGCGTCGGCGGTGCCGCCGGCGAAGCCGGCCAGGATGCGCTCCTGGTACAGGCGGCGCACCTTGCGCGCGCCGGCCTTGATCACGATGTTGCCCAGCGTAACCTGGCCGTCGCCGCCGAGCGCAACCTGCGCGCCGCGGCGCACCGAGACGATGGTGGTGCCGTGATAGGTGTCGGACATCGGCGGAAAGGAATTCCTCGGCAGCGCGGCCATTATACCGCTGCGGCGCGGGCGTTCAGTCGGCGAGGCGATCCTTGGCGTAGATCGCCTCGATCTGGGCCTTGTAGCGGTCGAGCACCATGCGGCGCTTGATCTTCATGGTCGGGGTCAGCGCGCCGTTCTCGATCGTCCACGGCTCCTTTTCGCGTATCACGCGCCTCACGCGGATGTAGCGCGGAAACTCCCTCAACTGCTCGTTGGCGCGCTTGACCAGCTTCTTCTCGTCCGCCTCCTGGGTGACCGCGACCAGGATCACGTACGGCTTGCCCTCCCCGACCAGCATGACCTGCTCGAAGGTGGGATCGTTGACGATGGCGGTCTCCACGGCCTCGGTCGGCAGCTTCTCGCCGTTGGACAGCACCAGGATGTCCTTGGTGCGGCCGCGGATGTAGATCTTGCCGTTCTTGATTTCGACCTGATCGCCGGTGTTGAGCCAGCCCTCGGCGTCGAGGATCTTCGCGGTGGCCTCGGGGTCGCGCCAATAGCCCAGCATGACGTTGGGTCCCCGCACCAGGAGCTCGTGACCCTCGTTGACGCGGATCTCCACGCCTTGCAGCGGATAACCGCATGAGGTGGGGTCCGGATCGCCCTCGCGATTGGCTGCCACCACCGGCGAGCACTCGGTGAGCCCGTAGCCCTGCAGCAGCGACAGGCCAAGCCCGATGAAGGTCTTGGCGATGCGCTCCTCGACCGCGGCGCCGCCCACCACGGACAGGCGCACGCGCCCGCCGAGCCGCTGCAGGATCTTGTCAGCGACCAGCCCTTTCAGAAGCCGGTACTGCATCTGCTGGAGAGCGCTCGCCTCCCCGAGGTAGATGCGCCAGCCCAGCTCGACGGTGCGGCGAAACAGCATGCGTTTGAGCTTCGACTCGCCCAGCCCCTGCTCGATGCGCGCCAGGAACCGCTCGTAGATGCGCGGCACCGCCATCAGGATCGTGGGCCGGATCGCCTGCAGGTCGTCCGCGATCTGCTGCACGCCGCGCGAATAGGCGACCGTGATGCCGCGCTTGAGCGGCGTGTAGTAGCCGGCGGTGCGCTCGAACATGTGCGACAGCGGAATGATGGAGAGCAGCACGTCGTCATCGTGCAGCTCCACCGCGGCGAGCACCATGTCGACATTCGACATGATGTTGTGATGCGAGAGCTTGGCGCCCTTGGGACGGCCGGTGGTGCCGGAGGTGTAGCAGATGGTCGCCAGCGCGCCGCGCTCCAGCTCCACCACCTGGAACGGCTGCGTTGCCGCCGGCAACCAGGCGTCGACGTTCTCGGCGCCGCGCTCGGGCCCGCCCTGCACGCAGACCACCGTCGGCTCGTGCGGCATCGAGCGTCGCAGGGATTCCACCAGGCGATCACTTTCCAGAACGAGGATTCGCGCGTCCGAGTTCGCCGCGCAGTAGGCGATGTTCTCCGGGTTGTCGCTCATGTAGAGCGGCACCACCACCAGGCCCATGCCGAGCGCGGCCTGGTCGATGGCGATCCAGTGGGCGCCGTTCCTGAGGCAGATGGCGACCCGGTCGCCCTGCTCCAGCGCCTGTAAATCTTCGGGATTAAAAACCGCCGGCAGTGCAGCCCGGTTAACTGTTCCATTTGCTTTCATCGCGTCCTTACCCACGTTGCGTGTATCGGGT
>DATIUV010000065.1:0-12623 GCA_035466595.1 Pelomicrobium sp.
ATCGAGAAGCATAAAGGCGAGCGCGTCATCGGCGCGACGGTGAACGGCACCGGCAGCCTGCTCATGCGCGCCGAGCGCGTCGGCGCGGATACTCTGCTGGCGCAGATCGTGCAAATGGTATCGGAAGCCCAGCGCAGCCGAGCGCCGATCCAGCGCCTGGCCGACGTGGTGTCGGGCTATTTCGTCCCGGCCGTGGTGCTGATCGCGGTCGCCGCGTTCGTCGTGTGGAGCGTCTGGGGCCCGGACCCGCGACTTGCGTTCGCCCTCATCAGCGCCGTATCGGTGCTGATCATCGCCTGCCCGTGCGCTCTGGGCCTCGCGACACCGATGTCAATCATGGTCGGCACGGGGCGCGGCGCCTCCGCCGGCGTGCTGGTGAAGAACGCCGAGGCGCTGGAGATCATGGAGAAAGTGGACACGCTCGTCACCGACAAGACCGGCACGCTGACGCTGGGCAAGCCGAAGCTGACAGAGGTGGTGGCCCTGGAAGGGTTCGACGAGCCGCGCGTTCTGGCCCTGGCTGCGAGCCTCGAGCGCGCCAGCGAGCACCCCCTGGCCGCCGCCATCGTCGCGGGCGCCGAGGAGCGCGGCGTCGCGATCGCCCGCGCGGAGGACTTTCAGTCGGTCACCGGCAAGGGGGTGACGGGCAGGGTCGACGGCCGGGAAGTCGCCATCGGGAACAAGGTTCTGCTGGAGGACCTGGGCGTGGCCGGCGAAGCCCTCGTTGAGCGCGCGGACGCCATGCGCCGCGAGGGGCAGACCGCGATGTTCGTCGCGGTCGACCGCAAGCCTGCGGGCCTGATCGGCGTCGCCGACCCGGTCAAGGAGACCACGCCGGAGGCCATTCGCGCGCTGCACGACGAGGGGCTTCAGGTCGTGATGATCACGGGCGACAACGAGGCGACGGCGCGCGCGGTAGCGGAGAAGCTCGGCATCGATCGGGTTATGGCCGAGGTCCTGCCGGAGCAGAAGACCGAGGCGGTGAAGAAGCTGCAGGCCGAAGGGCGTGTGGTGGCCATGGCCGGCGACGGCATCAACGACGCGCCGGCGCTCGCGCAGGCGCACGTCGGCATCGCGATGGGCACCGGCACCGACGTCGCCATGGAGAGCGCGGGCGTCACCCTCGTCAAGGGCGATCTTCGCGGCATCGTGCGGGCGCGGCGGCTCAGCCACGCAACCATGCGCAACATCCGCCAGAACCTGTTCTTCGCGTTCATCTACAACGCGCTCGGCGTGCCCATCGCCGCAGGGGTGCTGTACCCGTTCTTCGGCTTGCTGCTCTCGCCGATCATCGCCGCCGCGGCCATGAGCTTCAGCTCGGTCTCGGTGGTCGGGAACGCGCTGCGGCTCAACCGGGTCGCTCTTTGAAACGGGACCCGCCATGTGCCACCTGATTCTCGGCCTGCCGCTGCTGGCGCTGCCGCTGTTCTGGCTCCTGCCGCTCAACGCCGCGCTCAGTTTGTACGGCGCGGTGCTGGCGCTGACGGTGGTGGTGTACGTTCCGGTCCTGATGGCCTGGCGGCTGCCCGTCGGGACCGGGCGCGACGCGCTCATGCACGCCACCGGCCAGGTCCGTCAGGTGAGCGGCCGCCAGGCGACGGTCTGGCTCAAGAGTGAGTTGTGGACAGCGGAGATGGAGGGCGGCGAAGTCCACGTCGGCGACGCGGTGCGGGTAGTGGGCATGGACGGCCTGCGCCTGCGCATTCGTCCGGCGGTCTCGCCGACCCGAATCCGCGAGGAATCTTGTCACTGAGGAGAAAAGGTCATGTGGGGTATGCACGACTGGGGAGCGGGCGGGGGATTCGGCATGGGCTTCGGCTGGCTGATTATGGTGCTGTTCTGGGTGCTGGTGATCGTCGGCATCGTGGTTCTGGTGCGCTGGCTCGTCGCCGGCTCTTCGCGACAGTCCCTGGAACCGCCGAAGGAGACCGCGCTGGACGTGCTGAAGAAACGATATGCCAAGGGGGAAATCGACAGACAGGAGTTCGAGGAGAAGAAGCGGGATCTGAGCTGACGTTTGCCCGCGGCCCTCGAGTTATTGAAGCGTGAGGTGAGCCATGCGAGTGCAGGCAAGACGCCCGGATGAAAATCCCTGGTATCTGAAGCCGTTCTTCCGCAACCAGCGCCGCAAGTACGGCGCGGTGCTGGATTCGGCGCTGCTGTGGGCGCGCAGCCCGCGATTGTTCCTGGGGGTTGCCATCCTCTACGGCATGGTCGACCGCAAGTCCTCGCCGATCGAGCCCGTATTGCGATCCCTCGTCACCGTGCGGGTGTCGCAGATCAACCATTGCGCGTTCTGCGTCGATCTCAACTCCGCCACACTGGTGCGACGCGGCGTGCCGGAGTCCAAGGTGGCCGAGCTGGCAAGCTGGCGCGCGTCCGCCCGCTTCGATGAGCGGGAGCGGATCGCGCTCGAGTATGCGGAGGCGATGACCGACAGCGGACAACGGGTCGACGACGCGCTGATGGAGCGGCTGCGCCGGCACTTCGACGACGACGCCATCGTGGAGCTGACCGGCCTCGTCGCGTTCCAGAACCTCTCCAGCAAGTTCAACAGTGCGCTCGACGTACCGCCGCAGGGATTCTGCTCGCTTCCGGATGCGGGCACCGGACGCCCGCAAGGAGGCCGCAGCGGGATCAGGCCGCAGTGAGACCCGCCCCGAGAGCGCGCTGACCGGCCAGGCCCGCCGCTCCAGGATCGCGATTGATCTAGGTCAAAGAGCGTGGGCCCGCCGGGCGTAATCTTCTGCTCGCGCGACCGCCGGGCGAGGTTCCTTTGCACGTACCGGCCCCGGCTTTCGGCGGCATCGCGCAGGAGACCATGCCGCGACGCATTCGATTCTGGATTGCCTGTGCCCTGCTCCTCTGGCACCCGTTCGCCAGCGCGGCCGTGGCAGGCTCCAGCTATGACGCGCAGGCGCTGGCGGCAATCCTGGTCGCCAGCCCGTCGGACGAGGCGGCGACCCCCCCTGACCACGCCAGCGACGCCTCGCCCTGCCACGAAACGCGGGACGCGCCGACCTGCGGCGATTGCGCGGCGTGCCACCTTGCCACCGCCCTGGGTACCCCGGCCTCCGTGACCGCCAAAGGCGCGGAAAACGGCCGCCTGCCGACGCTCGCGGCCGCGTCACCCAAGAGCTTCATTCCCGACCTGCCGCGCCGACCTCCGCTCGGCTGATCGATCCCGCGGGGCCTCGCGCCCCCTACCGACCGAAATCCTCTCCGCAGGGCCCCACGACGGCGGCACGTGCACGTCGTCCGCGCCCCGCCCAGAGGGCGTGTAACCGCACTTCCGTCAAGGGAACGATCATGAAACGCAGCATCCTCGCCGCATCGCTCGCAGCGTGCGCCCTCGGCCTCGTCGTCGCCCCCGTGGCCCACGCAGGCTCCCAGCCGCAGTCCCTCCACGTCGCCCAGGCCAAGGCGGCCGCCCTGCACAAGGGCTCCGGCGTCGTGAAAAGCGTCAACGCGCAGGCCGGCGCGATCAACCTGGACCACGGTCCCATCGCCAGCCTCGGCTGGGGCGCCATGGCCATGGACTTCCCGGTAAAGGATCCCGCCCTGCTCAAGGGGATCAAGCCGGGGCAGAAGGTCGAGTTCGACCTGATCAGTGAAGGTCCCGGGCGCTTCGTCATCACCCGCATCGCGCCGGTCATGTGCGCGCGGCCGCGGGCGCAGCCCGCGGCGCCACGAGGATGACCATGATGGTGAGGAAACTGATGGCGGCGCTCGTCCTGGCCGCTGCGCTTGCTTCCCCGGCCGCCGCCGCCCCGGGGGCAACGGTGGAGGAGCTGCTCGACTGGCTGGAACGCGCCAGTCCGGAGCTGGCGGCGATGCGGCACGAGGCCGCGGCCGCCGAGGCCCGCGTCGACCCCGCGGGCGCCTTCGACGATCCGGCGTTCCGCATCGAGCTGCGCGACATCGCCGGGGACGCGTCGAGCCCGTCGACGTTCAACCTGTCGCCTGCCCGCGTCGGCTCCACCAAGTACACCGTGGAGCAGATGATCCCGCTCTGGGGCAAGCGCGAGCTCAGGCGCGAGATCGCCGCCGCCGCGGCCGCGGCCGCGGACGGCCAGCGCCGGACGGTGACCGTCGAGCTGCGGGAGCAGGTGAAGAGCGCCTTTGCCAGGCACTATCAGGTACGCCGCGCCGCCGTCCTGACGCGCGACATCCTGGAGCTGCTGCGCAGCCTCGAGCAATCCGTCGCGGCGCGGTACGCCACCGGCCGCGTGCCGCAACAGGACGTGATCAAATCCCAGCTCGAGCAGACGGCGATGACGAGCGATCTGATCGGCCTCGAGGCCGAGAGCCGCCAGAGCGCGGCGCGACTCAACGGCCTGCTCAACCGGCCGGGCGATGCCCCGCTCGCCGAACCGCGAAAGCTGCGGCCGGTGCCCGGCTCCGCGGTGCTGGAACCCGGGCTTCTCGAGCAGCGTATCCGCGACGCCAACCCCCTTCTCTTCGCCCAGGCCTCGCAGGTGCAGGCCGCGGAGCGCAACCGCGACCTGGTGCGCCAGAACCGCTACCCGGACCTCTCGATCGCGGTCTCGCCGATCCAGGAGGGCAACCGGCTGGCCAACTGGGACGTGATGTTCGGCATCAGCATCCCCCTGCAGCAGGACCGCCGCCGAGCCGAGGAGCGCGAGGCGGCGGAGATGCTGGCGGCGGCGCACGCAAGGCGGGAGGCGACCTCGGCGCGGCTGCTCGGTGAACTGCGCCAGGCCCAGGCGGCGCTGGAAGCCGCCCGTCGGCAGGAGTCGCTGATCGCGGCGAGCCTGCTGCCGCAGGCGCGGCTCACCTACGAGGCGGCGCTCGCCGGCTACGAGACCGGCCGGGTGGACTTCGCCACCCTGCTCGACGCGCAGCGCCAGATCCTGCGCGCGCAACTCGATGAACTGAAGGCCCAGGTGGAGCAGCAGGTCCGCCTGGCGGAGATCGAACGTCTCGTCGGAGGCGAACTGTGAGCGCAACGATAAGGTATTCCTTGCTGACCCTGCTGATCGCCGCAGCCGCCGGGGCCGGCTACTGGGTCGGCGCAGCCCGCACCCCCGATGCGCCGCAGGCAGCGGCGAGCGCGGCCCCCGAACGCAAGATCCTCCACTACCGCAACCCGATGGGGCTGCCGGACACCTCGCCGGTGCCGAAGAAAGACTCCATGGGCATGGACTACATCCCGGTCTACGTCGACGAGGCGACGGCGTCCAAGGAGCGCCGGATTCTCTACTACCGCAACCCGATGGGCCTGCCGGACACTTCGCCGGTGCCGAAGAAGGACTCCATGGGCATGGACTACATCCCGGTGTACGAGGAGGACGAGCCGGCCGGCAGCACGGTCCGGATCAGCGTCGAGAAGGTGCAGAAGCTGGGCGTGCGTACCGAGGCGGTTGCGCTGCGAGAGCTGGCGCGGCCGCTTCGCGCAGTCGGCACGCTGCAGGTGGACGAGCGGCGCGTGCACAAGGTGGCGCCGCGCTTCGAGGGGTGGATCGAGAAGCTTCACGTCAACGCCACGGCCCAGAGCGTCGCCCGCGGGCAGCCGCTGATGGACGTCTACAGCCCTGAACTCGTCGCCGCACAGCGCGAATACGTGGTGGCGTGGCGAGCCCTGCAGTCGCTGCCGGCGGAGGCCGGCGACGCGCGCGACGGCATGCGGCGGCTCGCCGACGCGGCGATCGAGCGCCTGCGCAACTGGGAGATCTCCGACGCGGACCTGGCGCGGCTCCGGACCGATGGAGCGTCGGTGCGCACCCTGACCCTGCTCGCGCCGGCCGGCGGCGTCGTGATGGAGAAGCCCGCAATCCAGGGAATGCGCTTCATGCCGGGCGAGGCGATGTTCAGCATCGCCGACCTGTCCAGCCTGTGGCTGCTGGTGGACGTTTTCGAGCAGGAGCTGGCGCTGGTGAAGCCTGGCCAGCATGCGACGATCACGGTGAACGCCTATCCGGGGCAAACCTTCGCCGGCAAGGTTGCCTTCGTCTACCCGGTCGTGAATCCGCAGACGCGCACGGCGCAGGTGCGCGTCGAGTTGCCGAACCCCGGCGGGCGCCTGAAACCGGCGATGTACGCGAGCGTCGAGCTCGCCGCCGCGGCTGCCGGCAAGGTCGTCGCGGCCCCGATCTCGGCCGTGCTCAACAGCGGCACGCGCCAGATCGTGCTGGTCGAGCTCGCCGCGGGCCGCTACCAGCCGAGGCCGGTCAGGCTCGGGCTGCAATCCGACGACTACGTGGAGGTGCTGGAGGGTCTCGGCGAGGGCGAGCGCGTGGTGGTGGCAGCCAACTTCCTGATCGACGCGGAAAGCAATCTCAGGGCCGCGCTGGGCGCCTTCACGCCGCCGGCGACGGATCTTCCCTTTGCCGGCCCGCCTGACGGCGCCGCGCCGGCGGCCGCGTACGATCCGGCCAAGGGGCACTGACATGCTGGCGCGCCTCATCGACTGGTCGGCACGTAACGTCTTCCTGGTCCTGCTCGCGACGCTGTTCATCGTGATCGCCGGCATCTACGCGGTGGCGAGGATGCCGCTCGACGCGCTTCCGGATCTCTCCGACGTCCAGGTCATCGTCTACACCGAGTATCCGGGCCAGGCGCCGCAGGTCGTGGAAGACCAGGTCACCTATCCGCTCACCACGGCGATGCTCTCGGTGCCCAAGTCCAAGGTGGTGCGGGGTTTCTCGTTCTTCGGCGCTTCCTTCGTGTACGTGATCTTCGAGGACGGCACCGACATCTACTGGGCCCGCTCGCGCGTGCTGGAGTACCTCAACTTTGCCGCCGGCCGCCTGCCGCGGGGCGTGACACCCACGCTGGGCCCGGACGCCACCGGCGTCGGCTGGGTGTACCAGTACGCCGTCGTCGGCAAGGACTGGACCCTGGCCCAGCTGCGCACGCTGCAGGACTGGTTCATCCGCTACCAGCTCACCAAGGCGCCCGGCGTGGCGGAGGTGGCCAGCGTCGGCGGTTTCGTCCAGCAATACCAGGTCGTCGTCGACCCGCGCAAGCTGCAGGCCTACGGCATTCCGCTCATGCGCGTGACCCAGGTCATCCGCGCCAGCAACACCGATGTCGGCGGCCGCGTCGTGGAAATGGCCGAAACCGAGTTCATGGTGCGGGGCCGCGGTTACCTGCGCGGCGTGGCCGATATCGAGCAGCTGGTGCTGAAATCCGAGCGCGGAGTGCCCGTGCTGCTGCGTGACGTGGCCCGCGTCGAGCTGGGGCCGGACGAGCGCCGCGGCATCACCGAGCTCAACGGCGAGGGCGAGGTCGTTTCCGGAATCGCCACGGCGCGCTACGGCCAGAACGCGCTCGAGGTCATCGACAACGTCAAGGCCAAGATCGACGAGATCGGCAGCGGCCTTCCGGCCGGCGTCACCATCGAGACGGTATACGACCGCTCCGAGCTGATCTGGCGCGCCATCAACACGCTGACGCGCACGCTGATCGAGGAGAGCCTCGTCGTCGCCCTGGTGTGCGTGCTCTTCCTGCTGCACGTGCGCAGCGCGCTGGTGGCGATCATCATGCTCCCGGTCGGGGTCCTGATGGCGTTCATCGCCATGCGGATGCTGGGCATGAACTCCAACATCATGAGCCTGGGCGGGATCGCCATCGCCATCGGCGCCATGGTCGACGCCGCCATCGTCATGATCGAGAACGCGCACAAGCACCTCGAGCGACTTGACACCGAGGGCACCGGGCGCATCGCCCCCGGACCGCAGCGGGTGCAGGCAATCATCGACGCGGCAAAGGAAGTAGGCCCGGCCCTGTTCTTCTCGCTGCTGATCATCACCGTGTCGTTCCTGCCGGTGTTCACGCTGGAAGCGCAGGAGGGACGGCTGTTCGCGCCGCTCGCCTACACCAAGACCTTCGCGATGGGGGGGGCCGCGCTGCTTTCCGTCACGCTGGTGCCGGTGCTGATGGTGCTCTTCATTCGCGGACGCATCCTGCCGGAGCGCAGGAACCCCATCAACCGTTTCCTGATCTGGGCCTACCGGCCGGTGATCGCCTGGGTGATGCGCTGGAAGAAGCTGACGGTGGCGCTCGCAGTGCTCGTCATGGCCGCCACCGCCTTTCCGGCAACGCGGCTCGGCACCGAGTTCATGCCGACGCTGAACGAGGGCACGCTGTTCTACATGCCGACCAGCCTGCCGGGCATGTCGGTCACCAAGGCCGCCGAGCTGCTGCAGGTCCAGAACCGCATCATCAAGAGCTTTCCGGAAGTCGCGTCCGTCTATGGCAAAGCCGGGCGCGCGGCCACCGCCACCGACCCCGCGCCGATCGAGATGTTCGAGACCATCATCAACCTCAAGCCCGAATCGCAGTGGCGGCCCGGGGTCACCATCGACAGCCTCATCGCGGAGCTGGACGCCGCGCTGCAGTTTCCGGGCATCGCCAACTCGTGGACCATGCCGATCAAGGCACGCATCGACATGCTCTCCACCGGGATCCGCACGCCGATCGGCATCAAGGTGTTCGGTACCGACCTGGCGCAAATGGAGGCGCTGGCGCGGCGGATCGAGGAGGTGGTCAAGGCCGTGCCGGGGACCACCAGCGCCTACGCCGAGCGCATTACCGGAGGCTATTACCTCAACATCGAGCCCGACCGGGCGGCGCTGGCCCGCTACGGGCTCACTCTCGGCGAGCTGCAGGACGTGATTGCCACCGCGCTCGGCGGCGAGGTGGTCACGACCACTGTCGAAGGCCGCGAGCGCTTCGGCGTTACCGTGCGCTACCCCCGTGAGCTGCGCGGCGATCCGCAGGCGATAGCGTCTCAGGTCCTAGTACCGCTGATGCCGGAGAACGGCGTCGGCGCGATGGTGCCGCTCGGGCAGCTCGCCCGGGTCGCCATCACGACGGGCGCTCCGTCGATCCGCACCGAGAACGCGCTGCTCTCGGCGTACATCTTCGTCGACATTCGGGGCCGCGACATCGGCGGCTACGTGGCGGAGGCGCAGCGGGCGGTGCGGGAGCAGGTACGCTTCCCGCCGGGCTACTACGCCACATGGAGCGGGCAGTTCGAGTACATGCAGCGCGCACTCAAGCGGATGGAGATCGTCGTGCCGCTCACCGGTCTCATCATCTTCGTCCTGCTCTATCTGAATTTCCGCCGGCTCACGGAGACCCTCATCGTTATGCTCGCGGTGCCGTTCTCGCTGGTCGGCGGCGTCTGGCTGATGTACGCGCTCGGCTACAACCTGTCGGTGGCCGTCGCGGTGGGCTTCATCGCGCTGGCAGGCGTGGCGGCGGAGACGGGCGTCGTGATGCTGATCTATCTCGACCACGCGCTGGAGAAGATCAGGGCGGCGCGATCCGCGGCGGGCCACGCGGTCATCGCCGGGGACGTCTACGCCGCCGTCATGGAAGGCGCCGTCGAGCGCGTGCGGCCGAAGATGATGACGGTGGTCGCCATCATGGCCGGCCTCCTGCCGATCATGTGGAGCACGGGAACCGGCTCCGAGGTGATGCGCCGGATCGCCGCGCCGATGGTGGGCGGCATGGTGTCGTCCACGATCCTCACGCTGGTGGTCATCCCGGCGATCTACGCGCTCGTCAAGGAGTTCGGCCTGCGACGGCACGCGCGGGCCGCGATTGCCCCGGCGTGAGCGTGGCCGCGGGCGGCCAGCGCGCCGCCGCTCCGGGTGGCGCGGGCCGGCCCCCCGGCGTCGCGCCACGGGGCAGCGGGTTCGTGCGGACTTCCGGCGCCCGAATCGCCTTCCGTCAAGCGCGCGAGGAACCCTTGGCGTGAGACTTGGTCTACATATCAGTATCTACTAATTTGTTTGAGCAGCCAGGGAGTTGTCATGTACGGATTCAGCACCCACGTGTCAGGCCCATTCGACGCCGCCATCGAGAAAGTCACCGAAGCGCTGCAGAAAGAGGGCTTCGGGGTCCTCACCGACATCGACGTCAAGGCGACCCTGAAGAAGAAGCTCGACGTCGAGCGCAAGCCCTACCGCATCCTCGGCGCCTGCAATCCGCCGCTGGCGAAAAAAGCGATCGATGCCGAGCCCGATATCGGGCTGCTGCTGCCCTGCAACGTCGTCGTCCGCGAGGAGGATGACGGACGCATATGGGTCGGGTTCATGGACCCGCAGGCGGTGCTCAAGCTGGTGGACAATCCCGGCGTGGCGACGATCGCGGCCGACGTCAAAGCCCGGCTGGAGCGGGTTCGAGACAGCATCGCCGCCTAGCGCGGCTCGTTTGACATGGGTCAAATCGAGTTCCCGACTCCGCTGCTAAGGTAATTGCCATGCACGCGATCGGTCACCGCCTGATTGTTCTGCTCGCCGCCGCCGTCCTCGGGCTGGCGGCCGCCGCGGTCCACGCGCATCACCCGCCTGGCGATCACTGCGACGACGATGCGATCTCGCGCGCCGGGGAAGCGGGTGGCATCGATTTGATAGGCGCGGATAGCCACCTCCACTGCCATCACAACGGCTGCGTGGAGGTTGGCTCGGTATCGAGCCCGCCGCGAATCGATCCGCTCCTGCGTCCGGAAACCGCGCGCTTCCCGGCGCGGGCGGAGACCGTAGCACATGAGGCGTCGTCCGGCTACGCGATCCGGGCTATTCATACCCGCCTCTACATCCTGTTCGAGTCCCTGCTGATTTGATCCGCGGCCGATCCTCCCGATGCCCGCATCGGGTCCGCTGCGCGCCGCGGGCGTGCGGCTCTTCCAAAACACGCAAGCCAAGGAGCAAGCCATGAAACGCATCGATTTCCGCAAGACAGCCATCGCGGCGCTGATCGCCGCAGGAACCGCGGCGGGTGCCGCCACGGTCATGGCCGATCCGCCCCAGGGCGGCGGCTACGGCATGGGCCCCGGCATGATGGGCGGCTACGGCCCCGGAGCGCGCAGCGACGCCGATGACCGGCCGCAGGGCGGCTACGGGCCCGGCTACGGCATGGGCCCCGGCATGATGGGCGGCGGCATGATGGGCGGCTACGGCATGGGGCTCGGCATGGGTATGGGCTACGGCATGCTCTCCCATTTCAACCTGACCCAGGACCAGTGGAACAAGATCGAGCAGGTCCAGGAGGAAACCCGCAAGAAGAACTGGGACCTGATGGGAAAAATGCAGGACGAGAGCTACGAGCTGCGCAAGCTCCTGTCGGCTCCCCAGCGTGACCGCAAGGCGATCTCGGCGCAGTACCGCAAGCTTTCCGACCTGCGCCAGCAGCGCTTCGAGATCGCCATGGACGCGCGCGAGAAGATCGAAGGGGTCCTCACCAAGGAGCAGCGCGAGCAACTGCAGCGCTACAGCCCTTGGGCCGCCCAGGGACAGTAGCCGCACCGTCGCGGCACGAACGGGGGCGGGGAGCCGGGCGGCTCCCCGCCGTCGTTTCTTGATCTAGTTCAAGCTTTTCCTTCCGGCGGCGGCGTTAAACTGTTCTGCCAGCCAAATCAGCGCCCCGCCGTCGGGGCCCAGAGGGGAGAGATCTATGCAAGCCAGGGATGTGATGACCACGAACGTCATTACGGTGTCGCCGGAAACCACGGTGCAGGAGGTTGCCCAGTGTCTGCTCGAGCGCAGCATCAGCGCCGTGCCGGTGGTGGACGCGGGCGGCAAGCTGCTCGGCATCGTCAGCGAAGGCGACCTGATGCGGCGCAACGAAACCGGCACCGAGCGCAAGCATTCCTGGTGGCTGGACATGGTGAGCAGCACCCAGGACCAGGCGCGCGAGTACGTGAAGACCCACGGCACCCACGCGCGTGACGTCATGACCAGGAGCCTGGTGACGGTCGCCGAGGACGCCTCGCTCGAGGATGTCGCCAGCCTGCTCGAGAAGCATCACATCAAGCGGGTGCCGGTGGTGAAGGACGGCCGCGTCGTCGGCATCGTCAGCCGCGCCAACCTGCTGCGCGGGCTCATCGCCAAGCAGCAGCAGCCCTCGACGCCGACCCGGGACGATCGCGCCCTGCGCACGGCCGTGACCAAAGCCATCGAGGAGACGGGCGCCCGCTCGCATCTGGTCAGCGTCATGGTGTCCGCCGGCAAGGTGCAGCTGTGGGGCGCGGTCGACAGCAAGGAGGAGAAAGACGCGATCCGGGTCGCCGCCGAAAATACGCCGGGCGTGCAGGCGGTCGAAGAGAACCTGCGCGTTTTCTCGGGCGCGTCGCGCCCGTCGTGGGCCTGAGCGAGGCGGCGCGCCGGCTAGAGCCGCTTGAGGACGAGCTCCGGCAGGGGCAGGCGCTGCCGCGGCGGCTGCTCCTCGGCCCGGTAGCCCAGCGCCAGCAGCAGGGCCACCTCGTGGCGCCGTTCGTCGACGCCGAGAATTTCGCCTACCTGCGCGGCGTCGAATCCACCGATTGGGCAGGAGTCCAACCCGGCCGCAGCAGCGGCCGTCATCATGTTCGCAGCCGCGATGTGGCACTGGGCCACGCTCCACTGGGTCAGGTCGCCGCGCCGCGCATACGCGCGGTAGTAGTCGAGGAACTGGCGGAACGCCGCCTCGTCGGCAACTTCCCGCCGCAGCATCGACCGCACATAGTCGCTGTCCGGGTAGAGGTCCGCCGTCAGCGCCAGGATCGCCACGACGACCGAGCACCCGCCGACCTGCGGCTGGTTCTCGCAGGCCGCCTGCAGCCGGGCCCGGACCGCGGGGCTCTCCGCGACGATGAAGCGCCAGGGCTCCAG
>DATIUV010000066.1:0-1953 GCA_035466595.1 Pelomicrobium sp.
ATGATAAACACTACTAGGAATATAAACTTGCTCGCATCGGCATAAACAAGTTTCCAATACTAAAAAACGTCACCTCCACCCGCCCCGCCAGCCACCTCCCCGGTCCGCCCGCCGTCAGCGGTTCCCCGCCGCCAAAAACCCCTGCAATAAATCGTTCAAAAACCGCCGCCCCAGCGGCGTCGGTGCGACGCGCGCGTGGTCGCGCTCGATGAAGCCGCGCCGCTCGGCTTCTTCCAGCGCCGGCAGCGTCGCGGTGATCGGCAGGCCGGTGCGCTCCTCGAACTGCGCGAGCGCAAAGCCCTCGCGCAGCCGCAGCGCGTTCATCATGAATTCGCCCGGCAGGTCGCCGGGCTCGACGTCGTGCGCCTGCTGCACCGGCTCGCCGCGCTCGGCCTGCTCCAGGTATTGGCGCGGCTGCTTGTAGCGCATCGCGCGCGTGACGCGGTCGGGAAGCGAGATCTTGGAGTGCGCGCCGGCGCCGATGCCGAGGTAGTCGCCGAAGCGCCAGTAGTTGAGGTTGTGGCGGCACTCGCGGCCGGGCTGCGCGAACGCGGAGGTCTCGTAGTTGGCGTAGCCGGCGGCGCCCAGCGCTTCATCCACCGCGTCCTGCATCGCCGCCGCGGTATCGTCGTCGGGCAGTTGCGGCGGATAGCGGTGAAACCAGGTGTTGGGCTCCAGCGTGAGGTGGTAGGCGGAGAGATGCGGCGGCGCGAACGCGACCGCAGCCGCAACGTCACGCGTGAGCTGCGCCAGCGTCTGGCCGGGGAGCGCGTACATGAGGTCGAGGTTGACGTTGCCGAACGTCTCCAGCGCGAGCTCCGCCGCGCGCCGGGCCTCGTCGGCGCCGTGAATGCGGCCGATGGCCTTGAGCATCGCGTCGTCGAAGCTCTGGATGCCGAGCGAGAGGCGGTTCACGCCGGCCTCGCGGAAACCGCGAAACCTCCCCGCCTCCACCGTGCCGGGATTGGCCTCCAGCGTGATCTCGGCATCGGCCGCCAGCGGCAGGCGCGCGCGCACGGCGGAGAGGATCGCGTCGATCGCCTCCGGCGAGAGCAGGCTCGGCGTGCCGCCGCCGAAGAACACGCTGTAGACCTTGCGACCCCAGACCTGCGGCAGCGCAAACTCCAGGTCGCGCGTGAGCGCCTCGACGTAGCGAGCCTCGTCGATGGCGCCCTTCGCCTCGTGCGAGTTGAAGTCGCAGTACGGGCACTTGCGCACGCACCACGGCACGTGCACGTAGAGCGCCAGCGGCGGCAGCGCGGCGAAGCGCGGCTGGCTGCGCGCGGCGGCGGTCAGGGTGACGGCGGCGGTCATGCGGCCATTTTATCCGGCGGGCGGGGCGGCTGCGGGGTGAGGGGTGAGGCCCAACCGGCGGCCGAAGACGTCCGCCGTGGCTCTAGCGGCGGTTGATGCTGGCGCTGGGGCTAGAATGAAAGCATGAGACGCGCCCTTCGCGCCCTGGTTCTCGCGGTGCTGCTGGCTTCGACGGCCCCCGCCCACGCGGTGGACCCCATCGTGCTGTTCCTGCTGAAGATGCTGCGGGACCAGATCATCACGTCGGTGGCCGACGCCGCGGTTCAGGAAATGCTGAAACCCCCACCCGAGCCGGAGTTCGGCTACCGGCCGCTTTACGTGGCGCCGCGCTTCGCCGGGGCCACCGAACCCGAGCGCATCCGCAACCTGATCGACGAGAGCTTCACGGACCTCTCGGCCGCCGAGCGGCGGCAGGTCTATGACGGCCTGATGCAGGTGCTGGACGATCCCGCCAACGCCGGCCAGCGCGACGCGCTGCTGGCGGAGTTCACGCAGACGGCCACGACGGTGCGCCTGGCCCGCGAGGCGTTGGGCAAGCTATCGGACGCCGACCGGCAGCGCATCCTGGATGGCGCCCGCGCGGAGTTCCGCCGGCTCGCGCCCGCCCAGCAGGAGGAGATGCTGGCGCTGCTCAAGGGC
>DATIUV010000067.1:0-2000 GCA_035466595.1 Pelomicrobium sp.
CCTCGGCAACCCCGGCCTCGTCGCCGACATCCTCTACCTGTGGTCGATCCAGTACTACTCGCTGTTCGCGCCGCACGAGCGCTTCCTGTACCTGGAGACGGTCTACGACCTCATCACCGACCTCGAACCGCTCTTCTTCGACGCCTACCGGATCGGGGCGCTGATCATGCAGATCCAGACGGGGGGCGACCAGCAGCGCCTGCAGCAGGCGGTGGTGCACCTCTTCGACAAGGGGCTCGAAAACCTCCCCGAGAGCTGGGAGCTCGCGGAGGCCGCCGCCTGGGACATGTACATCCGCTTCAAGGACCGGGAAGAGGCCCTCCGCTACGCCGACATCGCAGCCGCGCGCCCGGGGGCGCCGGCGCGGATCAAGCGCATGGTCGGGGTGTGGCGCGACAAAACCCACGCGTGGAGCGTCGACGACTCCATCGCGTACTGGCGGCAGGCTTACGCCGAGGCGGTCGACGAACGCGACCGGCAGGTCTGCCAGAGCAAGCTCTACGACGCGGTCGCTTCGAAGGACCAGCAGCAGCTCGACCCGCTGCTCGACGCCTTCGCCGATCGCTACGGACGCTGTCCCGCGGGCTGGCCGGAGCTGATCCGTGCGGGGCTCCTGCGCGAGACGCCGCTCGACGCCTTCGGCAACGAGTACGGGATCGACCCCCAGCGCTGCCGGGTCGTGCCGCTGAAGAAGATCAGCGACCAGTGAGCGGCCCGCGCGGGCCGGAGGCGAGCACGGCCGCGATCGCCGCCGCGCGTTCGCCGGCGGGCGACGCCGCCATCGCCCGCTGCGCCTCGGCGAGGGCGGCGGCCCTCAGCTCGGCGTCGGCGAGAATCTCCTGTTGGACGAACGCGAAGTCGTCGGGGCGCAGGACGCGGTACTCCGAGCGCTCGAGAAGCCCCGCCGGGGCGGCCCCGCGGCGCACGAAGACCATGGCGACGTCGTCCCAGAAGACCAGCGCCCACTCAGAGCGCGGAAACCAGAGCGCCGAGAAGCCCCGCATGCCGGACGCCTCGCCGGAAGGGCTCTGCACCCGCAGCGGGGGGTGGTAGCGCACGAGGGCGGTGTCGCAGCCGGAGCGCTCCAGGAGCCGGGTGAAGGCGGCCGCGTCGCTCGCCTGGAAGATCGACCAGATCTCGGCGAGCAGCGCCTCGTGGATCTCGTTGCGGTCGTCCTGGAAGACCCGGCGCTCCGGCCAGTACCGGTCGATGAGGTAGCCGCCGAAGCGGACGTCGTTGTAGAGCTCGGCCCCGGGGAGGCCCTCGCGGTCGAGGAAGTCGCAGGCCGCCTCGGGGTAGAAGCCCTCGGCGTAGCCGAAGCCGAAGCCGGGGCGCGGCGCGATGGCGATCGAGACCGCCAGCACCAGCGCGGCCGCCGCCGCCAGGAGCTCGGTGCGACGCCTGACGCCGGCGGCCGGGGCCCGCTCCGCCAGCGCCCGCCAGGTCGCGAGCGCGGGCGCTGCAGCCAGCGGCAGGAGGACGAAGAAGAGCCCGAGGTTGCGGACGTGGCGCAGGGCCAGGGCCGCCGCCATCGCGAGCAACGCCCAGCGCGCGAGCCGGCGTTCGCGCAGGCCCATGACGACGACCGCCGCCGCCAGCGCCACGAACAGCGCCGGCGTCTGGCGCAGCGTGGGCGCGAACCACTCGGGGTTGAGGATGTGCGGCTGGCCGATCAGGTGCGCGAGCTTGAACGGCGCCTCCCAGAGCCGCCAGCCGTAGGGGTTGGCGAGCACCGCCAGCGCGGAGACCGCGACTCCCGCGGCGCCGCTCGCGAGCGCTCCAAGGTCCGGACGCCGCGCCGCCAGCATCTGGACGGCGTCGGCGGCGAGGATACCGCCGAGCAGGAAGGGCACCACCAGCACCCCGCCGTGGGCGTTGGCGCCGAGCACCATCAGCGCCGCGATCCCGCCCAGCCAGACGAGCGGCCGCCGCTCGTGGCGGCTCAGAAAGAGCCACACGCAGGCGGGGACCACGAGCAGGGTCACGAGCTCGGGCCGGAC
>DATIUV010000068.1:0-5518 GCA_035466595.1 Pelomicrobium sp.
CGGAAAATTCAGCGCCCGACGGGAATCGGGATGACGCCCGAGCGCGCTGTCGAGGGGCACGAAACCGTCGCTCGGGAGCACCCCCGCCACGCGGCCCCGGCTGCCTTCCTGGGTCGCCGCGACCGCGCAGCAGCGCACGCCCCGCGGCAGCGGCAGCGGCCGGCGGCGGTCGCCGTCGCGGGCGAAGCGGTCGCGCCCGTGCCAGTCTTCGTCCAGTACGTTGCCAAAGCGCAAATCGGTGACGCCGGCGCTGCGGATCATGCCGAGCCTGGCCAGCGGCGCCGTGTAGCGCGTCGCGCCGAGGGCGGCGTCGACCCAGTTGCCCGCGCGCTCCAGCGGCGAGCCGTGGTGCGGCGTGCCGAGGAAGATCAGCGTGCGCAGCCGCGCGAGCCAGCCGTGGCCGGCCTGCGCGCCGTAATGGCAGGCGCTGCGCGCCACCAGCCCGCCCATGCTGTGGCCGACGATCGCCACCTGGTCCAGCGGCACCGGCCACTCGCGCGTCAGCCGCTCCAGCAATTCGGCGAATCGGCGGCCATTGACGGAACCGTGCAGGCCGCTGTTGTAGTGCAGGTAAACGGCGGTGAAGCCCAGATCGCGCTCGAGCGCGGCGCCGTGTTCGTGGCCATCGCGACGCCACTGCAAGTCGCTCATGCAGATGCCGTGCACGAGGACCAGCAGCCGGCCGGAAGCCTGCGGCAGCGCCGCGCGCTCGATGACGAGGGGCACGCCGTCCCGGCGCAGACTCATGCCGATCGCCAGCGGATTGCCGCTGGCCTCGAGGTAATCACCGAGAACGCCGTTGACGGCCGCCACCACCGCCTCGCGCCGCGGCGAAGACCGCCCATGCTCGAGCGGCGGCACCAGCGGGGCGAGCACGGCGTCGATTCCGCCGCCCACCAGCCGCGTGATGCCGCGCACGCTGCGATAGACGAGCCCCGGAACGCCACGGGTGGCCGCCCACCCGATCGGGCCGGGTGCGGCCGCGCGCCGGGCGATCGTATAGTGCATCGTCTCCACCAGGTCGGTAACGGCGGTGACGGCATCCACGGCGAGTCGGCCGACGCCGCGCAGGTCGGAAGTGCGAATGGAACGCTTGCGCTTCATGGCGGAGAGTCCTGCATCAGGCCTAGTCTCCGCCGATTCGGCCCTCGGCGCCACCGCGGTCATGCGACGGCCAGCACACGTGCCGCTCGGACGAATCCTGACGGCAGTCTTCGTCGCCGCGATGGCGTTGCGTCGGCGGCAGTAACCCGGCGAGAGAGCGTCCTTCGCCAGGGTTCATGGAGAGCGCCGGGACCCCGGGCATGGCCGGCCGGCGAACGGCGGCGCAAAACATCCGCTGCCGGCGCGTGTCACATTTCCTACAGGACCTTTTCGCGCGTCGACCGCACGCCGCTGGCGCGTTGTCGACCGCGCCGATTGGACGACGAAACAGGAGCCCGACATGAACCGGAAAGCCTGGATTGCATCGCTGCTGGTACCCGCGGCCGCCCTGCTGGCCGCTGCGGGCTACGCCCCGAAAGAAGCCGAAACCGAGCGCGCGCCGGCGCCCGCGCGGGCCGATCGCGGCTATCCGCGCCCGGGCGACGCGCCCGCCGGCGCGGACGTCTTCCGCGCCATCGACAAGGACGGTGACGGCATGATCTCGCGCGCCGAGGCGCAGTCATCGCCGAGCGTGCACGCGAGCTTCGACGAGCTCGACACCAACCGCGACGGCAAGCTCACGCCGCGCGAGCTGCAGGGCCTGTCCGGCATGATGAGCCCGGCGGGAACCCAGGGCGCCCGCGGGGCGTCGGAACAGAAATGACGGCACGGCGACCGCACGCATGATGCGCGCGGCTCGCGCCGACCACGACCGGAAAGGAGGAACCATGACCGATCCGAAACGCAACATCCAGGGTGAAGGCAACAAGGAAGCCGATCGCGAGTACCGCGAGCGCACGAAGGAATTCGTCGAGTCCGAAAAGGGCAAGGAGAAGATCAAGCAGGCCGGCGAGGTCTCGCCCGAGGAGGCGAAGCGCTTGCGCGAGATCGAGGAGAAAGCCAAGGCCCGCGCCAAGGAAGAGGACCCGCAGATCCGCCACCAGTCGAAGAAGTGAGCGCCGGAGCGCGGCGCGCCGACGTCAGGACCGCGGCGCCGCGATCGTCCGCTCGAGCAGAACGAAAACGCGGCGATGCGCTTCGGTCGTGGGATGCAGCTCGTCACAGAAGAACCCCTGCGGCGGCGGCAGTCCGTGGCGCGAGTAGAACAGCACGTCCTCGAGCGAGCGGCACGCGGCGGCCAGGCGCAGGAAGCGCTCGAGGCAACCCGCAGCGGGGCCCGCTCGGGGCTGCATTCCGAGCGCTTTCGCCAGCGCCGAGACGCGCACCAGCCGCACGTCGATCCCCGGCAGGGTCGCGTTCAGCGTCAGCACCGCGTCCTCGAGCAGGCGGTTGTGCGCGTCGGTCAGTTGCGTCATACGCGCGGCCGCCGGCGTGCCGGCCGCCATCGGCACGCGGCCGAGGTCCGGCAGGTCGATCACGGCGAAGCGCCGCGCGCCGAGCTCGTAGAGATCGCGCAGTCCCGCCGTGATGTTCCCCACGACCGTCTGCGGCGGCGGCGCCGGCGACACGTACAGGTAGTCGTCGGCGCCGACCCACACGACGTGCAGCGCGCCCCTTCCCGCCCGGCTGCCCAGCGCCGAGGCGTACAGCTCGGTCTGCGCGCGGAAGCCCGGCCCCAGCGCGCTGGCCGGCGAGCGCTCCCAGAATCCGGCGGTGGCGCCGCCGAAAGCGAAGTTCACCGCGCAGGTCTGCGCCACGCGATCGAGCACGTCGAGCGACGCCGTGGAAAATTCGCCGCACACCCGAGCGGCGAGGAAATCGGCGACGTTGGGCCCGTTGGAGAAGCGGCCCTCCCAATAGCGCCGGTAGGGCGGCGTCGACGGCGGAAACGCGGGATTGAGTCCCAGCAGCCGCGTCGCGCGGTAGACGTTGCCGCTGTCCACCAGGCTGTCGCCGAAGAACACGACGCGCAGGGCCGGCGCGGGCTGCGCCGCCCCGGCGGGCAGCGCAAGCGACAGCGCCAAGGCCAGCGCCGTCGCGATTCTCGGCGGCGCGGGGCGTCGCGGTCGACGGCTCAGGGCTCGCCTCGCGCGGCTGCCATGTAGCGACCGCGACGCTGCCGCCGCGGCGGATTCAACACGCGCAAGCGCAATGGCGGACGAGAGGCGAACGACCGATCGAGGGGTACATCCGCGTCGAACCCATCAGGCATCAGGCATATGCGCTACATCGCGTCGGGGCATGTCGGTCGCAGCATGTCGAGCGCCGGATTGCGCGTCAACCGTTGGCGACGGCGACCGCCGTGGTGTTCGAAACCACCGCCGCCGGGTTCCGATCATCGCGCGACTCGCGCGGCCGGCGCAACGCGACCGCGAACGAGTCGCCCGTCAGGCCCGCTGTTCGCGAACCAGGCCGGCCCGGAGCTCCAGCGCCGCCGCCAGCATCGTCGCCGCAGCGGGCTCCTCCAGCCGCCACCCATCCAGCATCCCGGTCGCCTCGTCGAGCATGTTCAGCAGCGTCGCCGGCGCGTAGCCGATCCCGCCGCTGCGGGCGGCCTCGATGACGAAGGCGGGCCAAGAGAGCGTGTCGTGGACCGCGCGCGCGCAGAAAAGACCAATGGAGAGTTCCTCCGGCTCGAGAACCAGATCCGGCTTGCGCGCGCCGTAGTAGGAACCGTGCAGCGTCTCCATAGCCAGCAGCATTCGCAGCGCGCAGCCGGCGACCGCATCGTCGCGCGCGACGGCCAGACACAGCTTCAGCCGCGTCTCCTTCAGTTCGGGCTCCTCGGCGCGGAAGCTGGTCGCCAGCCACGCAGCCACCCGGTCGAGCAAGTCCGCGTCACCGCCTCCTTCGGCGCGCTCAGCGCCGAAGGCATCGAGCATCCGCTGCCGGGACGCCGGCGACCGCACGGCCAAGTGGCGGCCCACGAGCGAGTCCCAGCGCAGCGTGCGCCGGCGCATCTGCGGCACGACCCCGTCCACGGCCATCAGCTGCAGCGCCGGGTCGCCGAAATAGGCGAACGCGCCCCAGCACGCCGGCGGGAAAGCTTCCGCTTCCCGGCGCGCGGCGGCGAGCGCCTCGCCCAGCGGGTGCATGGCGGCGGCCCGGTAGAAGCCGGCAGCCACGGCCTGGGCCACGAGGTCGGGCACGGAGACCAGGCAGCCGACCACGGCCGGTGCGCCCTTTTCGATCAGTCGCGTCGAGACCCCGGCCGCGCTGCCGGTCGTGGTCATGCGGGCGCGGCCGACCTCGCAGGTGCTGAGGTAGACGAACGGCGTGCCCCAGCCCGAGAGCTGCGAGAAATCGTGCGGCCCCAGCAGCTCGGTGGCGGCGAGCGGCAGGTACTCGCCGAGCTTGCCGGCGAAGCCGTGGCCGCAGTAGTGCAGCGCCCGCAGGCCGCGGTCGAGCGCCGCGCGCACCGTGGCGACCGTGGGCGCCGGATCGACGTCCGCCGCCAGCCCGAGCGCCTGCAGCTGCTCCCTCACGCTCGCGGCCTCGGCGTCGGCCTTGGCGAGGTCCGGGCTGTCCTGCGCGCGCACGACCAGTGCCTGCGCGACGAGCTGCGAGGGCATGCGCCCGGGGGAGAGCAGCTCGAACAGCGTGCGCAGCGAACTCAGCCGCGCGACCGCGCGCGTGGCGCCGAGCCAGCCGTCCTCGGCCCGCAGCAGCTCAAGCGGAAAGGCGCTGAGATCGCCGAAAGCGCTCGGCAGGTAGAGCACGCAGCGCGCGCCGGCGATGGCGGAGCGGATCGTCGCCGGGAGCGACTCCCAGAGCGCGGCGGCTGCCCGCTCGATGGGCTCGAAGAACGTCCGCGTGATGCGTTCGCGGCGGCCGATGCGCCGGAGGTCCTCGTCCTGCCGCCGCATCAGTTCGACCAGCGCGTCGACGCAGGCCTTGCTCGCGCGCTCGAGGGCGATGCGCTCCTCCAGCGGAGCGCAGCCGCCGCGCAGGGCAAACAGCGTGAGCACGTTGGCGCCGCTCTCCACCACCAGCACGGCGGTATCGGGCAGCCGCCGGAGGTACGCCGCCAGCACGAGCAGCGGACTGCCGGCGATGCGCTCCGGCGACGGCCGGCCGGGATCGGGAGCCGAATCGAGCGCGGCGTAGACCAGCTCGTCGCGCATCGCGGCGACGACCCGCAGATAGTCCTCGGCGCAGTCGGCCCGCGGCCGCTGGCTGCGGCTCAGAATCTTGAGGTAGAGCCCGTACTGCGGCTGCAGCGCCGCCTTCTGCCGGAGTGGATCGCGCGCCTCGCGCGCGGCCCGCTCGCCGTCGATCACCAGCTGGCGGACATCGTCCTCAAGACTCATCGTCGTCCGCGGCCATCGTCTGCGCGAACAGCTTGGCGTGGGCGACGCGCTGGGCCGCGTCGGCGGCGCCGATGGAATGGAAACCGTGCTCGCACAGCTCGTAGATGCCGAGCGCCTCCTCGATGCGATGCAGCCGCAGCAAGGAGTTGGCCTGATTGAACTTG
>DATIUV010000069.1:0-3656 GCA_035466595.1 Pelomicrobium sp.
GGCATCGCCGAGTGGATGCCGAAGCGCCGCGCCTCGTAGCTGGCCGCAGCCACCACGCCGCGCCCACCGGTGCCGCCGACGACCAGCGGCTTGCCGGCCAGCGAGGGATCGTCGCGGGCCTCCACTGACGCGTAGAACGCGTCCATGTCGACGTGCAGGATGGCGCGACGGCTCATGTCCCAAGCATAGCGCCGGCGAGGCCCGCTAGAGCGTCATCGCCGAGTACAGCACCCCGCCGACCATCGTCACGCCGAGCAGCACGAAGTAGATGAACGACAGGGCGATGAACTTCACGGCGGTCCGCAGGCGGCCCTCGCCGTACACGACGCGCATGGCGCGGAAGACGTACCACGGCAGGTACAGGAACAGCGCGAAGACGGCGATCCCCAGCAGCCCGACCCCGGGCAACGGGAGGCTCATCAGCGCGTCGATGATCGCCTTGGCCGACAGCGCCAGGAAAACGAAGGCGTGGGTGTGCAGGAACAACACCAGGTGTTCGGCGTAGAGCCGCCGGGGCCTCCAGTAGAACAGCAGCGCGGCCGCCGCCATCAGCGGCAGGAACAGGAACATCAGCTTCGGCGCGGTCCGGAAGAACACGTCCCCGAGGCGGCGGCCATTATCGGCCACGACCTTGGTGCAGGCCTCGTTGAACACGGGATTGATGCGCTCGCCGAGGGCGCCGTCGAGCTGCAGGTTGCATTGGGCCTTCGACAAGCCCGCAGCCGCTGGCGCATCCCCTGGCGTCGCGGGATCCGGCACCACTACCGTGTCGCCCATGGCGTCCACCCGGACGAGCTGTCCGTCGGGCAGCAACGCGGAGAGCGCAAAGAACACCACGCTGAGGACCAGGTAGAGCCGGAACGGCGGCAGGTAGCGCTGGCGGCGCCCCGCGATGAACTCGCGGGTCAGCTCGCCCGGCTTCAGCACCAGCGACCGCAGCGTGCGCCACACGCGCGAGTCGAGGTGCAGGGCGGAGTGGACGAAGTCGTGTGCGACCTCGTGCATCGTCAGCACCTGCGTCCCCGCGGGCTGGCCGCATTCGGCGCAGTACCGCCCGGTGAGGACGCTGCCGCAGTCCTGGCACCGGGGCGGCGGCGGTGGAGGCGGAGGCGGAGGGAGGGCCTGCTGTGCCACAGGCGTTTCCTGCGGCGTGGGCGGATCCTGCTGTTCCGGGGGCGTGGCGCTCATGCTGGGCACCCTGGTGCGGCGGGTGATGCCGCGGGACGAGTATAAGTGCGCGTTAGCGGCGGGAGGGGCGGCCGTCGCGCGCGTTCGTCATCCGCGACGCCGGGCAGGACTCGCAACCGCCGGCTGGCAGCGCGGCACGCTCGAGGCGGCCGGCGAGCCGCGTGAGCCAGCCCGGCCCGCCTGCCACGCGCCGGGAGAGCCACTGCGCGAACCGCCAGCGCGTCGCACCGGGCACCAGGCGCCAGGCCGCGTAGGCGGCGCTGGCGGCCAGCAGCGGCGCGATGACCAGCCATTGCCACATCTCACCCGGCTCCGAGTGCGACGGCGATGCGGTAGGTCAGGAAGGCGCCGAGATAGGCGAGCCCGAACAGGTAGGCCGCCATGGCCAGCGGGTAGCGCCAGCCGGCAGTCTCGCGCTTCACCACCACCAGCGTGGACAGGCACTGCGGCGCGAACACGTACCAGGCCAGCAGCGACAGGGCGGTGGCCAGGCTCCAGGTGCCGGCGATCATCGGTGTCAGCGTGGCCGCCACGGCCTCGTCGGTCGCGGCCAGCGAATAGACGGTGCCGAGCGCACCCACCGCCACCTCGCGCGCCGCGAGCCCGGGCACGAGCGCGATGGAGATCTGCCAGTTGAACCCGATCGGGGCGAGCACGACCTCGAGCGCGCGGCCGATCATGCCGGCGAAGCTGTAGTAGATGTCCGGCATGGTCGCCCCCGGCGGCGGCGCGGGGTAGCTGCCGAGGAACCACAGCAGCACCATCATCGCGAGGATGATGGTGCCGACGCGGCGCAGGAAGATGCGCGCCCGCTCCCACAGCCCGATGGCGAGGTTGCGCGGGTTCGGCAAGTGGTATTCGGGCAGCTCCAGCAGCAGCGGGTGGTAGCTGGCCTTGAGCGCGGTGCGCTTCAGCACCACCGCCACCAGCAGCGCCGAGACCACGCCTGCCACGTACAGCGTGAACAGCACCAGCCCCTGCAGGTTGAACGGGCCGACCTCGCGGGCGGGGATGAACGCTCCGATCAGCAGCGCGTAGACCGGCAGGCGCGCCGAGCAGGTCATCAGCGGCGCGATCATGATCGTCGCCATCCGGTCGCGCAGGTTCGGGATGGTGCGCGTGGCCATGATGCCGGGGATGGCGCAGGCGAAGCTCGACAGCAGCGGGATGAAGGCGCGGCCCGAGAGCCCTACGCTGCCCATCAGCCGGTCGAGCAGGTAGGCGGCGCGCGGCAGGTAGCCGCTCTCCTCCAGCGCGAGGATGAACAGGAACAGGATCAGGATCTGCGGCAGGAACACCGCGACGCTGCCGGCGCCGGCGATGACCCCGTCCACCAGCAGGCTGCGCAGCGGCCCCGCTGGCAACGCGCGGTGCAGGAACTCGCCCAGGCCGGAGATGCCGGCGTCGATCAGCTCCATCGGCCAGGCGGCCCAGCTGAAGACGGCCTGGAAGATGGCGAACAGCAGCACCGCCAGCACGACGATCCCCAGCACCGGGTGCATGACGATCGCGTCGAGCCGCTCCAGCACGCGCTGCCGGGCCGGCTCGCGGGAGCCGATGCTGCCGAGGATGCGGCGCGCCTCGCGCTGCGTGTCGAGCACTTCCTCGGGCGTCGGGTCGCGGTAGCCGCTGGTCGCGCGCGGCCCCAGCGGCACCGGGCTCTGCTCGAGCTGCTCGACGAGGCGCTGGGCGCCGCCCGCCGCCACCGCCACGGTCTCGACGACCGGCACGCCGAGCTCGCGCTGCAACGCCGATGCGTCGAGGTGAAAGCCGCGCGCGCGCGCCACGTCGCTCATGTTGAGCGCGACCACCACCGGGGCCCCGACCTGGCGCAGTTCCAGCACGAGCCGCAGGTTCAGGCGCAGGTTGGTGGCATCCACCACGCAGACGATGACCTCCGGCGGCGGTTCGCCCGCCAGCCTGCCGAGCACGGCGTCGCGCGTGATCGCCTCGTCCAGCGACGTCGGCGTCATGCTGTAGGTGCCGGGCAGGTCGAGGATGCGGTAGGTGCGCCCGCTCGCGCCGGTGAAGCGCCCTTCCTTGCGCTCGACCGTCACGCCGGCATAGTTCGCCACCTTCTGGTGGCTGCCGGTCAGGCGGTTGAACAGCGCGGTCTTGCCGCAGTTGGGCACGCCGACGAGCGCGAGCCGCAGCTCGCCCGTCGTCGGCGCGGCGGCGGTCATGGCAAGGCGCCGGCGGGCCGGGTCACCATCACCGCGGCGGCTTCGCGCTGGCGCAGCGCGAACATGCTCCGACCGAGCCGTACGGCGATCGGGTCGTCCCCGGGCCAGATCGCGCCGATCACGGTCAGGGCCTCGCCCGGGATGAACCCCAGCTCCAGCAGCCGCTGGGCCAGGGTCGAGCGCACCTCGTCGCCGACGTCGAGGTGGTCGTCGCGCACGCCCACCACCACGGCGGACGCGCCCGTGCGCGGGGTCGAGAGCGAGACGGGCCGGACGGCGGGCGGG
>DATIUV010000070.1:0-4601 GCA_035466595.1 Pelomicrobium sp.
CCGTGGGCGTGTACCAGGACCTCGCGGTGTCGATCGACCGCGCCGGGGCCGAGGCGTGGGGCTGGCAGCACCTGTACGCCGAGACCGCCAGCATCGGCGCGCCGCCCGACGACTTCAACCTGAACGGCCAGGACTGGGGCCTGCCGCCGCTCATCCCGCAGCGCCTCGCGGAGTCCGGCTACGCGCCGTTCATCGCCATGCTGCGCGCGGCGATGCGCCACGCCGGCGCGCTGCGCATCGATCACGTCATGGGCCTGCGCCGGCTGTTCTGGGTGCCGCCCGGCGGCAAGCCCGCCGACGGCACCTACGTGAATTACCCGTTCGACGACCTGCTCGGCATCCTCGCGCTGGAGAGCCAGCGCAATCACTGCCTGGTGATCGGCGAGGATCTCGGCACGGTGCCCGACGAGGTGCGCGCGGCGCTGGCGCCGCTCGGCGTGCTGTCCTACCGGCTGCTCCTGTTCGAGAAGAACGGCGAGGGCAACTTCCGCATGCCCGAGGAGTACCCGGCGCAGGCGCTGGTGGCGGCCAGCACCCACGATCTGCCGACGCTGAAGAGCTACTGGCAGGGCCACGATCTCGACTTGCGCGCCCAGCTCGCGCTGTACCCGGACGAGGAAACGCGCGCGGCACAGGTGGTGAACCGCGCGCAGGACCGTGCCCGGCTGCTGGTGGCGCTGGAGCGCGCCGGCCTGCTGCCGGAGGGGATGACGGTGCATCCCGTCTCGGCGCCGGAGATGACGCAGGAGCTGACGCTCGCGATCCACACCTTCATCGCCCGCACGCCGGCCAAGGTACTGATGGTGCAGATGGAGGACGTGCTCGGCCAGCTCGAGCAGGTGAACCTGCCGGGCACGACCGACCAGCACCCCAACTGGCGGCGCAAGCTGCCGCTCAATCTCGAGGAGTGGCCGCAGGATCCGCGCGTCGCCGCGCTGGCCGAGGCCCTGCAGCGCGAGCGCGGGCGGGGCGCCCACCCGGAGGGTCTGACTCCGGGAAAGCCTGAGGCGGTACCGGTCATCCCGCGTGCCACGTACCGCCTCCAGATGAACAGCGGATTCACCTTCGCCGACGCGACGAGGCTCGCGCCTTACCTGGCCGCGCTCGGCGTCTCGCACGCCTACTGCTCGCCGTACCTGAAGGCGCGCGCCGGCAGCACCCACGGCTACGACATCATCGACCACAACGCGCTCAACCCCGAGATCGGCTCGGCGGAGGATCTCGAGCGCTTCGTCGCCGCCCTCGACGGGCACGGCCTGATGCAGCTCATCGACGTCGTGCCCAACCACATGGGCGTGATGGGCGCCGACAACGGCTACTGGCTCGACGTGCTGGAGAACGGCCAGGCGTCGATCTACGCCGGCTACTTCGACATCGACTGGAACCCGATCAAGGACGAGCTGCAGGGCCGCGTACTGGTGCCGGTGCTGGGCGACGCCTACGGCACCGTGCTGGAACGCGGCGAGATCCGGCTGGCGTTCGACGCCGGCCGCGGCGAGTTCAGCTTCTGGTACTACGAGCACCGCTTCCCGGTGGACCCGCGCCAGTACGCCGAGATCCTCGCGCCCCACGCCGAGCGGCTCGCGGCGCGCCTCGGCGAGGACAACCCGGTGACGCAGGAGTTTGCCAGCCTCGCCACGGCCTTCGCCCACCTGCCCGCGCACGCCACCACCGACCCCGCCCGCACGGCCGAGCGCAACCGCGACAAGGAAATCCACAAGCGCCACCTGGCGAGCCTGGCGGAGCGCTCGGCGGACGTCGCCTGGCTGATCGACGAGCTGGTGCGCGAGCTGAACGGCAGCGCCGGCGAGCCGCTCTCGTTCGACGCGCTGGACACGCTGCTCGACGCGCAGCCCTACCGCCTCGCCTACTGGCGCGTCGCCTCCGACGAGATCAACTACCGCCGCTTCTTCGACATCAACGACCTCGCCGCGCTGCGCATGGAGAACCCGGAAGTGTTCGCCTTCACGCACCGGCTGGTGCTGCAGCTGCTGGCGGACGGCAAGGTGCACGGCCTGCGCATCGACCACCCCGACGGACTCTACGACCCGCTGCAGTATTTCCGCCGCCTGCAGTGGCGCCGCGCCGAGCTGCCGGCCGGCGCCGAGGACGCCGACACCGCGCCGCTGCTCTCCACCTACCTGGTGGTGGAGAAGATCCTGGCGCGCGACGAGCCGCTGCCGCCGGAATGGCCGGTGCACGGCACCACCGGCTACGACTTCCTCAATTTCGTCTGCGGCCTGCTGCTCAACGCCGCCGCCGGCACGCGCCTCGAGCGCTTCTACCGCAGCTTCACGCGCGAGACACTCGCCTTCGACGACCTGCTGTACCAGGCCAAGCGCCTGATCATGCGCACGGCGCTGGCCGGCGAGATCAACGTGCTGGCCGGCGCGCTCGCGCGCATCGCCGAAGCCGACCGCCGCACCTGCGACTTCACGCTGAACGGCCTGCGCAACGCGCTGCGCGAGATCGTCGCCTGCTTCCCGGTGTACCGCACCTACGTCGACGAGGGCGTGACCAGCGAGCACGACCGCCGCTACATCAATCAGGCGGTGGACGCGGCCAAGCTGCGCGGTCGCGCCGGCGACGTCTCCGCCTACGACTTCGTGCGCGAGGTCCTGCTCACCGCCATCGCCGAGGGCAAGCCCGCGGGCTACCGCGAGCAGGTGCTGTCGCTGGCGATGAAAGTCCAGCAGTACACGGCGCCGGTCACCGCGAAAGGCCTGGAGGACACCAGCTTCTACGCCTATCACCGGCTCGTCGCGCTGAACGACGTCGGCGGCGACCCGCGCTCGTTCGGCGTCACGCCGCTCGCTTTCCACCGCGCCAACCGCGAGCGCCAGCGCGTGTGGCCGCACACGATGCTGGCCACTTCCACCCACGACAACAAGCGCTCCGAGGACGTGCGCGTGCGCATCGCTGCCCTCTCCGAGCTGACCGATGAGTGGCGCGCGCGCGTGCTGCGCTGGGCGCGCATGAACCGGGGTCACAAGCGCCGTATCGACGGCCTGCGCGCGCCGAGCCTGAACGACGAGTACCTGCTGTACCAGACCCTGGCCGGCGCCTGGCCGGTGCCCGATCCCGACGCCGACGGGCTCGACGCGTTCCGCATCCGCATACGCGACTACATGCTGAAGGCCGTGCGCGAGGCCAAGGTTCACACGTCGTGGATCAACCGCAACGAGGCCTACGAGGACGCCGTGACCGTGTTCGTCGACGCGCTGCTCGCGCCGGGCTCGGGCAACGCGTTCCTGGCCGAGTTCGTGCCGTTCGCGCGCAAGCTGGCTCCGCTCGGCTTCTGGAACAGCCTGACGCAGACGCTGCTCAAGCTGACCGTACCGGGCGTGCCGGACATCTACCGCGGCAGCGAGCTTTGGGACTTCTCGCTGGTCGACCCCGACAACCGGCGCCCGGTCGATTACGACCGTCGCGCCGCGCTGCTCGGCGAGATCGCCGCCGCGGCAGCCGATCCGGCGCTCCGGGCCGGGCTCGCGCGCGCGCTCTTGAATGATCCGGCGGACGGCCGCATCAAGCTCTATTTCATCTGGGCGGGGCTCCAGCTGCGGCGCAGCCGCGAGGTGCTTTTCGCGCTCGGCGAGTACGTCCCGCTGCGCACCACCGGCGCGCGGACGGAGCATGTCGTGGCTTTCGCGCGCCGGCACGGCGACGACACGGTCGTGGTCGCCGCCGGCCGGCTGTTCGCCGCGCTCGACGGCGCGGCGCGGCCGCCGGCCGGCGCGGTGTGGGAAGGCACCGCGATCGATGCGCCGGGCCCGGGCTCCTGGCTCAACGTGCTGACCGGCGAAACGGTGGAAACCGCCGACGACGGCGGCACGCCGCGTTTGGCGGCTGAACGCGTGTTCGCCACGATGCCATGGGCACTGCTGGTGCCGGCGCGCTGACGCCTCCGGCGCCCCTGGGTCCTCACGCCGCCAGCTTCTCCAGCCGCCGGTGCAGGCCGTCGAGCAGGCGCTGGCGGTCGTCCTCTCCCTCGCCCTCGCGGATCAGCTGATCCGGGTCCACCGGCTCGCCAACCGTCACGGTAACGTCCTTTCCAGGCACCGGCAGCAGACGGCCCGGCGGCAGCGCGTCACGCGTTCCGCGCAGAAAGATCGGCAGCACCGTCACCGGCTGCGCTTCCAGCAGCAGCGAGACGCCCGGCTTGAGCGGCTGCAGCTCGCCGCTGTCCGAGCGCTCGCCCTCGGGGAACCACACCAGGCTCTCGCCTTCCTTCAGCACCGCGGCGCCGAAAGCGAGGCTGGAGATGGCGCCCTTCTCGTGCGCGATCGGCACCGCGCGCGCCAGGCGGCTGAACGCGCGCGTGAGCGGATTGCCGAACGCGATGCCGACCCAGCCGCCCCAGAAGGTGTGGCGCAGCCGCTCGCGATCCAGCACCGCGGCGACCACGAACGGATCGAGCGCGCTGACATGGTTGGGCGCGATCAGCAGCGGCCGGTCGCCCTGCAGGTGCTCGCCGCCCTCCACGCGGAAGCGCAGCAGGCGCTTGACCAGCCAGCGATTCAGCCCGCGCAGCGCGTCGGCGGCGGAACGGCGTGAGCCAGCGCCGCTGGCGCTCGCTGAGCGCCTTCTCCGGATGCTCG
>DATIUV010000071.1:0-3711 GCA_035466595.1 Pelomicrobium sp.
TGGACGAGACGCCGAAGATCGAGGTTCACATCGTGCCGAGCACGGAGAAGCCCACCTGCGTCGGCGAGCCGGGCGTGCCGCCGATCGCGCCGGCAGTGGCCAACGCGATCTTCGCGGCGACCGGCAAGCGCCTGACGCGTCTGCCGATGAAGCCGGAAGACCTGAAGGGGGCGTGATGGAATCGGCCGACATCGAAGTCCTGCGCGACGCGCTGGCATGGCGGCGTGCCGGCCGGCGCGTGGCGCTGGTGACGGTGGTCGCCACCTGGGGCTCGAGTCCGCGGCCGGTCGGCGCGCTGCTGGCGTTGGCCGATGACGGCACGCCGAGCGGCTCGGTCTCCGGCGGCTGCGTCGAGGACGACTTGATGCGGCGCCTCGCGGCGTCGTTTCCGCAACGCCCCGAGGTGCTGCGCTATGGCGTGACGCGCGAGGAGGCGTTGCGCTACGGCCTGCCCTGCGGCGGCACCCTGGAGCTGGTGGTGGAGCCGGTCGAGGACGTGGCGTCGCTGGCGGCGGTGGTCGCCGCGCTCGGCCGCCGGGAGCTGATCGGCCGCCGGCTCGATCTCGCCAGCGGCGAAGCGCGCGCGATCGAAGTCACCCGCGACGACGTGCTCGCGTTCGACGGCAGCGTGCTGACCTCGGTCTACGGCCCGCGCTGGCGCATGCTGCTGGTCGGCGCCGGCCAGCTTTCGCGCTACCTGGCGGAGTTCGCCAAAGCGCTGGGCTACGAGGTGCTGACCTGCGATCCGCGCGAAGAATACGCGAGGAGCTGGAACGTCGCCGGCGCGCGCCTGCTGCCGGGCATGCCGGACGACGTCGTGCGCGAGCTGGAGCCGGACGCGCGCACCGTGATCGTCACGCTCACGCACGACCCGAAGCTCGACGACCTCGCGCTGCTGGAGGCGCTGAAGTCCAACGCCTTCTACGTCGGCGCGCTCGGCAGCCGCGCCACCAACGCCAGGCGGCGCGAGCGGCTGGCCCAGTTCGACCTCGCGCAGCACGAGATCGACCGGCTGCACGGTCCCGTCGGGCTCGCCATCGGCAGCCGCACGCCGCCGGAGATCGCCGTGGCGATCCTCGCCGAGCTTACCGCGCTGCGCGGCGCGGTGCCGGTGTGCGCGGCGGCGACGGAGACGACCGATTCCTGCCGTTAGCGGACTCCTGCTGGCCGCCGGTGCCGGCCGCCGCTTCGGCATCCGCAAGCTGCTGACGCCCGTCGGCGGCGTGCCGATGGCGGTGGCAGCGCTGCGCTCGCTGGCGCCCGCAGTGGATCGCGTCGTCGCCGTCGTGCGGCCGGGCAGCGGCGAGCTGGCGCAGCTGCTGGCGGCGGAGGGCGCCTCGGTGTCGGTTTTCGCGATGGCCGAGCGCGGCATGGGCGCGAGCCTGGCGTGGGGCGTCGGCCTGCTTCCCGGTACCATCGACGGCCTCGTGCTGGCGCTGGCCGACATGCCCTGCATCCAGCCCGGCACCGCGATCGCCGTTGCGCAGGCCGTGGCGGATGGCGCGTTGGTGGCCGCGCCGCAGCGCGGCGGCCGGCGCGGGCACCCGGTGGGTTTCGCGGCGCGGCTGCGCGGCGAGCTCGAGCGTCTCGACGGTGACGAGGGCGCTCGCGGCGTGGTGGAAGCCTACGCCGGGCGCGCGACGCTGATCGACTGCGACGACCCCGGCATCTTCATCGACGTCGATACCCCCGCCGACTTGATCGCGTTGCCCTAGCGCCGTTGGTCAGGCGCCCGGCGTCCGGCTAAACTCCGTCCATGAGCCGCGAGAAAGCGCCCGTCACCGCCGCCGTGCGCGTCCTGCGCCAGCAGGGCGTCACCTTCACCGATCACCTGTACGCTTATGAGGAGCACGGCGGCACGGCGGTGTCGGCGCGCGAGCTCGGCGTCGACGAGCACGCGGTGGTGAAGACGCTGGTGATGGAGGACGAGCGCAAGGCGCCGCTGCTGGTGCTGATGCACGGCGACCGGCAGGTGTCCACCAAGCAGCTGGCGCGCCTGGTGGGCGCCAAGACCATCGCGCCGTGCGCGCCGGAGGCCGCCAGCCGCCACACGGGCTACCTGGTGGGCGGCACCTCGCCGTTCGGCACGCGCAAGGCGATGCCGGTGTACATGGAGAAGACCATCCTCGATCTGCCGCGCATCTGGATCAACGGCGGCAAGCGGGGCTTCCTGGTGGGCATGGCGCCCACGGACGCGCAGCGCGCGCTGCGGCCGGTGCTGGTGGAGGTGGCGCTGGGCGCGGACGCCGAGGCGAATTACTGACCGACAAGGGCAAGCGATGACGCACATTCCGGACGAGAACGAGATCAAACTGCTGCGCGCCGAGGTGGAGATGCTGATGGGCGAGCGTGACCGGCTGCTGCGCGCGGTGGGCGCGGCGGCCGTGTTCTACGCCCGCGTGGATCCGAAGGGGCTGCCGGAGAAGGCGCTGGCAGCGGCGGAGTTGCTCACGCAGAGCCTGAATGGCGTCACCGAGGACGTGCTGCAGGAGGCGATCGAGCTGGTGGAGCCGGAGGTGCACGCGATCCAGAGCGCCAAGCGTCATCCGGGCGCCGCGTGAGCGTGCGCGCCCGGCTCGCCGCCGCGGCGCTGCTGATCACGCTGGCCGGCGCCGGCTATTTCGTCTGGCAGGTCGGCTTCGTCGGCGCCGGCTTCACGGCGAAGCTGCTGTGCTCGGGCGTGTTCGTCTCGGGCCGCGGCGCGCAGGACGTGCTCGACCAGGAGATCGCGCTCAACGATCCCGGCATCCTGCGCTTCATCCGCACCGAGGTGGACCTCGCCGACCGCCGCGTGGAGGCGAGCTTCCTCGGGCTGCGCAGCCAGACCGCCCTGTTCCGCGACGGCCTCGGCTGCACCCTGGCCAACGGCGTCGCGCCGCAGGCGCTGGCGCTGCCACCGCCGGTCAGCGCCGCGCCGCTGCCGGGGGCCGGCGAGCCGGCTCGTTACGACGCGCAGCGGCTCGCGCGTGCCGTTGCCTCCGCGTTCGATCCCGCGGTTGCCGGCGAGCGCGCGCGCACGCGCGCGGTGGTGGTGCTGCACGACGGACGCCTGGTGGCCGAGCGCTACGCGCCGGACCTCGGCCCGCAGACGCCGCTGCCGGGCTGGTCGATGGCGAAGAGCGTACTCAACGCGCTCATCGGCGTGCTGGTCGCGGAAGGCCGGCTCGCCCTCGACGTGCCGGCGCCGCTGACGGCGTGGCGCGGTGACGGCGACCCGCGCGCGGCGATCACGCTGCGCCAGCTGCTGCAGATGGAAAGCGGGCTCGCGTTCGGCGAGAAATACACCAATCCCCTCGACGACGTCACCTGGATGCTGTTCGCCAGCGCCGACACGGCCGGCTTCGCGGCGGGCAAGCCGCTGACCGCCGCGCCGGGCACCCGCTGGCAGTATTCCAGCGGTACCAGCAACATCCTCTCGCGCGTCGTGCGCGAGGCGCTGCCGGACGACGCCGGCTACGCCGCGTTGCCGCGGCGCGCGCTGTTCGCGCCGCTCGGCATGGCCACCGCGGTGATGGAGCCCGACGCCGCCGGCAACTTCGTCGCGTCGTCCTACCTGTACGCCTCCGCGCGCGACTGGGCGCGCTTCGGCCAGCTCTACCTCGACGACGGCGTCGTCGGCGGCCGGCGCCTGCTGCCGGCGGGCTGGGTGGCGTTCAGCACGACGCCGGCCGCGCACGCGCCGGAGCAGTCGTTCGGCGCCCACTTCTGGCT